>JAODNJ010000175.1 GCA_025465155.1 Frankiales bacterium
GCCAGCCACCGGCCCTCGGACAGCACGAACACCGTGTCGTGGCCGCCGACCGTCGCCACCGGGACGATGGGGACGCCGGAGCGGATCGCCTGCCGCACGAAACCGGTGCGGCCGCCGAGCGTGGCGACGTCCCGCTTGCGCCACGACCGCATCGAGTCGACCTCACCACCCGGCCAGACGACGACGTCGTCCCCCTGCGCGAGGGCCGCGGACACGCTGGTCCGGTCGGCCGCGATGACGCCGGTCGCGCGGAAGTAGTCGCCCAGGCCCGGCAGGGTGAGCAGGACGTCGTGCGCCGTGCCGTGCAGGATCCGCTGGCCCCCGAAGTGGGTGTGCCATGCGTTCACCAGGGTCCAGGCGTCCATCGTCAGGGTGCCGCCGGAGTGCACGCCGACGAGCAGGCAGGGCCGGTCGGGCACCCGGTCCCAGCCGTCGATCTCCAGCCGGAACCAGAACTTGTTGAGCAGGTCGTACACCGGTTGCTGGAGCCGGAGCAGCGTGTCGCTGGGCGGCCGCGGCTCCATCGCGGCCTGGACCCGCCGCTCGATGGCCCTTTCGATGAGGCTGCTTCCCCGATTGCCGGGTCCGTTGGTGCCGTTCGCGCCCCTGCCGTGCGCGCCCTTGCCGTCGTCGGCCACTGTGCCTCCTTCGTCACCAGGGACAACGGCCTTCAGCGTCCGCGGTCACGCCGGGGCGGATTCCTCCGCGGGAGCCGGCGGGTGTGCACCCTCCGGGCGTTCCACCAGCCAGTCGCGGATCTGCTCGTAGACCCGCGGGTGGTTGAGCAGGTCGAGGTGGTGGATGCCGCCCACCCGGTGCACGGCGTCGGGCGGGAAGGCGAGCCGGTCGTCGTCCCCGGTGTCTCCCGAGGCGCTGCGCGGTGGCACCAGCAGGTCGCCGATCAGGCCGGCCGTGCGGCCGGTGGGGTTGCGCGCCACGGTCGCGAGGACGACGAAGTGCCGGGCGCCGTCGTGCAGCGGAACGTGGGTGTGCTCCGCGGGCCCCGCGGCGTCGAGATCGCGGCCGGACCAGTCGGCCTCGACGAGGGTGCCGCGGCGCAGGTCCTTGATGCCCGCGCTGCGCAGTGCGAGCAGCGCCGCCAGCGGCCGGGTCTCGGGCAGGCGGGCCAGCGTGTGCGTGAGCGTGTGCACCCCCCGCTCCAGCGGGGCCCCGAGGTGCGGCGTCCCGAGCGTGATCGTGTCGCGGACCAGGTGGGTCCACGGGCGAGGTTCCACCGTCCCTCCCCCGGCCTGGTGCAGGGCGCTCCGGGCCACGAGACCCCCCATGGAGTGCCCGATCAGGACCATGTCCTGGACCGGCGCGGGCCAGGCGTCGACCAGCGCGGCGAGCAGTTCGTCGAGGAGCCGGCCGTTGTCGGAGACGTGCAGCCCGGTGTTGTAGCGCACGAAGACCGGGGTGAGCCCGAGGTCGCGGTGCAGCAGGCTGCCGTAGGTGATGCCCGGTTCCCCGTGGTGGCGCTCCGACCGGAAGCACCAGGAGCCTTCGGTCTCGGTCAGACCGTGCAGGAAGACGGCGAGCCGTCCGCCCGCGTCCGGAAAGGCCGCTGCCAGGGCCTCCGTCGTCACCGGGACGTCGCGCCCGGCGCTGCGCACGTGCATGGACACCGCGAGCGCCGGAGCCGTCCGCGCGACGAGGTCGCCGTGGGCGCCGTTGAGGATTCCGAGCGCGACCCCGCCCGGGCCCCCGTCCACGGTGACGCCGTCGGCCCGCAGGGCGGCCAACGCACCGGTCGCCCGGGCTCCCGCGCCCAGGGCCAGCCGGACGCTGGAGTAGGCGAGCCCCGAGACGGCGTCGTGCACGACCTTGACCGGAGCACCGGCCGGCCCGACCGCCCCGAAGGCCCGGTCGGCGATCCCGTGGTGCAGCTCGGCGATCCGCGACGTCGTCCCGCGCAGGGTCAGCCGGCCGAGCTCGGACAGACCCCGTACCTCATCGGCTCGCATCGTCGCTCCCCCCGTCGGTGTGCCGCCGAGCCTCCCGCCACGGCCGGGCGGCGGCAACCGCGCGGGGTCAGGCGGTTCGGGCGCCCTGCCAGAGGTCGACGCCGGAGTCCACGGCGTGCTGCTCCATGGCCGCCAGCTCGTCCTCGGAGAGGTCGAGGCGCCGCAGCGCCCCGACGTTCTGGTCCAGCTGCGCGACGCTGCTCGCGCCGATCAGCACCGAGGTCATCCGCGGGTCGCGCAGCGCCCAGGCCAGCGCCATCTGGGCCAGGCTCTGCCCGCGCGCCTGCGCGATCTCGTTCAGCGCGCGCACGTGGGCGAGGGCTTCCTCGCTGAGGAGGTCGGTCGACAACGACTTGCCCTGGCTGGCGCGGGAGCCCTCGGGGACGCCGTTCAGGTAGCGGTCGGTGAGCATGCCCTGGGCCAGTGGGGAGAAGGCGATGCAGCCCGCCCCCTTCTCCTCGAGTGTGTCGAGCAACCGGTCGTGCTCGACCCAGCGGTTGAGCATCGAGTACGAGGGCTGGTGGATCAGCAACGGCGTCCCGAGGTCGGCCAGGATGTCGGCGGCGCGGGCCGTGTCGGCGGCGGAGTACGACGAGATGCCGACGTAGAGCGCCTTCCCCGATCGGACGGCGGTGTCGAGGGCGCCCATCGTCTCCTCGAGCGGCGTGGTCGGGTCGGGCCGGTGCGAGTAGAAGATGTCGACGTAGTCCAGCCCCAAGCGGGCCAGTGACTGGTCGAGGCTGGCCAGCACGTACTTGCGGCCGCCGCCGCCCTGGCCGTACGGTCCCGGCCACATGTCCCACCCGGCCTTCGTCGAGACCACCAGCTCGTCGCGGTAGGGCCGGAAGTCCTCACGCAGGTGCCGGCCGAAGTTGATCTCCGCGGACCCGTACGGGGGGCCGTAGTTGTTGGCCAGGTCGAAGTGCGTGATGCCCAGGTCGAAGGCGCGGCGGAGGATGTCCCGCTGGCGGTCGAAGGGCATGTCGTCACCGAAGTTGTGCCACAGCCCCAGGCTGATGGCCGGCAGGTCCAGCCCACTCCTCCCGGTACGCCGATAGGTCATCGAGTCGTAGCGCGTGTCGGCAGGGGTGTAGGGCATGCGCTCATCCTGCCCGGACGGAGCCCGGCGGGGTCGACCCACCCTCCTGCGCCCGGGTCAGCGGTAGCCCGCGGGCACGGCAGGGCCGGTGGGCAGCAGACGGCGGTGCGGCGCGGCGAGCCGGTGCGTCGTCCAGGCGAGCAGCACCAGGCTCACCGCCGCGACGACGGAGTCGACAGTGAGGTTGGGCGCGCTGTCCCAGGCGGTGTGCAGCCCCACCGCGACCAGGAAGACGACGGCGAACCAGGCGAGCGCCCGCGGGTGCCAGTGCGCGATGGCCGCGTGCCACAGGGCCGCGGCGGCCACTCCGGTCCAGGCCATGTGCGCGGCCGGGCTGAACACCCCGCGCTCGAAGAGCACTGCCTGCACGACGCCGATGTCGCCGCGCGACTGGATCAGGACGACGAAGGCGTATCCCATCGTCTCCAGTACCGCGAACCCCGCTCCGGACGCGACCCCGATCAGCAGCCCGTCGGCGGGGTGCCGGTCGCGGCGCAGCGCGAGGACGAGCACCAGAGGAACGATCAGCTTCGCGGCCTCCTCGATCAGGCCCACGCCGAAGACCGGCAACACCCCCAGTCTCTGCAGGGTGCGGTACTCGAGCAGGCCCGCGGTCACCACCCCGATGACGCCGCCGATGAGCGCGGTGGCGGCGACGAGGCCGCCGTGCACGGCGAAGACCATCCGCCGGCCGGCGATGAAGGCGACGAACGCGGCCGGGACGACGCTCGCGCCGATCAGGATCAGGGCCGGGACCAGGTTGGGGTTCCCGGTCGCGACCACCGCGTGGCGCACGGACTCGTAGAGAGCGATCCCGACCACGAGGACGAGCAGCCAGGACCACCGTCGGGCAAGGAGCACGCGCCACCCCCTTCGCTGGGCACGGGCGGTTGGGGCCGCACCTACCCAGAGCCGGGCAGAAGAAGTCGGGCCGGATGTCGGGTGCAGGTCGAGGAGTGCGCCGACCCGGCCGGACGATGGTTGACAGGGAGTGCATCGAGAATCGATTATTGGTCGCCACGTGAGGCACGCCACGGATCGCGGTCGTGCGGGTGTGGTGCTCCGGGGGCGCCCCGGACCGTTGGCCCCAGGGAGGAACCACCGTGCAGCGCGTGACGCCCAGTGTCTTCACCACGACCGAGATCCGTGGCTGCAACCCCAGCTACGTGGTCACGTCGGCGGGCGTCGTCGTCGTCGACACGCCCCAGCTCCCCACCCGGGCCGTGGCGATGCGCCAGGAGGCCGAGACGCACGGCCCCGTCCGCTACGTGATCAACACCGAGCACCACGTCGACCACATCTTCGGCAACTACTGGTTCAAGGGCGCCGGCGAGGTGGTGCACCACCAGGGGGTCGCCGACAACTTCATGGTGCCGACGCCGGACCTCGATCCCTACGACTACGCGCTCGAGGCGGTCCCCACCGACGACCCGGACGCCGCGTCCATCGTTCCCGACCGCGACACCTACTACGAGGACCCCAACCGGGGCGACCTGGTGTTCACCGGCGACCTCGAGATGAAGGTCGGCGACACGACGTTCCACCTGATCCACACCCCCGGACACACCCCCGGTCAGGTCGCCGTCTACGTGCCCGAGCAGCGCGTCGTCTTCACCGGCGACACCGTGTTCTCGGAGTGCCAGACCTGGCTGATGACCTCCGACATCGACCAGTGGGTCGGCGCGCTGGACGTCATCGCCAGCCTGGACGTCGACCGGGTGATCCCCGGCCACGGCCCGGTGACCACCACCGCCTACCTGGCGACGCAGCGTTCGGTGCTGCTCGAGTGGACCAGCGCCGTGGCAGAGGCCGTGGCCAAGGGCTGGTCGCGCGAGGAGACCATCGCCCGCGTGGACTTCCGCGACAAGTTCGGCCCGGTCGACGTCGGGCAGGGCTACATGATGGACCACATCCAGACGCTCAACGCCGCGTCGCTGTGGGACAAGTTCACCGCCAAGCGCGCCCCCGTCCGCTGACCTCTGGAGGAACCACCCCGATGGATGAACTGCAGCGTTTCCGGCTCGACGACCGCGTCGCCGTCGTGGCGGGCGGCTCCGGCGGCGTCGGCGTCCGGACCTGCGGGGCGCTGGCCGGTGTGGGCGCCAAGGTCGCCGTCATCGGCCGGTCGGCGGAGCGGCTCGAGGAGGCCCGGCAGGCCGTGGAGAAGGCCGGCGGCGAGGCGCTCGTGATCTCCGGCGACATGGCCGACAAGGCGGCTGCCGACGACGCCGTGCGGCAGACCCTCGACACGTTCGGCCGGGTCGACGTCCTGATCAACGGCATCGGCGGCGGTGCGGGCACCGCGCTGTACGACGCCGAGGCCTACCCGCAGTCGGAATGGGACCGGATCCTCGACCTCAACCTGACCACCGCGCTGCTCGTCTCGCAGGCCGCCGCGCGGGCGATGATCGCCGGCGGCCGGGGCGGCTCGGTCCTGAACATCTCCTCGGTCCGCGGCCAGCTCGGCATCAACGCCGGGTACTCGGCCTACGTGGCCGCCAAGGGTGCGATGGACGCGCTGACCCGCCAGTACGCCACCGAGTGGGCGAAGCACGGCATCCGGGTCAACGCCGTCTCCCCGACCTTCGTGCGCACCGAGCAGGCCGCGAGCCTGCTGGCGGACCCGACCTTCTACGACAACCTGGTCAACCGCATCCCGCTGCGCCGGATCGCCGACCCCGACGACCTCGTGGGGGCGCTGCTGTTCTTCTGCTCCGACGCCTCGTCGTTCGTGACCGGCCAGGTCCTCACCCTCGACGGCGGCCTCACCGCCACCCAGTGACGGGAACCCCGGTCCGCCATCGGGCGACGTGCGCGGTCGTCCGGGAGCCGGGGGGCCCGTTCGTCGTCGAGCCCGTCGAACTCTCCGGCCCGCGGCCCGACGAGGTCCTGGTGGAGGTCGTCGCCTCTGGGATGTGCCACACCGACCTGCTGGTCCGCGACGACCGGCCGGCCGTGCTGCCCGCCGTGCTCGGGCACGAGGGCGCCGGGATCGTGCGGGAGGTGGGCGGCGAGGTCCGCGGCGTCGCGCCGGGCGACCGCGTCGTCCTGAGCTTTCCCTCCTGCGGCAGCTGCTCCCGCTGCGCGGCGGG
>JAODNJ010000178.1 GCA_025465155.1 Frankiales bacterium
GTCATCCGGCTCGCCGGCGACTCCGGCGACGGGATGCAGCTGACCGGCAACCGGTTCACCAGCGAGACGGCTTCCTTCGGCAACGACCTGTCGACGCTGCCCAACTTCCCGGCCGAGATCCGGGCCCCCACGGGGACCCTGCCCGGGGTCAGCTCCTTCCAGCTGCACTTCGCCGACCACGACATCATGACGCCGGGCGACGCCCCCGACGTGCTGGTGGCGATGAACCCCGCCGCGCTCAAGGCCAACCTCGCCGACCTGCCCGGCGGTGGCCTGCTCATCGTGGACTCCGACGAGTTCAGCGCTCGCAACCTCGCGAAGGTGGGCTACGCCACCAACCCGCTCGAGGACGGCTCGCTGGAGGGCTGGCAGCTGGTCAGTGTGCCGCTCACCAGCCTCACCCTCGAGGCGCTCGCGAACTCCGGGCTCGGCAAGAAGGAGGCCGAGCGCAGCAAGAACATGTTCACGCTCGGCCTGCTCTCCTGGATGTACCACCGGCCCACCGAGGGCACGGTGCGCTTCCTGGAGCGGCAGTTCCGCCGCAAGCCGGAGATCGCCGCGGCCAACATCGCCGCGTTCCGCGCGGGCTACAACTACGGGGACACGACCGAGGCCTTCGCGGTCTCCTACGAGGTCAAGCCGGCACCCATGGCACCGGGCACCTACCGGAACATCTCCGGCAACCAGGCCCTGTCCTACGGACTCGTCGCGGCCGGCGAGCGCTCGGGGCTGCCGGTCTTCCTGGGGGCCTACCCCATCACCCCGGCGTCGGACATCCTCCACGAGCTCTCCAAGCACAAGGGCTTCGGCGTCCGGACGTTCCAGGCCGAGGACGAGATCGCCGGGATCGGCGCCGCGATCGGCGCGTCCTTCGGTGGCGCCCTCGGGGTGACCACGACGTCGGGGCCCGGGGTCTCGCTGAAGTCCGAGGCGATCGGCCTCGCGGTCATGATCGAGCTGCCGCTGGTGGTCGTCGACGTGCAGCGCGGCGGCCCCTCCACCGGTCTCCCGACGAAGACCGAGCAGTCCGACCTGCTCCAGGCGATGTTCGGGCGTAACGGTGAGGCGCCGGTGCCGGTGATCGCTCCCCGCTCCCCCGGCGACTGCTTCGACGCGGCGCTCGAGGCGGCCCGGATCGCGCTGACCTACCGCACCCCGGTGATCCTGCTGTCCGACGGTTACCTCGCCAACGGCGCCGAGCCCTGGGCGATCCCCGACGTGGACTCGCTGCCTGAGCTGACCGTCGACTTCGCCACCGCGCCCAACGGTGAGGACGGCGAGTTCCTGCCCTACCTCCGCGACCCCGAGACCCTGGCGCGCGCGTGGGCGGTTCCGGGCACGGCAGGGCTGCAGCACCGGGTCGGCGGACTGGAGAAGGCCGACCGGACCGGCAACATCTCCTACGACCCGGACAACCACGAGTTCATGACCCGCACCCGGCAGGCGAAGGTCGACGGCATCGCCGCGTCCCTTCCGCCCACCGAGGTGGAGGACCCGGACGGGGACGCGCGGGTGGCCGTGATCGGCTGGGGCTCCACCTACGGCCCGATCGGCGCTGCCTGCCGGCAGATCCGCACCTCCGGCCGCTCCATCGCGCAGATCCATCTGCGCCACCTCAACCCGATGCCGGCCGACCTGGGCGACATCCTGCGCCGCTACGACCGCGTGATCTGTCCCGAGATGAACCTCGGTCAGCTCGCGCTGCTCCTGCGCGCCCGGTACCTCGTCGACGTCCAGAGCCACACCCAGGTGCGGGGGCTGCCCTTCCGCGCCGCCGAACTCGCGGCGGTGCTGCAGGACGCCATCGACGCCGACACTCCCCCGGTGTCCCACGAGCCGGTCGCGGCTCTCAACGGAGGATCCAAGTGAGCACCACCGACCTGGGCATGCCCGTCCCCGCGGCGGGTCCCATCGCAGCGGCCATCGCCGCCGGCGGCGAGAAGGTCAGCGAGCTCAAGGCCCGCGACCTCAAGACCGACCAGGAGGTGCGCTGGTGCCCCGGCTGCGGTGACTACGTCATCCTCAACGCCGTCCAGAGCTTCCTGCCGAGCCTCGGCATCGCGCGCGAGGACATGGTCATCGTCTCCGGGATCGGCTGCTCCTCCCGCTTCCCGTACTACATGAACACCTACGGGATGCACTCGATCCACGGCCGCGCCCCGGCGATCGCCACCGGCCTGGCCGCGTCCCGGCCCGACCTGCACGTGTGGGTCGTGACCGGTGACGGTGACGCGCTGTCGATCGGCGGCAATCACCTGATCCACGCGCTGCGCCGCAACGTCAACATGACGATCCTGCTGTTCAACAACCGGATCTACGGTCTCACCAAGGGCCAGTACTCCCCGACGTCCGAGGTCGGCAAGGTCACCAAGTCCACGCCGATGGGCTCGCTGGACTTCCCGTTCAACCCGGTGTCGCTGGCCCTGGGCGCCGACGCGACGTTCGTCGGCCGGGCCATGGACTCCGACCGCAAGGGCCTCACCGAGGTGCTGCGACAGGCCGCCGAGCACCGGGGGACGGCGCTGGTGGAGATCTACCAGAACTGCAACATCTTCAACGACGGCGCGTTCGAGTTGCTCAAGGACCCGGCCACCGGCCCGATGTGGACGATTCCGCTGGTGCACGGTGAGCCGCTCGTCTTCGGACCGGACGGCGCCTCGTGCGTCGTCCGCGACGAGGCCGGTGGCCTGCGGATCGCCGAGACCAACCAGGTGGACCCCTCGGAGATCGTCGTCCACGACTCGCACCGCGAGGACCCCGCCTACGCCTTCGCGCTGTCCCGGCTCTCCACCCAGGACCTGCGCTACACGCCCATGGGCGTGTTCCGGTCCGTCGCGCGCCCCAGCTACGAGCGGATGATGGCCGACCAGCTCGAGGACGCCCGGGCGCAGGAGCCTGGCGACCTCGCCGCGCTGCTGGCCGGCGGCGACACCTGGACCGTGACCGCCTGAGAAGAGACCCCGGGGCCGCAGTCAGCCCCTTGGTGTCACGCGCAGGAGTTGGTCCCCGCCGCCGTTGTCCGTGGTGACGTAGAGCAGACCGTCCGATCCCTGCTGCACGCTGCGGATCCGCCCGTGGGAGCCATCCAGCTCGGGTATCCGGAACTGCTCGCGCAGCGTCCCGTCTGCAGCCAGCCGCAGAGCCAGGACGCCCTGACCCTTGAGGACGCCGAGCAGCATCAGCCCGTCGTAACCGCGCCACCGGCGGCCGGAGAGGAACGTGCCGCCGCTGGTGGCGATGGTGGTCTCCCCGGAGGACCACA
>JAODNJ010000179.1 GCA_025465155.1 Frankiales bacterium
CGCCTCGACGACGCCCCCAGCCTCGCCGACCTGGTCGCCGACACCCCCACCACTCCCCCGCCGCCGGCCCACGGGACCACCATCACCCAGCCCACCCCGCCGCAGCCGACCCCCGACCCACGGCCCCGACCACCGCCCCCGGCGACGACCTCGGTCCCCGTCGGGCCCGTCCGCAGCTGGGCGGGGACCAGGGCGGCGCGCTCGTGGCCGAGTGGCTGGACGTACTCGCCCCGGTCGTACTCGATACGCATGCCGAGAGCAGCTGGCCGGAGACGCTGGTGCTGGACAACACCTGGTTCATGGTGGAGAACCGCCGGACCCACCGACAGACCCTCGCCTTCCATGTCCTCGGGGCCTACGGCTATCCGGCCGGAGTGTGGCGCGGCCGGGTGTGGGCGCTGCACGCCAGCCATCAGGCGACACAGGCCGACTGGGAGGCGTTCCTGCGCTCCCTCGATGTCAGCCAGCCGCCGAAGCTGGTCATCACCGACGACAACGCAGTCATCGCCAACGCCGTCCGCGCCGTCTGGCCGGCGCAGCCCGGCCCCTCCCTGCCGGTGCCGTTCCTCGCCCGGTTCGAGCACCACCTGCACGTCAATGGCGTGGAGGCGATGGAAGGTGACGGCATCGGCGGCTGGGCGCACTGGCTGCGCCGCCGGCTCGACACCGCGTTCTTGCGCACCGAGGGCTGGGACGAGCTACACCAGAAGGCTGCCGGGTTCGCCGGCACCCAGGCATGGCTGACCAGCATCGCCGACATCGCCACGCAGGTCGCCGTCCGGCACCTGCTGCCGGCCCATCACTCCACCGCCGCGCTGGACACGGCGCTGGGTACAGTCCGCGACTTCCTCGACTCCCGCACCTTCGTCCTGCGCAACAAGCGCCGCACCAACCTCGCCCTGGGGCTGATCCGGCTGCACCTCAACGGCGTCGATCTGCAATCCCGCTACCACGCCCTGCTGCGCCAGCACCTCGACGCGCACGGCGGCGTCCTGCCGCCCCAGCGTGCGGGCAAGGACACCGGCGCGGGGCCGCGCACCGACCGCGCGCACCGTGCCGTCGCATCCCTGCGTCGCTGACCGCGGCCGCGCAGCGAAGCGTGTCGCCGGCGATCAGCGAGGCGGACCGCCGCGGATCTGCATCCTGACCGTGGCAACTGTGCCGACCAAGACGCCCAGCGTCCCGAGCCCCACCCCCGGCAAGATGCTGCCATTCGTGACCAGCGCCGCGATGAGGATCACGAGCCCCGCAACGGCCACGAAGAACGCAGCCACAAGGACCCACCGGGTCGGATCCCTGGGGAGATGCACCCAGGCATGCTCGTCTGCGGCCGAGCCGTCCAGCAACCTGAGCGATAGCCCGTTCCCCCGGAAGACTTACCCGACCTGATCCGCGGCGGCGGAGATGCCCCGAGTTATCACACCGAAATCAAAGAGGGGGGCCGGGCAGCCGAATGCCGGATTGGATCGCCGACACGGAGATGTCGCCTGAAGTGGCAGCGGAACGGTCAGCGGGACAAGGTGGCGATAGCTGAACATGTGGTGGTCTCCCAGGTTCGGCCTCAGGCTCGGGCGATGAGGCGCCTGTGAAAGAAGTCGATGATCTCGTCGCGGGCGGCCAGGGTTGGTGAGCCGGCGTCGTCGACGAGGTGGACCGTGACCACGCTGTGCGGTGCGGGGACATGCGTGGCGAAGAACGGCGGGACGTCGCTGTTGGCGGCGCTGTCGGGCAGGGTGTGGGCGATAAACCGGTCGCCCAAGGCGCGGGAGTAGCTGGCGAAGCGCCCGGCTGGGCAGACGGGGTCGCCGGCGAAGCGGTAGCCGAGCACGGTGAGGTCCTCGCGCTGCAGCCGTTCGCGCACCTGGGACAGGTCGGCCTCGGAAATCTCCAGGCCGTCCGGGTCGCCGAACGGCAGCGAGGGTTGGGACAGCACCGGGGCCAGCACGGCCGGCTCGAGCATCATCGTCAGCGCGAAGTTGCCGGTGAAGCACATGCCGATCGCACCGACCCCGGGGCCGCCGCATTCGGCATGAGCGAGCCGGGCGAGCGCACGCAGCCAGGACGTAACGGGGCTCGACGCGCCGGCGGCGAAGACGCGGAACTCCCCGCTGACACAGGCCCGGCGGAAGACCTCTGCACCCTCGTCGGCCTGGGGCACGGCGCCGTCGCGGCCGAACAGCGACGGCAGGTAGACGGTCAGGCCGGCGTCGCGGACCCAACGGGCGAACCGCGCCAGGTGCGGGCTGATGCCGGGCATCTCGGGTAGCACGACCACAGCCGGGCCGGACCCGCTCACGTGCACGGTCCTGGTCGTGCCGTCCAGAGTCACGAGGCGGTGCTCAAAGTCGGCGAGGTCGTCGTCTTGTGTCAGGCTGGTCGTGGTCATGGTGGGTCCTCGTGTTGTGGATGCTGGCGCCGGTCAGGCGGGGATCGGCGCGTGCTCTACCAGGGGGATGAACAGCTCGCGCAGGGCTGCCGCCCGGCCGCTAGGTACGGCGTCGGCTTCGGCTGCCCAGCGCCGCGTGACCTCGCTGCGGATCTGGTGGCGGGGGTGGCGGGCGCTGAGCCGGGACAGCGTGTCGGGTGGCAGGTGCTGCAACCGGGCGCCGGTGAGGTCGGCCAGGCTGCCGGCCTGCACGTAGGCGGCTTCTGGGTCTCGAGCCGGGTCAAGACCGAGGTTGACGTGCAGAGTGATCGCCTCGGCGGCCCGGTCGGCCCGGCCGGGGTCGGCGTGGGCGTCGGTGCTCGCTCGGGCTGCGGCCAGGACGTGGTCGGCGCCGGTGAGGGTGAAGCAGACGCCGGGAGTGGGCATCCTCAGCCCGGCGTCGTGCAGCAGGCTGGCTACGTAGAACGCCTCTGCGTCCAGACTGTGCCCGTCGCGGGCGGCGAGCAGCGCGCCCAGTGCCCAAACGCGGTGGCCGTGGGCGGCCAGCGCGGGCGGCAGGCCGGCGCTCAGCTGCTCGGCGGCGCGGGCCAGCTCGCTGTCCGGGGCGCGCAGGTCCTGCAGGTCCAGCCGACCGACGGCCTGGCGGGGTGGCGATGCGCCGGCGGCTGTGAGGAACGCGTTGCGCTCCTGCGCGGTCATTGCGCCGCGGCTGCTCCTGGTCCAGGCGAGGCTGCCCAGCCTTGCCTGCTGCTGTGTGGTCATCGGTCGTCTCCTGCCGGATCGGTGGGGTCGGTGCCGACCGGGCGGACCAGCAGCCACGAGTCGGTGAGGGCGGGAGGTGCCGGGACGTGACCGACGTCGGTGAAGCCCAGGTGGTGGTAGAGCGCCACGTTCTCCGGCTGTTCGGTCTTGAGCAGCACCCGGGTCAGGCGGCGGCGCTGGGCGGCCTCGCTGACGACGTCGACGAGCGCGCCGGCCAGGCCCGTCCCGCGGGCTGCCGGCGCGACGGCCAGCAGCTCCAGGTAGGCCGCGCCCGCGGCGTGCCTCGCCAGCGGCTCGGCGAGGGTCTGCTCATGGCGCCCCAGTAGCCGCAGTCCCGGCCGCTCGTGCGACTGGGCGCCTCGAGCCGGACCTGCCGGTCCTTGGCGCCAGCAGCGACCGCCGGGCGCCACAGCGCGACGGCCCGGACCGTCCCGGCGGCGTCCAGGGCCACCAGCGCCGTGCCGCAGTCCGCAGCGTGCTCGATCAGCTGGCGGCACAGCCGGCTCAGCAGGCCGCTGCGCACGGCCGGGTCGGGCTCGGCGGCGACGAACAGCGGGTCTGCGGCGAACGCCTCGGCCAGGACGCCCGCTGCTGCCGCCCGCTCGCCCCGGCGGGTGGCAGCCGTGACCGGCGCGCCGCGACTGATGTCCACGGCGCCGACGTTGCCCGAGCGGGGTGCGCGGCGCGAGTGACCAGATCGCCAACAGGCGCAACAATCCCGCCATGACCCCAAGACCAGCAGCAACACACGACGGCAGGCGGCCGACACCGTGGAGCGGAGCGGCGGCTCCGCACCGGGTTGCAGTGCTGGCGCTGGCCGACGCCGTGCCACTGGAGCTGGCCATCCCCTTGGAGGTGTTCTGGCGCGCGGCCGAGCTGGGACTTGCCTACGACGTCCGGCTCTGCGGAGCGCCCATGACGGTCGGCCCCTTCGGCGGCTGGCACCCGAGCCAGGACCTCGGCTGGGCCGAGCAGGCCGACACGCTGGTCGTGCCCGGCCGATACGACGAGGACGCCCCGACCGAGCCCGACGTCCTGCAGCTGCTGCGCCGGGCCGCGAGCCGCGGCGCGCGGTTGGTCTCGGTGTGCGGCGGAGCGTTCACGCTGGCCGAGGCCGGTCTGCTCGACGACCTTCCGGCCACCACGCACTGGTACCGCACCGGGCGGCTGCAGCGCACCTACCCGCGGGTCCGGGTCGACCAGCGGCCGCTGTTCGTCGACTCCGGACAGGTGCTGACCAGCGCCGGCCTGGCCGCGGGGCTGGACCTGTGCACCCACCTCGTGCGCGCCGACCACGGAGCCGCCGCCGCAGCACGGCTCGCCCGGGTCCTGGTGATCGCCCCGCACCGCGAAGGCGGCCAAGCCCAGTTCGTCGACGGGCCCCCCGCCCGCCCAGGCGGCAGCCTCAGCGAGCTGCGCGCCGCGCTCCTCGAGCGGCTCGACGAGCGCGTCACCCTGGCCGACCTCGCCCGGCAGGCCCGCTGCAGCGAGCGCACACTGCTGCGCCGCTTCCGCGCCGAGACCGGCCAGAGCCCCCTGCAGTGGCTCACCGCCCGCAGGGTCGACGCCGCGCGCATGCGCCTAGAGACCACCGACGAGACGATCGACGACATCGCCCACCGCACCGGCCTCGGCACCGCCGCCAACCTGCGCCAGCAGCTGAAGGCCCACGTCGGGCTCAGCCCCCAGCAGTACCGCCGCACCCACCGGCCCGCACACCGACCCGGCATGACCTAACACACCCACCGCGGAACCGACCCATACCGACTACAGCGGTCGCTGCCCAGTCCGAGGCAGCCCGGCGGAACCGGCGTCGCGCTGACCCTCGAGGGACGGCGCGGAGTCCCGGTAGCCGATCGGTGACAGGGACGTCACCGGTCCAGGTGGACCCTCTTTGAGCGTCGCCCACGATCGGCTCGAGCAGTCGATTGAGCGTCGCCGGGTCCAGGTTGTAACGCGAACCACGACGACCCGGTTCACGATGCTGCTGCACCTGCCCCCAATGCCCGGCCACCAGGAGGGCCCGCGCGCGAAGAACGGCCCCGCTGACAGGGCACGGCGCCGAAGCCGTCCGGGACGCGATCGCCTCCGCCATCACGAGGCTGCCCGAACAGCTGCGCCGATCGTTGACATGGGACCAGGGCGCGGAGATGGCCCAGCATGCCCGGCCGTGCTTCGACACCGGCTGGAGATCTACTTCTGCGACCCGCACGGCCGCTGCCAGCGGGCTACCAACGAAAACACCAACGGGCTGCTGCGCCAGTACCTCCCCAAGGGCACCGACCTGAGCAAGCACAGCCGTAACGATTTCGACGCCGTCGCCGCCGCGCACAACGGCAGGGCACGCAAGGTGCTCGGGTTCAAGACACCCGCCGAGGCGATGGAGGAGCTTCAACAGTCAGCAGCGACAGGCGGTGTTGCGAGGACCCCTTGAACCCGCGTTGCAGGCTCCTGTCCGAGTGGGGGACCAGGCCGTCGACGGTCTGGCCGGCGTAGCTGGGGTCCAGATGCCCATGTCCAGGGCGTCGAGGGCCGGTTCGCTGCGCAGGCTGCGGGACAGCTGCCAGCTGACGACCCGGCGGGAGTTGCGGGGACCCCTACGTGACCAAGCCGCCTCGCCGACGGTCAGACGACGTCCCCGGTCGGGACACGTGGCGCCGATGGGACGGCGGCCGGGGACGGGGCGATGCCGATCTCGTTCAGAGGGACGTCATGACCCGACTCGCAGCGGACGGCGACCTCGACGGGGGAGCCGCAGCCGGCATGGGTCAGCACGAGAGGCCCTCCCGACGGCCCAGTCAGGTAGTGGTCGCCCCACCGCATGAGTGCCAGCACCGCCGGCAGCAGGTCCCGTCCCATCGCGGTGAGGACGTACTCGTCGCGGGTTCGCTGCCCGGGTTCCCGGTACGGATGGCGCTCGAGGAGCCCGGCGTGGACCAGCTCCCGCAGCCGGAGCGCCGCGACAGCCTCGCTGATGCCGATCCGCTTGGCGAAGTCGTCGAACCGTCGGGTGCCGTAGTAGGCCTCGCGCATGACCAGCAGCGCCGAACGTGTGCCGACCACCGCGAGGGCGCGCTCGATCGAGCACTGTCCTTGGGCGCTCCAGGCCTCGCGGTCCGCGAGGCCACCCGTGAGGGTGGCGACTGCCTCTTGCTCCTGTCTGTGCGACATGGCCACAGCATATGCCTGGCTTGCTTTTCCTTTAGTCAGCTTCTACGGTCCTGACTATGTCAAACCAGAGCCAGGCGGTCGACGTGGCCCGACAGCAAGAGGGTGCCCGAGCCGGTGCCGTGCTGGCGGTCGTCTCCGTCGCCGCCTTCATGGCCAGCCTCGACCTGTTCATCGTCAATGTCGCGCTGCCCTACATGGGCGCCGATCTGGGTCGGCCGAGGCTGTCGGACCTCAGTTGGGTGCTCAGCGGGTACGCCATCGTGTATGCGGCGCTGTTGGTGCCGCTGGGCCGGTTGGCCGACCGCCGCGGGCGACGTGCCGGTTTCCTGCTGGGTCTGGCGCTGTTCACGGTCGCCAGCGCCGGGTGTGCGGTCAGCCAGCAGCTCTGGCAGTTGGACGTCTTCCGGCTGCTGCAGGCGGTGGGGGCCGCGGCGCTGACTCCCACGTCGCTGGCGCTGCTGCTGACGGCCACCCCGGCGGCGGGCCGGGCCCGTGCGGTCCGGATCTGGGCGGCTACCGGCGCGCTGGCCGCGGCGGCCGGGCCGGTCGTCGGCGGGCTGCTGGTGGAGGCGTCCTGGCGCTGGGTTTTCCTGATCAATTTGCCGGTCGGCGTCGGCGCGCTTCTGCTGACCTTGCGGTTGGTGGGCGAGTCGCGTGAGTCCGGCACCGTGCTGCCCTCGGACGTCGCGGGCGCAGGGTTGCTCACCGCCACCATCGGCGCGCTCGCGCTGGGACTGGTCAAGGGACCCGACTGGGGATGGGAAAGCCCGGCGGTTCTCGGCTGCCTGGCCGGGGCGCTCGCCGGCCTGGTCCTGTTCTGGCTCCGGTCGCTGCGCCACCCGTCGCCGGTGATCGAGCCGGCGCTGCTGCGGGTGCGCTCTTTTGCCTGGTCGAACGCGACGGCGCTGCTGTTCAGCATCGCGTTCGCCGCGAACCTGCTCGCGCTCGTGCTGTGGATGCAGCAGGTCTGGGGGTACGGCGCGCTACGCACCGGCCTGGCGGTGGCGGCCGGGCCCGCGATGGTTCCGCTCCTCGCCGCGGTCGCGCAACGGATCTCCGCCCGCGTCTCCGCCGGTGTCATCACCGCGGCGGGCTGCGCGATGTTCGCTCTCGGCGCGGGGTTGCTGTCGCTCGGGCTGCCGGCGGCACCGGCCTACGCCAGCGACGTCCTGCCCGGGTTGCTCGTCGGTGGCAGCGGGGTCGGCCTCGCCCTGCCGACCATCCTGGCCGCGGCCACCACCGACCTGCCCGCTCACCGCACCGCCACGGGCAGCGCGGTGGTGAACATGAGCCGCCAGATCGGCGCCGTCCTCGGCGTCAGCATCCTGGTCGCCGTCCTCGGCTTCCCCACCACCTTCCCGGCCACCCGGGAAGCGTTCCAGCACATCTGGTGGGTCATCGGGGCCGTGTCG
>JAODNJ010000204.1 GCA_025465155.1 Frankiales bacterium
GCGAAGATCGCGACCGCGGCGGGGGAGGGCAACGGTGCGGGGCAGGCCCCGGCGATCCCGGCCAGCTGCGCGGCGACGTCCTCGAGCACACCGAGCGAACCCGGCGGCTTGGTCATCCGGTCCAGCCGCTCGCCGGCGGCGCGCTCGGCGGCGGCGTCGCGGGGCCGGATCGCGGCGATCGTCTCGCCCAGCAGGGTGCCGGCGAACGGGCGCGGGTCGGTGCTCAGCGGATCTCCTCGGGGACGCGGACGGAGGAGATGATCTCAGCGAGGGCGGCGGCGAACGCACGTGAGGTCTCGGGGTCGCGCACGGCGACCCGTAGATGGTCGGCGGACAGGCCCGGGAACGTGTCGCCGCGGCGGGCCGCCCAGCCCCGCTCGCGCAGCGCCGCCCGGACCCGCTCGCCGTGGGGCACCCGCAGCAGGACGAAGGACGAGCGTGGCTCGCCGACGACGGTCACGCCTTTCGGCAACGCGTCCAGCAGCGCCGCCCGCTCCGTGCCGAGCCGGACCGCCGCGTCCTCAGCCTCGGCCCGTGCCTCCGCCGTGGTGCACGCCCGCAGCGCCGCGAGGGCCGGCGCGGACACCGGCCAGTGCGGCTGCTGCGCCGCCAACCGGGCGACCAGGTCGGCCGGACCGAGCGCGTAGCCCACCCGGAGCCCGGCGAGCCCCCAGGTCTTGGTCAGACTGCGGACGACGAGCAGTCCCGGCAGGTCCGCGCGGGCGGCCAGCGACTCCGGCTCGCCGGGCACCGTGTCGGCGAACGCCTCGTCGACCACGAGCACGCGGCCCGGCCGGGCGAGGGCCGCCAGGTCGGCCGCCGGGTGCAGGACCGAGGTGGGGTTGGTCGGGTTGCCCAGCACGACGAGGTCGGCGTCCTCCGGCACGGCCGTGGGATCGAGCCGGTAGCCGTCGCCCGCGTGGAGCAGCACGCGGTCGACCCGGTGGCCGGCGGCGCGGAGCGCGGCCTCCGGCTCGGTGAACGACGGGTGGACGACGACGGCGCGGCGCGGGGTGAGCGCGCGGGCAACCAGCACGAACGTCTCGGCGGCTCCGGCGGTGAGGAGGACCCCGTCGGGCCGGCGGCCGTGCGCGGCGGCGACGGCGGCGCGGGCCGTGCGGGCATCGGGGTAGGCGGCGCTGTCGTCGATCGCGTCGTGCAGCACCGCGCGCAGCCACGCCGGCGGGGCGCCGGCGCGGACGTTGACGGCGAGGTCGACGAGCCCGGGCCCCAGCTCGTCGTCCCCGTGGTGGTGCAGACTCCCGAGCTCCTCGCCGGCACGCGCCGGCCGGGGCCCGAAGTCGGCTCGGCCCATCGGTTCGCTCGCACGCTCGCTCATGACGCCACCGCCACGGTGACCCGGCCGTGCACGGTCTTCGCGACGACCAGCCGGCCGCCGCCGAGCAGCGCCGCGGCCTCGGCGACCGACGCCGTGCCGACCGCCGTCGCCGCCAGGGACGACGGCGTCGGCACCGTGACCGCGGCCAGCGCGGCGGCGGGGTGACCGGTGAGCGGCCAGCCGCGGCGGGCGGCGGCAGCCGCGATGCCGATCTCGGCGGCGCGGACGTCGAGCGTGGCCAGCCGCACGTCGTCGAGTCCGGGCGGCAGGACGGCGTCCACCGCGGCGAGGACCTCCTCGGCGGTGACGCCGCGGGACGCGCCCAGCCCGACGGTGATCATGACCGGGCCCTGGGCGCGGCCGGGACGGCGGTGCAGGCGGCGGCGAACCGCTGCGCGAGCTCCGGGCTCCCGGCCCAGTTCAGGTGCAGGTAGGAGGCGTGCACGCCGCCGGCCACGAAACCCTCCGCGCCCGCGGCGGACCACTGCCACGCGGGCGTCGGCCCCGCCCCGGGATCGGTGACCGTGCGGTGGAACTCGTGCCCGCGCACCCGGCTGCCGGCGGGCGCCAGCACGGAGTCCGACACCGCCACCGCCGCGCGGTAGCCCAGGCTGAGGCGGGGCGTCATCGCGGCGTCCGCATCGAGCACCCCGCACATGGGCAGCCCGTCGAGGCTGCGGGCCAGGTACAGCAGGCCGGCGCACTCGGCGGCGATCGGAGCACCGCGGCCGGCCAGTGCGGCGACCTCGGCGCGCAGCGACGCGTTGGCAGAGAGCTCGGCGGCGTAGACCTCGGGGAACCCGCCGCCGACGACCAGCCCGGCCGTGCCGTCGGGCAGGAACTCGTCGCGCAACGGGTCGACGGTCACCACCTCGGCATCGGCCGCGGCCAGCAACTCATCGTTCTCCGCGTACCCGAAGGTGAAGGCCGGGCCGCCCGCGACGGCGATCCGCGGACGGCCGGAGACCGCGGCGACCTCGGCGGCCGGATCCCACGGTGCGGCTTCCAGCGGAGGAGCGGACCGCGCCAGCGAGAGAACGGCGTCGAGGTCCACGGCCCCGCTCACCACCTCGCCCAGGGCGCGCACGGTGCCGACCGCCTCGGTGGAGCGCTCGGCGGCCGGTACCAGCCCGAGGTGGCGCGACGGGGTGGCCAGCGCCTCGAGCCTGCGGACGGCGCCCAGCACCGGCACGCCGGCCGCCCCCAGCGCCTCCCGGAGAACGGCCTCGTGCCGGTCGCTGCCGACCCGGTTGAGGATCACGCCACCGAGCCGCAGGCCGGGGTCGAAGGTGGCGAAGCCGTGCACCAGCGCAGCCACGCTGCGGGCCTGCGCGGAGGCGTCGACGACGAGGAGAACGGGGGCGCGGAGCAGCGCCGCGACGTGGGCCGTCGAGGCGAACCCGGGCGGCACCGACGGATGCGTCGCGCCGTCGAAGAGGCCCATGACGCCCTCGACGATCGCGAGGTCGGCCGGGCGCGGGTGCAGCGCACCGCGCAGGAACAGCGGCGCGACCCGCGCCTCGCCCACCAGCCACGGGTCGAGATTGCGGCCCGGCCGGCCGGCGGCGAGGCCGTGGTAGCCGGGGTCGATGTAGTCGGGGCCGACCTTGTGCGGGGAGACGGTCAGCCCCCGCGCGGCGAAGGCGGCGAGCAGCCCGGTCGCGATCGAGGTCTTCCCCGACCCGCTGCCCGGCGCCGCCAGCACCACCCGCGGGACTCGCACAGGTGCCGAAATGGCCATTCCGGCACCTCGGGGGCTCACCACTCGATCCCTCGCTGGCCCTTCTGGCCGGCGTCCATCGGGTGCTTGACCTTGTGCATCTCGACGACCAGGTCTGCGGCCTCGACGAGCGTCGGGTGCGCGTTCCGCCCGGTGACGACGACGTGCTGCCGCCCGGGCCGGTTCACCAGCGTCTCGACGACGTCGTCGACGTCCACCCAGCCCCAGGTGATGGGGTAGGTGAACTCGTCGAGGACGTAGAAGCCGAACGCCTCGGCGGCGAGGTCGCGCTTGATCTGCGCCCAGCCCTCGGCGGCGTCGGCGGCGTGGTCGACCTCGCTGCCCCGGCGCCGCGACCAGCTCCAGCCGCTGCCCATCTTGTGCCAGACGACGCGGCCGCCCTCGCCGGTCTGCTCGTGCAGCCGGCCCAGCGCGGTGAGCGCGTTCTCCTCGCCGACCTTCCACTTCGCGCTCTTGACGAACTGGTAGACCGCGATCGGCCAGCCCTGGTTCCACGCCCGCATGGCCATGCCGAAGGCGGCGGTGGACTTGCCCTTCATCTCGCCGGTGTGCACGGCCAAGAGCGGCCGGTTGCGCCGCTGGCGGGTGGTCAGCCCGTCGTCAGGGGTGACCTCGACCTGTCCCTGCGGCATCGTCAGGCCGCCTTCCGCGCGTCGCGGACCGTCGCCGCGAGGGAGTCCGCCGCGAGCTCCTCCATGCGCAGCGTCGTCCCGCCGAGGTGTCCGCCGAGGACGCCGGCGAGCCCCAGCCGGACCGGCCCGGACTCGCAGTCGACGACCACGCTCGCCGTCCCTTCGCTGGCCAGCTGCGCGGCGACCGCGTACGCGTCGCCCAGGTGATTCCCGCCGCGCGCACCTGTCGCCCGCCCGTCCGTGACGACGACGAGCAGCGGCCGGCGCCGGGGGTCGCGGATCCGTTCCACCCGCAGCGTCTCCCGGGCTCGCAGCAGCCCGGCGGCCAGCGGCGTGCGGCCGCCGGTGGGCAGCGTGCGCAGCCGGGTGGCGGCCGCCTCGACCGACCAGGTGGGAGGCAGTGCCAGCTCGGCGTCCGCCCCCCGGAAGGTGACCAGGCCGACCTTGTCCCGGCGCTGGTAGGCGTCGAGCAGCAGTGACAGGACGGCGCCCTTCACCGCCCCCATCCGCGACCGCGCGCCCATCGAGCCGCTGGCGTCGACCGCGAACAGCACGAGGTTGCCCTCGCGGCCCTCCAGGGTGGCCTGGCGCAGGTCCTCGCGGGCGATCCGCAGCCCGGCGCCGCGGCGGCCGCGGGCCACCTGGTGCGGCGCGGCGGCGAGCACGGTGTCGGCCAGGTGCAGTGTGGTGACCGCACCGTCGGGCCGGCGGGACCCCACCACCCGGCCCCGATCGGAGCGGGCCTTCGACCGCCGGCCGGCCACACCGGCACCGATGCCCGGGACCTCCAGCCGCCGGGTGCGGAAGGGGTCGGCCGGCGCGGCCGCGGCCCGGTCGGCGGCCGGCACGGAGGAGGCCTGGTCGCTGTCCCGAGCCCGCTCGGTTCCACCAGAATGGCCATTCTGGTGGGACGAGGGCTCGGGTCCGGCGCCGTCCGGGTCGCCGTCGGGTGGAGAGGAGCCGTCGTCCTCGGGCGGGGGCTCGCCGTCGGGCGGCGGATCCTCGGGGCGGGTGTCGGAGAGAGCCTGGTCGAGGGTGTCGTCGTCCAACCCGGGGGCGTCGAACGGGTTGCGGCGACGACGGTGCGGGAGCGCCAAGCGGGCGGCGACCCGCACGTCCTCCTCGGTGACCTCGTCGCGGCCGCACCAGGCGGCGTGGGCGATCGCGGCCCGGGCGGTGACCAGGTCGGCGCGCAGGCCGTCGACGTCGAAGGCGGCGCACACGGCGGTCACCTGGCGGAGCGCGTCGTCCCCGAGGACCACGCGTGGCAGCCGGTCGCGGGCGTCGGCGATCCGGGCGGCCAGCCCGGCCTCCTCGGCCGCCCACGCGGAGGCGAACGCGGCGGGGTCGGCGTCGTGGGCGAACCGCCGTCGCACCACCTCGGCGCGGGCGTCGGCGTCGCGGGGCGCGGCCACCTCGACGGTGAGCCCGAACCGGTCGAGCAGCTGCGGCCGGAGCTCGCCCTCCTCGGGGTTCATCGTCCCGACCAGCAGGAACCGCGCTGCGTGCCGCACCGAGACGCCCTCGCGCTCGACGTAGGCGGTACCCATCGCGGCGGCGTCGAGCAGCAGGTCGACCAGGTGGTCGTGCAGGAGGTTGACCTCGTCGACGTACAGGACGCCCCGGTGCGCCGCCGCGAGCAGCCCCGGCTCGAACGCCTTCACGCCCTGGGTCAACGCCCGCTCGAGGTCCAGCGAGCCGACGACGCGGTCCTCGGAGGCGCCCACCGGGAGCTCGACCAGACGCGCGGGGCGGGTGACGCCGCAGGGGTGGGCGGGCGTGGTGGCCGGAGCGGAGGAGTGCGGCCCGTCGGGGCAGCCGGGGTCCGGAGCGGCCGGGTCGCAGGCGAACCGGCAGCCGGCGACGACGGACACCGGCGGCAGCACGGCGGACAGCGCCCGCACCGCCGTCGACTTCGCCGTCCCCTTCTCACCGCGCACCAGCACGCCGCCGACGGCGGGGGAGACCGCGTTGAGCAGCAGTGCGAGCCGCATGTCGTCCATGCCGACGACGGCGCTGAACGGATAGGTCACGAGTAGACCACTGGTCCTCTCCCCGGGTGTCCGCGCCCGGAGGTGGCAGGAGGCGACGGCTGGAGTTCCTGGCTGTCCGGCGGGAGCCGGATCACAGTGGCGGGACCGCGCCGGAATCGCACCGGCTTCCTCCACTGCCGTCGCAGTGTCGCCACCATTCGACCACGCGGCCCGTCCAGGAGGACAACCCGTCCCACCCGGGCAGTGAGGAGACCCACGTCCGCCCGAGGGGAGACGGCGGCCGGTGCAGGAGCAGAGTGGGGGTTGTCGGCGGCGCGACGGAGGCGCAAGTGGGAAACCGGGATCGGCGGCGGTTGCTGGACGGCGCTGTCGTCGTCGTTGCCGCGGTGCTGGCGTCCCTGATCCTGGGCCTGCTGCACGTCCCTTCTGCGGCGTTGTTCGGCGGCCTGCTCGCCGGGCTCGTCCGGGCCCTGGCCGGCCGCACCCGGCTGACGGTTCCCCGTGGCGCCGCAACCGCAGCCCAGGCCGTCGTCGGCGTCGCGATCGGCGCGCTGATCCAGCTCTCGACCCTCACCGCGCTCGGTCAGGACTGGCTGCCGGTCGTCCTGGTCACCGTCGCGACCCTGCTGCTCAGCCTGGCGGCCGGGCTGCTGCTGCGCCTGCGGCCGGGGATCACGCCGGTGACCGGCGCCTTCGCGATGATCGCCGGCGGCGCCTCCGGGATCACCGCGATGGCCCGCGACCTGGGCGCCGACGCCCGCATGGTCGCCGTCCTGCAGTACCTGCGGGTGCTGCTGATCGTCGTCCTCATGCCCGTCGTGGCGACGACGGCCTACGGAGCGACCGCAGGCACGGGCGGCGCTGCGGCCGCGGCCGGGCCGGGCTGGCCGGCCGGTCTTCTCTTCACCGCCGGCTGCTCGGTCGTGGGCCTGGCCGTGGCGCGGGTGGCGCACGTCCCGGTCGGCTCGCTGCTCGGTCCGATGGTCGTCGCCGCCGTCGTGGTCCTGTCCGGTCTCGCGCACGGCGCCCGGACGCCGGCCCTCGTCCAGGACGCGGCCTTCCTGGTGATCGGGCTGCAGGTCGGGGTCAGCTTCACCCGGGAGAGCCTGCGTACCGTCGGGCGGGCGCTCCCGCTGGCGCTGGCGCTCATCGTCGGCCTCGTGCTGGCCTGCGCCGGATTAGGGGTGGCCCTGGCCGCGACGACCGGAGCCAGCGAGCTCGACGGCTATCTCGCCACCACGCCGGGCGGCCTCTACGCCGTCCTCGCGACGGCGACCCGCAGCGGCGCGGACGCGACCTTCGTGCTCGCCGTCCAGGTGCTGCGGCTGTTCGTGATGCTCCTCTCGGCCCCGCTGCTGGCCCGGTTCCTGCGCGCGCGCACGCCCCGGTAGCAGCCACAATGGCCATTTCGGCACCACCTGAGCGGTGCCGGAATGGCCATTTCGGCACCTAGGGAGCAGCGGGTGGAACTCGGGGTCTACACGTTCGGTGACGTGGCGCGCGACCCGGCGACGCAGACGACCATCAGCCCCGAACAGCGGCTGACCAACCTTCTCGAGGAGGTGGACCTGGCCGATCAGGTCGGGCTCGACGTCTTCGGGCTCGGCGAGCACCACCGGGCCGACTACGCCGTCAGCGCGACGTCGGTGGTGCTCGGTGCAGCTGCCCTCCGGACGTCGCGCATCCGGCTGACCAGTGCGGTGACCGTGCTGTCCTCGGACGACCCGGTCCGCGTCTTCCAGCAGTACTCGACCCTCGACCTGCTCTCGCACGGGCGGGCCGAGGTGATGGCCGGCCG
>JAODNJ010000256.1 GCA_025465155.1 Frankiales bacterium
CCGGCGCGGACCGGATCCGGCGCGGTCACGCAGTGCGACCGGTCAAGAGAGTCCGCGCCTCACCGGCGGTGATCACGCTGCCGGTGACCAGGACGCCCGACCCGCCGAGTGCGTCGTCCGGCCCGGCCTCGGCGAGCTCCATCGCCTCCTCCAGCGCCTCCGGAAGGTGCGGCGAGACACTCACCCGGTCGGCGCCGAAGACGTCGACGGCCAGGGCGCCCAGCTCGTCGGCGGGCATCGCGCGGGGCGAGGAGTTCTGGGTCACCACGAGCTCGGCGCAGATGTCCTCGAGCTCGGTCAGCATCCCGGCGACGTCCTTGCCGCGCACCGTGCCCACCACCCCGATCAGCCTGGTGAAGTCGAAGGACTCACGGATGGCCGCCACGGTGGCGGCCATGCCGGCGGGGTTGTGCGCGGCGTCGATCAGCACGGTCGGCGAGGTGCGCACCCGCTCCAGCCGGCCGGGCGAGCGGACGGCGGCGAACGCCGACCGTACGGCCTCGACGTCGATCGGCCCGGTGCCGGCCCCCGCACCGAGGAACGCCTCGACCGCGGCCAGCGCCGTGCCGGCGTTCTGCGCCTGGTGGGCGCCGAACAAGGGCAGGAAGATGTCGTCGTACTCTCCGCCGAGGCCCTGCAGCCGCAGCTGCTGTCCCCCGACGGCGACCCGCCGGTCCAGCACGCCGAACTCGGTTCCCTCCCGGGCGACGACCGCCTCCACCTCGACCGCCCGCCGGACGAGGGCGTCCAATGCACCCGGCTGCTGGTGGGCGAGGACGGCGATGGAGTCCGGCTTGATGATCCCGGCCTTCTCACCGGCGATCGTGGCGACGTCCGGCCCCAGGTACTCCGAGTGGTCGAGGTCGACCGGCGTCACGACGGCGACCCGGGCGTCGACAACGTTGGTCGCGTCCCAGGCGCCGCCCATCCCCACCTCGATGACCGCTACGTCGACCGGCGCCTCGGCGAACAGGGCGTAGGCCAGCCCGACCATGACCTCGAAGAACGACATCGGGATGTCGCTGCCGGCGTCGACCATCTGCACGTAGGGGGCGATGTCGTCGTAGGTCTCGACGAAGCGTTGCGGGCTCACCGGCTCGCCGTCGAGGACGATCCGCTCCCGGATCGACTGCAGATGCGGGCTGGTGAAGCGGCCCACCCGCAGGCCGAAGCCGCGGAGCAGCTCGTCGACCATCCGCGCCGTCGTCGTCTTGCCGTTGGTGCCTGCGACCTGGATGACCGGCATGGCGCGGTGCGGGGAGCCCAGCAGGTCGACCAGGGCATTGATGCGGGTCAGCGACGGTTCGAGGCGGTTCTCGGGCCAGCGGGCGAGCAGCTCCTTCTCGACGCGGTCGAGCTCGGAAGCCGCGTGGTTGCCGGAGGTGGGCTGCCCGTCGGAACTGGTGGTGCTCATCCTGCTCAGGATGCCAGTCGCCACCTTCCTAGGATGGAGGGCATGACGACCGACATACGTACCCCGGAGAGCACCGTCCCGGGAGCGGGCGCGGTCGTACCCGAGAAGCCGTCCCTCGAGGGTCTCGAGGAGAAGTGGGCCGCCCGCTGGGCCCACGGGGACACCTACGCGTTCGACCGGGCAGCCGCGCTCCAGGGTGCCCGCGAGCAGATCTACTCGATCGACACCCCGCCGCCGACCGCCAGCGGCTCACTGCACGTGGGGCACGTCTTCAGCTACACGCACACCGACATCGTCGCCCGGTACCACCGGATGCGGGGCCAGCACGTCTTCTACCCGATGGGCTGGGACGACAACGGGCTGCCGACCGAACGGCGGGTGCAGAACTACTACGGCGTCCGCTGCGACCCCCACCTGCCCTACGACCCGTCCTTCCAGCCTCCGGAGAAGCCGGGCAAGGACCAGATCCCGATCTCCCGGCGCAACTTCGTCGAGCTGTGCGAGCGGCTGACCGCCGACGACGAGCACGCCTTCGAGCAGCTGTGGCGCCGGGTGGGCCTCTCGGTGGACTGGTCGAACGTCTACCGGACGATCTCGGCGACCTCCCGCGCCACCGCGCAGAAGATGTTCCTGCACAACCTGGCAGGCGGTGAGGCCTACGCCCAGGAGGCCCCCACCCTCTGGGACGTCACCTTCCGGACGGCGGTCGCGCAGGCCGAGCTCGAGGACCGGGAGCGGCCGGGCGCCTATCACCGGATCTCCTTCCACGGTGCCTCCGGACCCGTCTTCATCGAGACCACCCGCCCCGAGCTGCTGCCTGCCTGCGTCGCACTGGTCGCCCACCCCGACGACGAGCGCTACCAGCCGCTGTTCGGCCAGACGGTGCGGACGCCGCTGTTCGACGTCGAGGTGCCCGTGGTCGCCCACCGCCTCGCCGAGCCGGACAAGGGCTCGGGCATCGCGATGATCTGCACGTTCGGCGACCTCAACGACGTCACCTGGTGGCGGGAGCTGCAGCTGCCCACCCGCGCGGTCATCGGCTGGGACGGCCGCCTGGTCGCCGAGCCGCCGCCGGGGCTGGAGTCCGACGCCGCCGTCCGGACCTACCTGGAGCTCGCGGGCATGACCCCCTTCAGCGCCCAGCGGCGGATCGTCGAGCTGCTGCGCGAGTCCGGCGACCTCGAGGGCGAGCCGAAGCCGATCACGCACCCGGTGAAGTTCTTCGAGAAGGGCGAGCGCCCTCTGGAGATCGTCACCACGCGCCAGTGGTACATCCGCAACGGCGGCCGGGATCCCGGGCTGCGCCGGGCGTTCATCGAGCGTGGCCGGCAGATCCAGTGGATCCCCGAGCACATGCGCCACCGCTACGAGAACTGGGTCGAGGGCCTCAACGGCGACTGGCTGATCAGCCGGCAGCGCTTCTTCGGCGTGCCGTTCCCGGTCTGGTACCGCCTCGACACCGAGGGGGAGCCGATCTACGACGACCCGATCCTCGCTCCCGAGGAGGCGCTGCCGGTCGATCCGTCGTCCGACGTCCCGGAGGGCTTCACCGAGGCCCAGCGCGGCAAGCCACGCGGCTTCATGGCCGATCCCGACGTCATGGACACCTGGGCGACGTCCTCCCTGTCGCCGCAGGTGGCCTCCGGCTGGGACACCGACCCGGAGCTGTTCGCCGCCGTCTTCCCCATGGACCTGCGGCCCCAGGGGCACGACATCATCCGCACCTGGCTCTTCTCCACCGTGGTGCGGTCGCACTACGAGTTCGGCACCGTGCCGTGGACGCACGCGGCGATCTCGGGCTTCGTGGTCGACCCGGACCGCAAGAAGATGTCGAAGTCGAAGGGCAACGTCGTCACGCCGATCGACGTCCTGGAGCGCTACGGCACCGACGCGGTGCGCTGGCGCGCGGCGGGTGCCCGGCCGGGTGCGGACTCGCCGTTCGACGAGGCGCAGATGAACGTCGGCCGGCGGCTGGCCATCAAGATCCTCATCGTGGGGAAGTTCGTCCTCGGCCTGGGCGCGTCGGCGGCCCTCTCCCCCGAGCAGGTCAGCGAGCCGATCGACCGCGGGCTGCTGGCGGCACTGGCCGGAGTGGTGGACGAGGCGACCGCCGCCATGGACGCCTACAACTACACCCGCGCGCTCGAGGTGGCCGAATCCTTCTTCTGGTCGTTCTGCGACGACTACGTCGAGCTGGTGAAGTCCCGTGCCTACGGCTCGGGACCGGCCGCGGAGTCCGCCCAGGCGACCCTCGCGCTCGCGCTGTCCGTCCAGCTGCGGCTGTTCGCGCCGATCCTGCCGTTCGTCACCGAGGAGGTCTGGTCCTGGTGGCAGAGCGGGTCGGTGCACCTCGCGCTGTGGCCGACGGCGGCCGAGCTGCCGACCGGCGGTGACCCGGCGGTGGTCGAGGTGACCGCCGAGGCGCTGGCCGGGGTCCGGAAGGCCAAGTCCGATGCGAAGCAGTCGATGCGCGCCGACGTCGAGTCGGCGACCGTGACCGCGCCGGCCGAGCAGGTGCCGCTGGTGGAGGCGGCCCGGTCCGACCTCACCGACGCCGGGCGCATCGCGTCGCTGTCGGTGGTCGCCGGGGAGGGTCCGCTGACGGTGGACGTCGTCCTCGCCGAGGTCGCGCCCGACTGACCCCTAGGGCCCGACGTCCGTTCCGGACGGAGCCAGCGCGCCGACGTCGTAGAGCGTCGTGGAGCCGGCCCGGACCGGCGCGGCGTGCTGGCGCACCCAGGCGCTGATCGCGACGCCCGGGCCGTGCCCCGTCGGTGCCGCCACGAACCAGTGCACGCGGTGGTGCGCGACATCGGACTGGAACTGCGCGAGGGTCGGTGACGGGTCGGCTCCCCCGAAGCCGCCGATGGGCATGACCGGCGAGCCGGCGGTCAGCTGCAGGTCCGAGGCCCGGTGGCCCACGATCGCGGCGGCCCACGTCCAGTCGTCGGCGTCACGACGGATCAGGCTCATGGCGGCCCGGCTCAGGACGGGGTGGGAGGACGCCTTCGGGGCCCGGCCGCCCGGCAGCGGGCCGGCACTGACGGAGGACCCGGTGTGCGGCAGCGCCGCCGTCGCGACCGACCAGGCCAGGGGGCCCAGCACGGCGGCGAGCGCCGTCGTCGCGACGGCGACGCGGCGGACGAGAGCGGGCGGACCGCCGTCGCCGCGGCGGGTCGCGGCCCTGGTCCTCGCGAGCAGCAGGAGGGCTCCGACGGCAAGTGCCCCGGTTCCCCCCACGAGGAGCTCGAGGGAGCGGCTCGGGGGAGGCGTGCGTTCGACCAGGCTCATCGACCAGGCCGTGGTGACGGCGGAGGTGCCGGCGAGGAGCAGAAGGGCCCGCGGCGTGCCCTTCCGCCACACGAGGGCCCCGCCGATCGCGGTGAGGGCGGCGAGGGCAGGCGCCAGCTCGACCGTGTAGTAGGAGTGGTAGATCCCCTGCATGGTGCTGAGGACGGACGCGGTCACCACTGCCCAGCCACCCCAGAGGAGCAGGCCCGCGCGAGCCGGATCGGTCCGGGGCCGGCCCCTGAGCAGCACGACCCCCGCGATCAGCAGGATCACGGCGGCCGGGAGCACCCAGCCGATCTGGTCTCCCCCGGACCCCAGCAGTCGCAGGGGCGACCCGGTGTGGACGACGGCGTGCCGGCTCGGCGGCGGTCCGCCGGTGAGCCGGCCCAGGCCGTTGTAGCCGAACGCGAGCTCCAACGGGCTGTCGGTAGCGGAACCACCGACCCATGGCCGGTCGGCTCGCGGGATGACGCTCACCACCAGCGGCCACCAGCCGGCGCTCACGAGCAGCGCCGCTCCCCCGGCCAGCAGGCTGCCGGCCCGTCGCCTGAGCGGTCCAGGAGCGGCGACCAGCAGGACGGCGACGATCGCCGGGAGCACGAGGAAGGCCTGCAGCGACTTGGCGAGGAACGCGGTACCCAGCAGGGCGCCGGTCGCGACGGTCCACCGGACGCGGCCGTCCTCGACGGCTCGCGTCGTCGTGTAGGCCGCCGCGACGACCAGCAACGTCATCAGGGCGTCGGGGTTGTCGTAGCGGAACATCAGCGTGACGACGGGCGTCACTGCCAGCAGCAACCCGGCGAGGAGCCCGGCCCACGGGCCGGCCACGCGGCGCACCGTGGCAATCAGCAGCGCGACCGCCGCGACGCCCATCAGCGCCTGCGGCACGAGCAGCGACCAGCTGGAGAGGCCGAACAGGCGCACGGAAAGGCTCATGACCCAGAGGGCCGCCGGCGGCTTGTCCACGGTGATCGAGTTGCCCGCGTCCGAGGAACCGAAGAAGAACGCCGTCCAGTTCTGCGCCCCGGCCTGGGCCGCGGCCGCGTAGAACGAGTTGCCCCACCCGCTGCGATCGAGGCCGACGACGTAGAGAGCCGCTGTCCCGCACAGCAGCGCGCCGCGAAGGACCGACTCCAGCCGCCGGCCAGGGCCGAATGGTCGCACCGTCGCAGACTGGCCGCCCCGGCTGCGAACGGCCTGGGAACAGGCTCCACGAACGGTGTGCGCCCGGGCCCGGTTTCGCCCGCCCGAACCGGGCGTCAGTGCACATCGTTCCGCCGGATCATCGCCAAGCGCGGCGCGTGGACGGCCAGGATGTCGCGACGACACGCTTCGGGAGCGCCGGTCATGCGCGTGAACCCGAACCGCAGGGTCCGCCAACCGATCGTTGCCAGCAGGGCGTCCCGCCGGATGTCCCGCTCCCGTTGCCTGCGGGAACCGTGCCAGGCGGCTCCATCCAGCTCGACGGCCAGCAGCGCCTCCTCGCACGCGGCGTCCAGGATGAACCGCTCGCCTGCGACCACCACGGGGCGTTGGAGGACGAAGGTCGGCATGCCCGGCGCACGGAGGACGTTCAGGCATCCCCAGATCTCCAGCTCGCTCCAGCAGCCGTCGGCGAGGAGATCGACCGGGCACGCGAGCTCGGCCCCTGCCGGGAGGCATGGGCGCCTGGACAGCTCGCGGGCCAGGTCCTGCGGGCGGCAGAGCCGCTCCCGGACCGCCGCGATGGCCGCGGCACGGACGGCGGCGCGGTCGACAGCGCCGGGTGAGCCCCAGGCGTCGACCACCGCCCGCTCGACGCTGGTCACGCGGAGACCGTCGACGCGACGGACCGCGTCGTCGAGGTCGGCCGTGCGATGGACCTCGACGTCGGAGGACCCTCCCCCGCTGCGTCCGTCCCGCACGGTGAGGTGCACGGGACCCTGCGGCGGCGACACGAGCCCCCAAAGTGCCAGTGCCGTTCCGTGACTCGCCACCGCCCCGCGTGTCCGGAGCGCGGACTCCACCCGGACCCGCCACCTGCCGGCCGCGGACGGCGTGGCATAGATGCCGCGGTGCGGCCTGACGAGCTTCCCGCTCGGCATCCAGGCTGCAACGGTCCCCCGGCTCACCTGGCCGGTGATCGCCGCCCACGTCGTCCATCCCTCAGGGCCGACCACCGCCTCCACGTGCCGGACCACGACAGCAGCCTGCAACCCCCGGTCCCGCCGTGGCCCGGAGGAAACGGATCTGTGGATGACCGGGACGGTGTGCGCGCAGGCCCGGTTTCAGGATTCGGAAACGGGCCTCGGCGCACACCGTTGGGCGCCGTCGCGTGGCTGCCCACGAACGGCCCCGGCCCGCTCCCCGATCGGGAACGGGCCGTCGAGGCGCCGTCAGGTCAGGCGGACTTCTCGCGAGGAGCCCGGGCCGGCTTGCGCGGCACGATCGTCGGGTTGACGTGCTCCAGCACGACCTCCTTGGAGATCACCACGG
>JAODNJ010000283.1 GCA_025465155.1 Frankiales bacterium
AGGCCAGCGACGAGTAGCCGGTGCCGTAGTCGTCGATCGACAGCCGCACCCCGAGCCGCCGGAGCCCCGCCATGACCTGCTGACTGCGCGCGGCGTCGGCCATGAGGACGTCCTCGGTGATCTCCAGGACGAGCGCGTCGGCCGGGACCGAGAAGGCGTCCAGCAGCATCCCCACCTGGTCGGGAAGGGCGACGTCCTGGAGGTTGGACACCGACAGGTTGACCGCCACGGTGAGATCGTGGCCCTGGTCGCGCCAGCCCCGGAGGTCCGACAGGGACCGCTCGAGCACCCGCAGCGCCAGCCGGCGCATCAGCCCGGCCTGCTCGGCCAGGGGAAGGAAAACGTCCGGGAAGAGGAGGTCGCGCTCGGGGTGCTCCCACCGGACCAGCGCCTCCACGCCGACGACCCGACCGGTGCGCAGATCCAGCTTGGGCTGGTAGTGCGGAACCAGTTGCTCGGTGTCGAGGGCGGTGCGCAGCTGCTCGAGGGTCTCCAGCCGGTCGCGGGAGTCGGGCGTGCCGTCCGGCGCCCACACCTGGTGGCCGTTGCGGTCACGCTTCGCCGCGTACATGGCGGTGTCGGCCCGCGCCAGCAGGAGTGAACGGTCGCGGCCGTGGTCGGGGGAGAGCGCGATGCCGATGCTGGCGTCGATGTGCAGCGGCATCCCGTCGAGCACGAAGGCATCGCGCAGGGCCGCGCCGAGCCGGCCGGCGATCTCTTCGGCCCGGCACTGTCCGGCGCCCGGCAGCAGCACCGCGAACTCGTCGCCCCCCATGCGGGCCAGCAGGTCGCCGGGGTCCAGTGCCTGCTGGAGGCGCGGGCCGACCAGGCAGAGCAGGTCGTCGCCCACGCTGTGGCCGAAGCTGTCGTTGATCTCCTTGAACCGGTCGAGGTCGATCATGAGGACGGCGCAGGTGCCCGACCCGTCGGCGTAGACGGTGGCCTCGAGGTCCTCGATGAGGCGGCGCCGGTTGGCCAGCCCCGTCAGCGGGTCGTGGTGCGCCTCGGTGGCCAACTGCTCCAGGCGCTGCTGTTCGACCGCCCGCAACGCCGCGTTCTCGACGACGAGGGCTCCCTCGAGGCTGACCTGGCGGACCGACTCGCGGACGGCCGGCGACCACGTCAGTGATTCCGACGTCGAACCGGTCACGACCAGGCCGAGAAGCCGGTCCCCGGACAGCAGCGGAACGCTGATGTAGGAGGCCAGGTCCAGGGCCTTGACGAGGGCGGGGTCCAGCAGGTCGCTGGCCCGTGCGTCCTCGACGAAGACCGGACGGCGACGTTCCGCGGTGGCCCGCCAGAGCGGGACCTGGTCGGCGGGGAGGCCGACGAGCCGGCTCCGGATGACCTCGCGATGCGGCTCGGACCAGTCGACGTGCCTCATCTCGCCCACCCGGCCGGCGTCGTCGATGAGGTAGGCGGCGCTGCGCTCGGTTCCGGCGAGGCCCTGCACCGCCCGCGCGAGCACCTCGGCGGCCTCGGCCACCCCGGTCGCCCGGGCGCCCTCCACGAGCATCTGCCGGACGACCCGGGCGGTCGTCAGCGAGGCCGCCCGGGACTGGCTGGTGTGGACCTGCTCGATGACGCCACCGAGGTGGGCGCCCGCGGCAGCGGCGAGCCGCCGGACGTCCTCGGGGAAGGGGCGGAGCACCGTGCTGTCGAGAGTGAGCACACCGGCCAGCGAGGGGGAGCGGCCCAGCGGTACGGCCAGCGCCGAGGCGATGTCGAAGGAGTCGACCCACCAGCCCGACAGGAGGCTCGACTCGCGATCGGCGGTCATCGGCTCGCCCGTGCGCAGGACCGCCTCGGCGAGCTGCAGCGGGACGGGGGCGCTGCGGAACCGGTCCCAGGTGGAGACGTCGCGGCGGCCGTCGGCGTAGCTGGCCATCCGCGGGACCAGGACGCCGTCCTCGAGCAGGAAGATGCAGGCACGGTCGGCGTCGCCGAGGGCGGCCAGCTGCTCGCAGGCGGCGCTGAGCAGGTGCTCGAGTGAGTGGGCCCGGGCCGCGGTCTCGATCAGGCCCAGGAGGACCTGCGACTGGGCCAGCTGCCGCTCCTCCGAGCGCCGGGTGGCCGCGGCCCCGAGGGCGGCGGCGATCTTGGGGGCGGCCTGCCGGAGCAGCACCGGGGAAACGGCAGCGGCGGGATCCACGAGCAGCACGCCGCGGACCTCGCCGTCGATGAACAGCGGTTCGCCGTGAGCCGACCGGATGCCCATCGACCGCAGCTCGTCGCCGATCGGACCGTCCTCGTCGTCGCGGGCGAAGACCGCCGTCCCGCTGCCGATCACGGCCGAGAGGAACGGTGTCCGGGAGAGGTCCAGGGGCGCTTTGACCCGCGGGTCGTCCACGTCTGCCGCGGAGTCGCAGGTCGCCCGGGTGAACGGGACGGCGGTCGCCGTCGTGGCCTCGTGCACCCATGCCGCGACCCGGGTCGCCCCCAGGGCGGCGCGCAGCCGCTCCAGCAGCTCTGCAAGAGCCGTGACGGCGTCGTACGGCGACACGGACGTCGCCACCGGCGAGGTGCGTGTGCGGCGGACTGGGACGTCGGACACACGTGTGCCATCGGCCGGTAGGCCCCGCACGTGAAGCGGCACAGCGTCTCCTCCCCCCAACGGGTGAGGAGCGGAGGTTCGCGGGTTTGGTCCCCCGTCCCCGCCCCGACAGGACACCGGGGACCACCCCGGGCGTGCCGCGTCCGTGGGGCCGTCATACTGAGGGCACGACCGACCCTGGCCAGGCCAGTGGTCCTGCCAGCGCGTGCCCGGGAGGAAACACCGTGACGTACGTCATCACCCAGCCCTGCGTCGACGTGCTCGACAAGGCGTGCATCGACGAGTGCCCGGTGGACTGCATCTACGAGGGCGAGCGGATGCTGTACATCCACCCCGACGAGTGCGTCGACTGCGGCGCGTGCGAGCCGGTGTGCCCGGTGGAGGCCATCTACTACGAGGACGACGTCCCGGACAAGTGGAAGGACTACTACAACGCCAACGTAGAGTTCTTCTCCGACCTGGGCAGCCCCGGTGGCGCGGCGAAGACCGGCAAGATCGGCAAGGACCACCCGCTCGTGGCCGCCCTGCCCCCGCAGGCGGAGGCCCACTGACCAGCGCGCCGCCGGACCGCGCCGCCCGGCGGCTGCCCGACTTCCCCTGGGACGCGCTCGCAGGGGCCCGGGCCCGTGCGGCGGCGCACCCCGGCGGCGTGGTCGACCTCTCCATCGGCACGCCGGTCGACGACACCCCCGTCGTTCTCGGGACCGCGCTGGCCGCGGCCGCCAACTCGCCCGGGTACCCCGCCGCCCTCGGCACGCGGGCCCTGCGGACGGCAGCGGCGGCCTGGCTGGAGCGCCGGTTGGGCGTGCATCTGGCCGATCCCCTCGGTGCCGACCCGTCCGTCATTCCCACGGTCGGCTCGAAGGAACTGGTCGCGTTGCTGCCCACGCTGCTCGGGCTTTCCGGCAGCGGCACCGTCCTCATCCCCGAGGTGGCCTACCCCACCTACGAGGTCGGCGCCGTGCTGGCCGGCCTGGGCGTGCGGCGCACCGACGTGCCGCCGGACGACGCGGCCGGCACCGTCCTGGTCTGGCTGAACTCACCGGGTAATCCGCACGGCCGTGTGCTCACCGACGATCAGCTGCGCGGCTGGGTCGCCTGGGGCCGGGCGCACGGCGTCCCGATCGTGGCCGACGAGTGCTACGTGACCCTCGGCTGGGACGTCGAGCCGCGGTCGCTGCTGCACCCCGCCGTGGCCGGCGACGCCCACGACGGGCTGCTCGCGGTCCACTCGCTGTCCAAGCAGTCCAACGCCGCGGGTTACCGGGCGGGACTGCTCTCCGGCGATCCCGAGCTGGTCCGCCGGGTATGGGAGGTTCGCCGGCACCTCGGCCTGCTCGTCCCGGGCCCGGTGCAGGACGCGATGGTGGCGGCACTGGACGACGACGCCCACGTCGACCGGCAGCACGAGCGCTACCGGTCCCGCCGGAACCGGCTGGCCGCCGCGGTCCGCGGAACCGGTGCCCGGATCGACCACTCGGAGGCCGGGCTGTACCTCTGGGTCACCCGCGACGAGGACTGCTGGGCCACGATCGAGTGGCTGGCCGGTCTCGGCATCGTCGCCGCCCCGGGCACCTTCTACGGGCCGACCGGCGAGCGGCACGTCCGGATGGCACTCACCGCGACCGACGAGCGGATCGACGCGGCCGTCCAGCGGCTGGCCGGCTGACGCGGCCGGCGTCTCAGCGGGTTCCGCTGTAGGTGATGACCTGTCCCGCTCCCATCGCGCGGGCGGTGGCGAGGCAGAGGGCCGCCCGGCGCAGCACCTCGCTCGCGCCGATCCCGGACGCCAGGGCAGCGATCCCCGCCGACGCCGACATGTCCCGCACCGCGGCCTCGTTGATCCGGGTGAGCAGCCGGTCGGCCGCCAATTGCGCGGCCTGCACGGGAACGGACAGCAGGACGGCGAACTCGGTCGGACCCGTCAGGGCCAGCCAGTCGTCGGCACGCAGCTCCCGGGCGATCAGCGCGACGATCCGGTCCAGCGCCTCGGGCGGAATGGGCCAGCCCTCGTCACGACGCCGCAGCCCGACGACGAGGAGGGTCGCGGGTCCGGCGTCGTCCACAGTGGGCAGGACCTCCGCGAGCCGGTCGAGGACGGCGGCGCGCGGGGGGAGCAGGCCGATCGCGAGAGCGCTGAGGTCCTCGGTCGCGGGGCTGCCGGTGGTCTGGGAGAGCCCGGAGGGCACGAGGGTCACAAGGATGTGGATCGGCGCGACCAGGGAGATCGTTGAGGGTGTCGGGGCCCGGTTCCTCCTACCGGGGGACGGCGTTGTCGCGGAACGAGCGCCTCGGTCGGCCTGCTGGGGCGGGAATGGCCTGCGCGATCTCCCGGACGTGGCCGGCGGGGTCGGCGAACGCGGCCGTGCGCTGGCCGCACGGTCGGTTCACCGGTCCGTTCAGCAGCGTCACCCCGCGGGCGGTCAACTCCGCGCACGCGGCGTCCGCGTCGTCTACCCAGATCGTGAAGCGGAGTCGTCGTCCTCGTACGAGACGGGACGGTCGAAGCCGTTCGATCAATGAGGACAGCTGAGGCGACCGGAACTCATCGCTTCGGCCAGCTCCGTCGCCATGGGCTCCCACTGCTGGTAAGCCTCGGGATGTCCGCTGCGCTGCACGCTCTGCGCCACGTCGGTGACCCGGCCGGTCTGCCAGCCCGGCACGTTCACCATGTGATCGAAGAACCGGCCGGTCGCGTACGTCGGGTCCAGGATCTGCTCCGGGGTGCCCCAGCCCTGGGAGGGACGCTGCTGGA
>JAODNJ010000284.1 GCA_025465155.1 Frankiales bacterium
TTCGGCCCCGCCGAGTGCGACGTCGTCGAGTAGCCGCTCTCGACGGCTCAGGCGTACGGCGCGCCGAGCGGGTCGACCGTCGGGTGGTCCTGCACGGATGCGGCCAGCCGCGAGAGCGCCCAGTCGCCGTCGCCCAGCACGTGGTCGATGGCGGTGAGCCGGCTGGTGTAGTGCCCGACCTTGTACTCGGCCGTCATGCCGATCCCGCCGTGCAGCTGGATGGCGTCCTTGCCGATGTGCCGCGACGCCCGGCTGGTCTGCAGCCGGGCCCGCTCCGCGGCCTGGACGACGTCGCCACCGGAGTCGACGACCATCGATGCCCACAGGGCCGTGCTGCGCGCCAGCTCCAGCGAGACGTACATGTCGGCGGCCCGGAAGGTCAGCGCCTGGAACTTGTTGAGCGTGACCCCGAACTGCTTGCGCGTCTTGAGGTACTCCGCGGTCATCGTCAGGGCCGTGTCCATCGCGCCGACGGCCTCGTTGGCGTAGGCGATCCGCGCGACGGCGAGCGCCCGCTCGATGTCCGCGGTGCGGTCGGTGGCGGCCTCGCCGAGCAGCTCCGCCGGGGTGCCGGAGAACTCGACCTTGGCCGCGCGGCCGCCGTCGTGGGTGCGGTAGCCGGTGCGGGTCAGCCCCTCCGCGTCGCCGCGGACCACGAACAGCCGGGTGGCGCCACCGGCGACGGCGTTGACGAGCAGCACGTCGGCCCGGGCGCCGCCGAGCACCGGCTCCTTGACCCCGGTCAGCCGCCAGCTGTCGCCATCCTCCGCGGCGGTGACGCCGCCGGCGCCGGCCGACCAGCGACCGCCCGGCTCGGCGTGGGCGAACGCCGGGATCAGCGACCCCTCGGCGAGCCCGCCGAGCAGCTCCTCGCGCTGGGGCTCTGTGCCCACCGCGTCGATCAGCCCGCCGGCCAGCACGACGGCCTCGACGAACGGTTCGGGCGCGAGCACCCGGCCGATCTCCTCGGCCACGATGGCCACCTCGACCGGGCCTGCGCCGGAGCCGCCGACCTCCTCGGCGAAGGGCAGCCCCAGGACCCCCATCTCGGCCAGCCGCGACCACGTCTTCTCGTCGAAGCCCGGGTCGGCGGCGGTCACCTCCCGCCGCTGGTCACCGCCGTAGGCGCGGGCCAGCAGCCCGGCCACGGCCTCGCGGAGGGCGGTCTGCTCGTCGTCGTAGCTGAAGTCCACGTCTTCTCACAACCCCAGGATCGTGCCGGCGATGATGGTGCGCTGAACCTCGTTGGAGCCGCCGTAGATGGAGACCTTCCGGTAGTTCAGGTACTCCGGTGTGGCGACCCGCGCCCATTCGGGGACGTCGGAGCCGCCGTCGGCGAACGAGGCGAGTGACAGCGGCCCGGCGAGGTCGACGAGCAGCTCGAGGGCTCCCTGCTGCAGCTCGGAGCCGCGCAGCTTGAGCACCGACGACGCGGGGTGCGGCCGGCCGCCGGCGGAGTGTGCGACCACCCGCAGCGCGGTGAGCTCCAGCGCCAGCAGTTCGTTCTCCAGCTCGGCGATGCGCCCGGTGATCCGCGGGTCGTCGGCGAGGCCGACCTCGGCCGCCCGCTCCTTGGCCTCGGCCAGCAGCCGCTTGGTGAAGCCGATGCGTGCGATGCCCACCCGCTCGTTGCCGAGCAGGAACTTGGCGATGGTCCAGCCCTGGTTCTCCTCGCCCACGAGGTTCTCGGCCGGGACGCGGACGTCCTCGAAGAAGACCTCGTTCACCTCGCGGCTGCCGTCGATGAGCTCGATCGGGCGGAGCGTCACGCCCGGGCTGTCCATGGGGAACACCAGCAGCGAGATGCCGCGCTGCCGCTTCTCGGCGGTCGGGTCGGTGCGGCACAGGCAGAAGATCCAGTCGGCGTGCTGTCCGAGCGTCGTCCAGGTCTTCTGGCCGTTGACGATCCACTCGTCGCCCTCGCGCACCGCGGTCGTGCGCAGCGAGGCGAGGTCGGAGCCGGCGTCGGGCTCGGAGAAGCCCTGGCACCACCAGATGTCGAGGTTCGCCGTCGCCGGCAGGAACCGCTCCTTCAGCTCCCGCGAGCCGAAGGCCGCGAGCACCGGGCCGATCATGCTGGCGTTGAAGGCCAGTGGCTCCGGGACGGCGGCGAGCTGCATCTCCTCGCGCCAGATGTGCTGCTGCAGGGGCGTCCAGTCCTTGCCGCCCCACTCGACCGGCCAGTGCGGCACGGCGAGACCCGCGGCGTTGAGGATCCGCTGCGTCTCGATGTACTGCTCCCGGGTCAGGTGGCGGCCGGCCGCGACCGTGTCGCGGATCGACTGCGGGACCTGGGTGGTGAAGAAGGTGCGCATCTCGGCCCGGAACTGCTCCAGCTCCGGGGACAGCTGCAACCGCATCGGTCCTCTTTCCCCGACGGCAACCCTGCCGTCGCTCTCCGCGTCTGCTCCGACGATCCCACATGTGCTACTGGCCGGTACGGACGGCTCGGCCGTCAGCCGCCCAGGAGGCCGGCCCGGGCCTTGGCCAGGAGCGCCGTGCGGACGGCGGCGTCGATCTGGGCCGCGAAGGCCGGGTCGGCCGCGGCGCGGGCGGTGACGGCGTCGATCATCGGGCCGAGCTGGGCCGGCACGACGGTGAGCACGAGGGTGCCCCCGGCGGCGAGGAAGCGGACGGCGCGGTCCCCGGGCGCGACCCCGGCCACCTCGGCCGCCTTGCCCAGGTCGTCGGAGATGACCGGGCCGGTGTACTGGAGCCGGCCGCGCAGCAGCGAGGTCAGGACCGCTGGGGAGAAGGCCGCCGGCTCGGTGGGGTCCAGGTTCGTGTACGTCGCCAGCGAGGCCATGACCATCGGAGCCGCCGGACGGGCCGCGAGCGCCCCGAACAGGACGACCTGGGCGTCGGCGGCGGTGGTCACCGTGTCGGTGACCCCCGCGCTGGCGTCGGTGTCGGCCGTCACGCGCCCCAGCCCGGGAAAGTGCTTCAGCGTCGCGGTCACCTGGTGCGCCGCCAGCCGGTCGAGCACGCTGGCCGCCGCCGCCCCGACCTGCGACTCGGTGCTGCCGTACTGGCGGTCGTTGGCACCGATGGGGGCGTTGCCGGCCTCGGTCCCGGCGGGGACGACGTCGGCCACCGGGGCGAGGTCGAGGGTGACACCGGCGGTGTGCAGCGAGGCGCCCAT
>JAODNJ010000598.1 GCA_025465155.1 Frankiales bacterium
GCCAGCAGCGCCCAGGTCTTGCGCCCTCGCGGCGACGTCGTCGGCTCACCGTCGCGCTCGATCCTCGGCTTGCCGAGAAGGCAGATCGCGAGGGTCATCCGGGCCTCCCCGCGTGTGAGACTACGCATCATGCCGAGGTACTTCCTGGAGCGAACGGTCGGCGACGTGACCCGCGCCGAGCTCGACGCGATCGCCGCGCGCTCGCAGGAGATCCGCACGGCGCGCTATGCGCAGATCACCTGGGAGCACACGCATGTGGTCAGCACGCCGGAAGGGCTGAAGGCCTTTTGCCTGTATAGGTCACCCGACGCCGACAGCGTCAAGCAGCACGCCGCCGAGCTCGGGCTGCCGATGGACCACTTCTACGAGGTCGAGACCGACCTCGAGCCCTGAGCTGGCCGCCTCGAGTGCGCTTCCCACCGGGATGTGCATCGCCGGCGCACTCAGGTGGTAGAACTCGCCAAGGGCGCACATGGTCCGCTGTCGTCGCCGCTGTCCCGTGCGAGCGCGTTCACCTCACAGAGCGTTGCGTGTCCACAGATGCCCTGACCGGGGCCCCACGGACGGTCCAGTTCTCATGCAGTTCCGACGATTTGTCGACTGATCTACCGGACTCGACAGAGGTGCCGTGCCTTCCTCTCCAGGCGCGCTCTGGCCGCGTTGACTGCGTCACGCTGCTGTTGGTCCAGGTAGAACTCGAGCGAGTCGAGGAGACGGTCGCGGCGGTGGAACCCTCGAAGTCCACGTCCCCCTGGGAGGCGGCGACCAGGCGATGGACGGCGTCAGCCACGTCCTCGCGCAGGCGGCCCTTCAGGTTCGGTCGCAGGTCGATGCTGCCGTCCTCGCCGACGATGATGACCAGACTCCGCGCCCACCACACGATCAGCAACGTTGCGATCAACAACCCACAACCACCGCAGGTCGCCGAGATCGAGCATCCCGGCCGCGAAATCCACCGGTAGCCAGGCCACCTCGATGTGGCCCGTGTACTGCGCGAGCGACCCCGGTTGAGCAAACGTCCGATACCCGACAGCAACCGCCAGGTTGCCAACGAGCATGCGCACAACGGGCCGGGCACGAGCACTGGCCAGGGACCCGACGATTCCACCGCGCGATCGGCCAGCGGTCACGAGCACCCGGACTGCACCTTCCCAGCGCCCGACGCCGAGCTGAAGTCAGCATCGACGAGTCGTTCTCATCCGGCAAAGTCGATCGAAGATCGGTCCCTCACGGGGTGGTTTCAGTCGTCGCGCCGGGCACCGCGATCGGGTGCACTCATGTCCCCCGTCGCGGGCGTGCCATCGGCGAGTCCGTAGCGCAGGTACACGGTGCCCTTCGAACTGGCTACGGGCGGTTCGAGGAGTGTGACGTTCGTGGGCACCGCGCCACCGTCGAACACCTTCTTCCCGACGCCGAGCACCACCGGGTGCACCCAGAGGTCGAGACGGTCGAAGAGCTTCTCGCGCAGGAGGGTCTGCACCAGGTTCAGGCTCCCGACGACCTTCACGTGCTCGTGCCGGCCACGGATCTCGCGCACCGCGCCCGCCAGATCCGGGCCGAGCTGCGTGGACCCGGACCACGACAGGTCGGGCCTGCCGCGGGAGGCCACGTACTTCGGGACCCTGTTGAAGAGCGTGGCGATGTCGTTGTCCTCGCCGCCCTCCTGATACGGCCAGTAGGCGGCGAAGATGTCAAACGTCCGCCGGCCGAGCAGGAGGGCGTCCGTGCCTTCGTACGCGGCACCGATCTGCGCCCCGGCGACGTCGTCCAGAAGGGGCGCCTGCCAGCCGCCGAACGGGAACCCCACCGGGTCCTCGTCGGGGCCGCCGGGCGACTGCCCGACGAGGTCGAGGGTTGCGAACAGCTCGATGTGGATGAGGCCCATGCCCTGCTCCAGATGAGTTGGTTGTCTCGGTCGGGAGGTAGACCTGCGCGCGTCGGCAGACTCATTGCTGCGACGGCACCCGGCTTCGTACTCGTCGACCGCCTTGCCCGCTACCGCCGCCTGACCACGCCACCCAACGAGTCGACCGGAGTCGGGGCAGTCCCGGATGCCCTGAGCCGTTCGGTCCACGGCTACGTCCTGGAACCGCGTCTTGACGTCTCGCGAAGGCGAACCAGGTGCGGCCGCGCAGGTCGGCAGACTCGTCGAGCCCGGTCACCTCGAGGGCGTGTCAGTCGACGATCTCGCCAGGCGCGAGCCGGAAATCGAAGATCGGCCCGCGACCAGGGCGGCCCGGCGATCCGCCCTGTTGCCGGCTGAACCGGGAGGAGCACACCGGGCCCAGAAGATGCCGCATCGAGTGGGGATGCTGACGACAGGTAGCCGCCGTGCCGCAGTCCACAATGTGCTCCACGCACGTGGTTGCGCGTACCGACACAGGGGCATCGCGCGCGTCAACCGGCCCCGGCGTGGTCGTCAATCCCCCGCGCCGGGGCCGTGGCAGGGGACAAGATCATTCCTGTTGCGGCTTGACCCCCGTGGGCGAACAGTCCATCCGGGCGAGGCCCCGGCAGCCATGCTGCTGGGTGAGCCCGCCCGCCAACGTCGGGGTCCCACGCCTCAGAGCCGTCCGGTAGTCGCACCCCGTTCCCGGGTCGCCGGGGGTGACAGCTGGTCGACGAGGCGCCCCAGCACGCCGAGCCCGGGTCGTAGACGGTCATGCGTGGCCCAGCGCCTCCCGCGCGGCCTCGACGGTGCCGACGAGAAGCAGACCGTGGAGGACCCCGAACGGCGTACCCCGCTAGCGGGAAGGCGACTTGGCCGCTGGCCGGGCCGACGGCGCCTTAGCCGACGGCGATCGTTGACCTGCAACCGTTTAGCCCTGTAGGACGCTGGCCGCCGGGATCACCGTGGCCGCCCGGACCGCCTGCGGCACCTGGACTGGAGTACTCCCCCGGTGAACACCTCTGTCGAGAGCTACGACGTCCTGGTCATCGGCAGTGGTGAGGCGGGCAAATACCTGGCGTGGACGATGGCCGGGGAGGGGCATCGCACCGCGGTCGTCGAGCGGAAGCTCATCGGCGGATCCTGCCCGAACATCGCCTGCCTGCCGAGCAAGAACATCATCCAGTCGGCGAAGGTCCGCGCGCTCACCCTCCGGGCCGCCGAGTTCGGGGTCGAACTCGAGTCGGCGGTCACCGACATGAAGGGCGTGCAGGCCCGCAAGCGGGCGATGGTGGACGACCTTCTCCACCTCCATCTCGACCGCTACCGGGCCAGCGGCGCGGAACTGATCATGGGCGAGGCCCGCTTCATCGGCGAGCGGACGGTCGACGTCGCACTGGTCGGTGGCGGGCAACGGCGGCTCCGCGGCGACCGGGTGTTCCTGAACCTGGGAACGCACGCGACCGTGCCCGACCTGCCCGGGCTCGCGGCCGCCCGCCCGATGACCCACGTCGAGCTGCTCGATCTCGATCGCGTGCCGGAGCACCTCATCGTTCTCGGCGGCGGCTACGTCGGGTTGGAGCTGGCGCAGGCGATGCGCCGCTTCGGCGCGCGTGTCACCGTCCTCGAGGCCGGAGACCAGCTTGCCGGGCGGGAGGACGCCGACGTCGGGGCGGCACTGCTCGAGCTGTTCCGCGACGAGGGGATCACCGTGCACCTGCAGACCCGGGTGCGCAGCGTCGACGGGGAGTCCGGCAGCACCGTGTCCCTCGTCACTGACGGGCCCGGCGGCGACGGCGTCGTCGAGGGAACCGATCTGCTCGTCGGGGTCGGCCGGACGCCGAACACCGCCGGGATCGGGCTGGCTCCAGCCGGGGTGGCGCTGACCGAGACCGGCTACGTCGCGGTCGACGAACGCCTGGCCACCACCGCGCCGGGCGTATGGGCGATGGGCGAGTGTGCGGGCAGCCCCCAGTTCACCCACGCGGCCTTCGACGACTTCCGGGTGGTGCACGACAACCTCGTCGGCGGCAGCCGCACGACCGCCGACCGGCTGGTGCCGTACTGCCTGTTCACCGATCCCGAACTGGCGCGGGTCGGCCTCAACGAGTCCGAGGCCCACCGCCGCGGCATCGACTACCGCCTCCTCACCCAGCCGATGGCCGCCGT
>JAODNJ010000302.1 GCA_025465155.1 Frankiales bacterium
GCCTGGGCGTAGAAGGCGATCGCCTCGTCGAGATCGGGCACCGCGATGCCGACGTGGTCGATGGTGGTGAAGAGCCCCGCGGGCAGGCGGCTCGGCGCGTCATCGGACATGGGCGTGATCATGCCGCCAGCGGTGCGTGGTGGCAGCCCGACGTGAGAGGGGTCACCCGACCGCTGGCTGGGACCACGCGGGTCCGGGCCCCGTCCTATCCTGAGCGGCAGCCCGACGGTCGCGTCGCCCGCGCGGCCCGCTCTCGACGACTCGGCCGCCAGCGTCGGCGGCCGGCACTGGAGGCAGCATGTCCCGCTCGGTCATCGTCAGTGGCGCCCGCACTCCGATGGGCCGCCTGCTCGGCTCGCTCAAGGACTTCTCGGCGGCCGACCTCGGCGGCGTGGCGATCAAGGCGGCCCTCGAGCGGGCCGGCCTCTCCGGTGAGCAGGTCGACTACGTGATCATGGGTCACGTCATCCAGGCAGGTGCCGGCCAGAACCCGGCCCGTCCGGCCGCGGTCGCCGGCGGGATCCCGATGTCGGTGCCTTCGTTCACCCTCAACAAGGTCTGCCTGTCAGGGCTCGATGCCATCGCCCTCGCCGACCAGCTCATCCGCGCCGGCGAGTTCGAGATCGTGGTTGCCGGCGGGATGGAGTCGATGACCCAGGCTCCGCACCTCCTGGCCAACTCCCGCACCGGCACCAAGTACGGCGACACGAAGCTGATCGACTCGATGGCGCACGACGGCCTGACCGACACATTCGACCAGGTGGCCATGGGCGCCCTCACCGAGGAGGCCAACAGCAGGTACGGCCTGACCCGCGAGGAGCAGGACGAGTTCGCCGCGGCCAGCCACCAGAAGGCCGCCGCCGCGCAGAAGAACGGGCTGTTCGACGACGAGATCACCCCGGTGCTGATCCCGCAGCGCAAGGGTGACCCGATCGAGTTCCGCGAGGACGAGGGCATCCGGGCCGACACGACTGCCGAGGGGCTGTCCAAGCTGAGGCCGGCCTTCGCGAAAGACGGCACGATCACCGCGGCGTCGGCCTCGCAGATCTCCGACGGTGCCTGCGCGGTCGTCGTGATGACCGCGGAGAAGGCTGCCGAGCTGGGCCTGTCCCCGCTCGCCGAGATCGGGGCCCACGGCGTCGTCGCCGGCCCGGACGCCACCCTGCAGACCCAGCCGTCCCGGGCGATCGCGAGGGCCTGCGAGCGCGAGGGCATCGACCCGAAGGATCTCGACCTGGTCGAGCTGAACGAGGCCTTCGCCGCCGTCGGCATCGTGTCGACCCGCGAGCTCGGCATCGACCCCGAGAAGGTCAACGTCAACGGCGGTGCGATCGCGCTGGGCCACCCGGTCGGCATGAGCGGCGCCAGGATCGTGCTGCACCTCGCGCTGGAGCTGGCTCGCCGCGGCGGCGGCACCGGTGCGGCCGCGCTGTGCGGCGGCGGCGGGCAGGGTGACGCGCTGATCATCCACGCCCCCGCGAAGGCGTGAGCGAAGCTCCGGAGGCAACAGCGGTCCAGACCCCGGCGCCCGCGGCAGTCGCGGGGCGCCGGGGCCGGCGTGCCGCCGACGTCGGCACGCTGGTCCAGCGCGCCCGGGAGGGGGACGCCCGATCGGTCGCCCGGCTGATCTCCCTCGTGGAGGACGCCAGCCCGGCGCTGCGCGAGGTCGCCGCTGCCCTGACGCCGCACACGGGGCACGCCCAGGTGGTCGGGCTGACCGGATCGCCGGGTGTCGGCAAGTCGACGACGACGACGGCGCTCGTGCGGGGGCTGCGTGCCGAGGGAAAGCGGGTCGGCGTCCTTGCCGTCGACCCGTCGTCCCCCTTCTCCGGGGGAGCGCTGCTCGGTGACCGCGTGCGGATGCAGGACCACGCAGGCGACAGCGGCGTCTACATCCGGTCCATGGCCTCCCGCGGGCACCTCGGCGGGCTGGCGTGGGCGACGCCCCAGGCGCTGCGCGTGCTCGACGCCGCGGGGTGCGACGTCGTCCTGGTCGAGACCGTCGGTGTGGGGCAGTCGGAGCTGGAGATCGCTTCCCTGGCCGACACCACACTCGTGCTCGTGGCGCCGGGGATGGGCGACGGCATCCAGGCGGCCAAGGCCGGGATCCTGGAGGTGGCCGACGTCTTCGTCGTCAACAAGGCCGACCGGGACGGCGCCGACCAGACCGTGCGCGACCTGCGCTACATGCTCTCCCTGGGCGGCCGGCACTCCGAGGCCGGTGCCTGGCGGCCACCGATCTGCAAGACCGTCGCGGCCCGCGACACCGACAACGGCATCGACGAGGTGCTCGCCACGATCGGGAAGCACCGCTCGTGGCTCGAGTCCTCCGGCGAGGGGCAGCGCCGGCGCACCGAGCGGGCGGCGCGGGAGATCGAGGCGATCGCCCTCGCCGCCATCCGTGGCCGAATGGGCGACGTGCACGGCTCCGCGGCCCTCGGCGCGCTGGCCGAAGCGGTGGTGGCCGGGGTGAGCGACCCGTTCCGGGCGGCCGACGAACTGCTCGCCCAACTATGAACGCCCGGCCCTGAACGCGCAGGCCGGGGTGCGGGCGGCGAGGATGGCCGCGTGAACGGACAGCCGGATGCCGTCGTCGTCGGCGCCGGGCCCAACGGCCTCGCGGGCGCCCTCCGGCTCGCGGCCGCGGGCCTGCGCGTCCAGGTCGTCGAGGCCGGTCCGCGACCGGGCGGCGGGATGCGCACCGAGGAGCTGATCCGGCCGGGCTTCCACCACGACGTGTGCTCGACCGTCCAGCCCATGGCGGTGGCCTCGGCGTTCTTCCGTGAGTTCGACCTGGGCAGCCGCGGGGTGCGGCTCATTCAGCCCGACGTCTGCTACGCGCACCCTCTGGACGGCGGCCGGGCCGCGGTCTCCCGGCGCTCGCTGGAGGAAACGGCCGCGCAGCTCGGACCGGACGGACCCGCCTACCGGCAGCTGTTCGAGCCGCTGGTCCGGCACGGCCAGGACGTCGTCGACTTCTTCCTCGGCAGCCGGCTGCGCACCCTGCCCACGCGCAGCCCGGGGGAGATCATCCACTTCGGGCTCAACGGGCTGCCCAACGTCCGCTGGCTGGCGCGCCGCCGGTTCGACACCGAGGCCGGGCAGGCGCTGGTCGCGGGCGCCGCGGCGCACGGGATGCTCGACCTCACCAGGCCGCTCACCGCCGCGCTCGGGATGCTGCTGGGCATGCTGGCCCACCACGTCGGCTGGCCGCTGATCGAGGGTGGCAGCCAGCGGCTGGCCGACGCGATGGTCGCCGCGCTCGAGGAGCAGGGCGGCGAGGTGGTCACCGGTCACGAGGTGAGGGACCTGCGCGAGTTCGACGGCGTCCCGGCGATCCTGCTGGACACCTCGCCGGAGGCGTTCGTGGCCATGGCCGGCGACCGGGTGAACGAGGGCTATCGGCGCTGGGTGCGCCGTTACCGCCACGGACCGGGCGTGTTCAAGATCGACTGGATCCTGTCCGACCCGGTGCCCTGGGCGAACTCGGACGTGCGTCGCGCGGGCACCATCCACGTGGCCGGCACCCTCGAGGAGACCATCGCCGGCGAGGCCGCCCCCGCCGCCGGCCGGATCACCGACCGGCCCTACGTGCTGGCCGTGCAGCCGACCGTGGCCGACCCCAGCCGGGCGCCGGCCGGAGGGCACGTCTTCTGGGCCTACGTGCACGTCCCGCCCGGGTCGGACGTCGACATGACCGGCGCGATCGAGGCGCAGGTCGAGCGGTTCGCCCCCGGGTTCCGGGACACGATCGTCGAGCGGGCCACCAAGGACGCCCGGCAGATGGAGGCGTGGAACCCCGCGTACGTCGGTGGTGACATCTCGAACGGAGAGGCGTCGCTGCGGCAGATGCTCTTCCGGCCGGTGCCTCGCTGGAACACCTACAAGACGCCGGTGCCGGGCACCTATCTCGCGTCGGCCGCGACTCCGCCGGGGCCCGCCGTGCACGGCATGTGCGGCGACAACGCGGCCCGTGTCGCGCTGCGCGAGGTGTTCGGCGTCCGGCACGCTCCGCCGCTGCGCCCCGCCGCCCGCTGACGGCGGCCGCGACCGTCGGCAACCTTCGCGGACTCTCCGTCACGCCGGGCCTCGTGTCGGCCGGCGCGGCGGCGACCCGGGTCGTCGGTCGTTGACACCGTCCCGGGGGTCGCAGTGGGGTGGCCCGGTTCCGGCAGCATCCCCGGCCCCTGGGAGGGCACTGTGACCGCTCCGAGTCCCCGTCGTATCCAGCGCTACGGCTGGGTCCCCGACCTGCCGGACGCCCGTGACCACCTGTTCGCCGCACCGCCGCGGTACCTCACCGATCTGCCGACGACGTTGGACCTGCGCGATCAGTGCCCCAAGGAGATCTACGACCAGGGTCAGCTCGGCTCGTGCACCGCGAACGCGATCGGCGCCGCCTTCGAGTTCGACCTGCTCAAGCAGGGGCTGACCGACTTCATGCCGTCGCGGCTGTTCATCTACTACAACGAGCGGTCCATGGAAGGCACGGTGGGCACCGACAGCGGCGCGATGATCCGCGACGGCATCAAGACCGTCAGCAAGGAAGGCGTCTGCGCCGAGACGTCCTGGCCCTACGACATCACGACGTTCACCAAGAAGCCGTCGGACGCCTGTTACCAGGAGGCCCAGCGACACCAGGTGACCAGCTACCAGCGGGTCCCGCGGGTGCTCAACCAGCTGAAGGGCTGCCTGGCGAGCGGCCACCCGTTCGTCTTCGGCTTCAGCGTCTACGACAGCTTCGAGAGCCAGGAGGTCGCCCGGACCGGCGTCGTCCCCATGCCCGACACGGCCACGGAGCAGCTGCTCGGCGGGCACGCGGTGCTCGCCGTCGGCTACGACGACGCGGACCAGCGGTTCGTCGTCCGCAATTCGTGGGGCGAGGGCTGGGGCGACGGCGGGTACTTCACCATGCCCTACGCCTACCTGACCGAGCGGTCGCTCGCCTCGGACTTCTGGGCGATCGTGCAGGTGGAGGCCTGACCCCAGCGGGACGGGAGCAGCGGTGGAGCTGACCGAGTCGGACGCGGGGGCGGAGCGCTCCGTCGACGTCGGTCAGGAGCTTGTCGTCCGGCTGCCCGAGAACCGGACGACCGGCTATCGCTGGCAGCTCTCGGTACCTCCTGCGCTGACCGTGGACGACGACTCCTACGAGGCCGCGGAGCCGGGCCGGCCAGGCTCCGGGGGCACCCGGGTCGTCCGGCTGCGACCGACCGAGCCCGGCACGCACCGGCTCGGTGCTGCGCTGCGCCGGCCGTGGGAGACGGGAGAGGGGGGTCCGCCCGGTCTCGAGTTCTCCGTCACTGCCCGCTGACGGTCAGCCGGTCGGCTACCGGGCGGTAGCGTTCCGGGCATGGTTCGTCCGCTGGGGCTGCCGTTCGACCCGATCGAACGAGCCGGGGAGACGTGGGAACAGCGCTTCGGCCCGGCCTCGGCCATGCGGGCGGCCACCTCGGTGTTCCGGGTGCAGCAGATCCTGCTGGCCCGCTTCGACGAGGTGCTCAAGCCGCACGAGCTGACCTTCGCCCGCTACGAGGTGCTGGTGCTGCTCACCTTCAGCCGTACCGGGCAGCTCCCGCTCAAGGTCATCGGCAGTCGGCTGATGGTCCATCCGACCAGCGTCACGAACGCGATCGACCGGCTCGTCGCCGCCGGATACGTCGACCGCCGGCCCAATCCGGCCGACGGCCGCGGCGTCCTGGCCGGGATCACCCAGCGTGGCCGGGCGGTCGTCGAGGTGGCCACCCGCGCGCTGACCGACCTCGACTTCGGTATGGCGGACCTTCCCGAGGCCGAGCGCGAGGCACTCTTCGACATCCTGCGCCGGGTGCGCCTCGGTGCCGGGGACGTCGCCGGCATCAGCCCGGCCGACCGCTGACGCCGCCGTCGGGCGCGCCGACCCACGGCGAGCACGGTCCCCGAAAGTTAGTTGGACATCCTAGTATCGGCGCATGAGCCAGGACGCACGGATGCGGTGGCAGGAGCGGTACGACTCGGCGTCGGCGGCCGGAAAGGTGCGCGACGCCGACTTCACCACCCTTTCCGGCGTCGAGGTCGCCCCGGCGTACGGGCCGGCCGACGAGACGACCGTCCCCGGCTTCGAGCGGATCGGCTATCCGGGCGAGTTCCCGTTCACCCGCGGGCTGCATGCCACCGGCTACCGCGGCCGGGCGTGGACCATCCGCCAGTTCGCCGGCTTCGGGAACGCCCGGCAGACCAACGAGCGCTACAAGATGATCCTGGCCGAGGGCGGCGGCGGGCTGTCGGTCGCCTTCGACATGCCCACCCTCATGGGACGCGACTCCGACGACCCCCGATCGCTCGGCGAGGTCGGCCACTGCGGCGTCGCGATCGACTCCGCCGCCGACATGGACCTCCTCTTCGAGGGCATCCCCCTCGGCGTCACGACGACGTCGATGACGATCAGCGGTCCCGCCGTCCCGGTCTTCTGCATGTACCTGGTGGCGGCCGAGCGGCAGGGGGTCGACGTCGGCAGCCTGAACGGGACCCTGCAGACCGACATCTTCAAGGAGTACATCGCGCAGAAGGAGTGGATCTTCGCCCCCGAGCCGCACCTTCGGCTCATCGGCGACCTCATGGAGTACTGCGCCGAGAACATCCCCGCCTACAAGCCGATCTCGGTGTCCGGCTACCACATCCGCGAGGCCGGCTCGACGGCCGCGCAGGAGCTGGCGTACACGCTCGCCGACGGTTTCGCCTACGTCGAGCTGGGCCTGTCCCGCGGCCTCGACATCGAGCAGTTCGCCCCCGGGCTGTCGTTCTTCTTCGACGCGCAC
>JAODNJ010000354.1 GCA_025465155.1 Frankiales bacterium
AGGGCATCGCGACGCTCCGGCGCTGGCAGGCCAGCCAGCCGCACTGGCTCGATGCGCTGCTGGCCGTGGTCGTCTTCGTGGCGTCGGTGTGGGGCCCGCTCTCCGGAGGCGGACCGCACCACGGGCATCACGGTGCCGTTCTCGACGTCCTGACCATCGGCCTGCTGGCGGTGGCCGCGGGGTCGATGATCGTGCGGCGCAGCCACCCGCTGGGGGTGTGGGCGGTCGCCCTCGTCGTCGCCGTCGTCGTCATCGTGCACAACGGGGAGCCCACGGCCGCCGTGGTCCCGACGTTCGTCACGCTCTACACGGTCGGGACGCGGGCTCCGCTGCGGACGACCGTGCTGGTCACCCTCGCGACGGCCGTGGCGTACGCCGCGGCGGTGACCGCGGCCAACAGCGCCCCGGGCGAGCACGCGCTGTCGCTGTTCGCCCTCACCAGCGCGGCCGCCGCGGTGGGGGTCGCGGTGCGCAGCCAGCGCGATGCCATCGAGGCGGCCGAGGCCCGCGCCCGGCAGGCGGAGGCCACCCGCGAGGAGGAGGCCGAGCGGCGGGTCACCGACGAGCGGCTGCGCATCGCGCAGGAGCTGCACGACGTGGTGGCCCACCACATCTCGGTCATCAACGTGCAGGCCGGCGTCGCGCGGCATCTCCTGGACGAGCAACCCGACCAGGCACGCGCCGCGCTGGGCCTGGTGCGCGAGGCCGGCCGGACGGTCCTCGCCGAGATGTCGACCGTGCTGGGGCTGCTGAGGACGGGTGAGGACGAGACGCCGACGCAGCCCGCGCCCGGCCTGGACCAGGTCCCCGCGCTGGTGGAGACCATCGGCCGGGCCGGCCTCGTCACGACCTGGAAGGTGACCGGAGAGCCCTACCGGCTGACCGAGCTGCCCGACCTCACGGCGTACCGCATCGTGCAGGAGTCGCTGACCAATGCGCTCAAGCACGGGGCCGGCTCGGCGGACCTGCTGATCGACTACCGGCCGGGCACCGTCGTCGTGGTGGTGGCCAACCCCGTGGCGGAGGGCTCGGCGACGTCGTCGACCGGTGGTCACGGCCTGGTCGGCATGCGGGAGCGCGTCGCCTCGATGGGCGGCCGGTTCTCCGCGGCCCCCGGCCCGGACGGCTCGTTCGCCGTGCGGGCCGAGATCCCGCGGGGCAGGGAGTCGTGACGCTGCGGGTCCTCGTCGCCGACGACCAGATCCTCATCCGTTCCGGGTTCGCGGCCCTGATCAACAGCGCACCGGACCTCGAGGTGGTGGGGGAGGCAGGGGACGGGGACGAGGCCGTCCGGCAGGCGGCCGAGCTGCGCCCGGACGTCATCCTCATGGACATCCGCATGCCCGGCACGGACGGGCTGGTCGCCGCCCGGGCCATCACCGGGTCCGCCGAGCTGCGGGACGTCCGGATCATCGTCCTGACGACGTTCGAGGCGGACGAGTACGTGCTGGGAGCGCTGCGGGCGGGAGCCAGCGGGTTCCTCGGCAAGAGCGTCGAACCGGAGGAGCTGCTCGAGGCGATCCGGGTCGTCGCCCGCGGTGACGCGCTGCTCTCCCCGCGCGCCACCCGGAGCCTCATCGCCCGCTTCCTGGCCCAGCCCCGGGACGGGACGCCGGACCTGCGGCCCGACTCGCTGGAGGTCCTCACCGACCGGGAGCGGGAGATCGTCGCCGTGGTGGCGCTCGGGCTGAGCAACCAGGACATCGCGACGCGGCTGTTCCTGTCGCCGCTCACCGTCAAGACCCATGTGAACCGTGCGATGTCCAAGCTCGGCGTCCGCGACCGCGCCCAGCTCGTGGTGATCGCCTACCAGACCGGCCTGGTCCGCGCCGGCGACACCGACCCGCGGCCGAGCACCTAGGGCGGCCCGACACGTTCCTGTACCCGGCCAGAGGTTCCACAGCCGGCGCACAGCGTCCTGACCGGACCGCCCCAGCACCGTCACGCACTGTAGATGCAACTATGACCGAGGAGTTCCGTGACCGACGACGAGTTGGTGGCCCGCAGCTCCCGCCGGAAGCCCTCACGCCCCGGCAGGAACGCGTGACCGCCATGGCCGCACCGCGGCGGGTCGGACGTCGCCCGGTGCCCGTGTCCGGCACCCGGGCGCGGTTCGACGCCGGCGTCCGGCTGAGCGCGCTGGTCGCGATGTGGGCGAGCCTGCTGCTGGTGGCCTACTGGTGGGCCACCGGCGGAGGCATCCAGGACCTCGCGGGATGGGAGAGCGGGCTGACGTCGGCCGGGCGGCTCACCGGCCTCGTCGCGGCGGACCTCCTGCTGGTGCAGGTCCTCCTGATGTCGCGGCTGCCGGTTCTGGAGCACGCGTTCGGGCAGGACCGGCTGGCCCGGCTGCACCGCCTGGTCGGCTTCACCTCCTTCACCCTGATGATCGCCCACGTCGGGCTGATCACCTGGGGCTACGCCGCCGGCCGGCTGAGCAGCACCCCGGCCGAGCTCTGGGACCTGACCGTCACCTACCCCGGGATGCTGCTGGGGGTCGCCGGCACGGCCGCACTGGTCATGGTGGCCGTCACCAGCGTGAAGGCGGCCCGCCGCCGGCTGCGCTACGAGTCCTGGCACCTGCTGCACCTCTACGCCTACCTGGGCGTGGGGCTCGCCCTTCCGCACCAGCTGTGGACCGGCGCGGACTTCCTCGCCTCGACCGGCCGGACGGTCTTCTGGTGGGGGTTGTGGATCGTGTCCGCCGGGGCGGTGCTGATCTGGCGGGTGGCCCTGCCGCTCGCGCGCAGTGCCCACTACGGCATCCGGGTGACGTCCGTCGTGCCCGAGGGCGACGGGGTCCTGTCGGTGCACATGTCCGCGCGACGGACCGCGCGACTGCGGGCCGAGGCGGGTCAGTTCTTCATCTTCCGGTTCCTGAGCGGGCGCGGCTGGACCCGCGCCCACCCGTACTCGCTGTCCGCCGCGCCCGACGGCCGCACCCTGCGGATCACCGCCAAGGTCGTCGGTGACGGCAGCGCAGCCCTGCGGCTGATGCGACCGGGAACCCGCGTTCTCGTCGAGGGCCCGTACGGCCGGCTGAGCGCGCGGGCCCGCACCCGACGGCGGGTGGCGCTCATCGGCGCCGGCGTGGGAGTGACGCCGCTGCGCGCCCTGGCCGAGGAACTGGACTACACGGCTGGTGACGCCGTCCTGCTGTACCGCTACTCCGACCGGCCGCTCTTCGTCCGCGAGCTGGAGCGCCTGGCCCGAAAGCGAGGACTGGAGATCATCGGCCTGCCCGGCCACCGCCGGTCCTCCGGCTCCTGGCTCGGTGAGGGCGTGGGCTCGGCCAGCGATCTGACCGCCCTGACCTACTGGGTGCCCGACATCGCCGAGCGCGACGTCTTCGTCTGCGGCCCCGAGCCCTGGGCTGACGACGTGCGCCGCACGACCGAGGCCGCCGGTCTGCCCGCCGACCGTTTCCACGTCGAGAGCTTTGGCTGGTAACCGTTCATGAAGAAGATCGTCCTGTGGCTGATGAGCACCACGACAGTGCTGGTCCTGCTCTTCGGCTACCACACCTCCACGTCGTCGAAGGCCGCAGCGGTGGGAGGCGGTTTCTCGCTGGCCGCGCCCTCCCCGAGCGGGGCGGGCGCCGGCACCGGCAGCGGGAGTGCGCCCGCGCCCGGCGGCAGCAGCGCGGCGGCGGCGCCTTCGAGCGGCGCGGCCGCTCCCTCCAGCGGCTCCGGCTCGACGACCTCCGGGACCGTCACGGGCGCCGTCGCCTCGACCCGGTGGGGTCCAGTCCAGGTCCAGCTCACGCTCGCGAACGGCAGGATCACCGACGTCGCGATCCCGCAGTACCCCGACGGCAACGGCCGGGACGCCGAGATCAACGCGCAGGCGCTGCCCATCCTGGTGCAGGAGACCCTGAAGGCGCAGAGCGCTCAGATCGACATGGTCAGTGGCGCCACCGTCACCAGCGACGGGTACCTGCAGTCGCTGCAGAGCGCGCTGGACAAGGCAGGGCTGCATTGAGACCGGGCGTCTCCCGGACGACGGCCGTGCCGGCCACGGCCCGATACGTCGAGCACGTCATGGGGATGCCGATCAGCCTCGCGCTCCGGGGCCGGCACACCGACGATGCCGAGGCGCGGGGCGCCTGGGCCGAGGCGATGGCCGTGCTGACCGACGTCGACCGGATCTTCAGCACCTACCGCGCCGACTCGCAGATCTCCCGCCTCGGCCGCGGCGAGATCGCGCTGGACGACTGCCCTCCGGAGGTGGCCGAGGTGCTGGCTCTGGGCGCCGTCGCGGAGCGCGAGTCGGGCGGGGCGTTCACCGTTCGGCTGTCCGGCCCCGACGGGCAGCAGGTCCTCGACCCCAGTGGCGTGGTGAAGGGGTGGGCGGTCGAGCGGGCCGCCGAGCCGCTGTGGCGGCTCCCGGACACCGACTTCTGCCTCTCGGCCGGTGGTGACATGACCTGCCGGACCGTGGGCCCGGACAGCCCGCCCTGGCGGATCGGGGTCGAGGACCCGGCCGACCTGCGCCGCCTGATCGCGATCGTGCCGGTGTTCACCGGCGCCGTCGCCACCTCGGGCACAGCGCACCGCGGCCAGCACGTGATCGACGGCCGCACCGGCCGCCCCCCGACGGCCGTCGCATCCGTCACCGTCGTCGCCGGCTCGCTGACCTGGGCCGACATCGATGCGACCGCCGCTTTCGCGCGGGGGAGGGACGCCGCCCGCTGGCTGGAGACGCGACGCGGGAGGTCAGGCCTGGTGGTGTGGGCCGACGGGACGACGACGACGGTGGAACCGGCGCTGCGCTGAGCCCGGCTCTCAGAACGTCGGGTCCCAGGCGAACGGCGGGTAAACACTCCGGATTCGACATGCGGAAAAGCCCCTGGTCGGCCACGGTTTCCAGCTGTGGAGCTGACGCGTCGCAGGGTCCTTGCCGGTGGGGGAGCGGCCGCACTCGGAGGCGTCGCGGCCCTGGCGGTGCCACGGATCGCCGCCGAGGCGGCACCGCAGCCGGCCGCACTGCCCGCCCCTGCCGCCAGCGGCATCGACCACGTGATCGTGGTGATGATGGAGAACCGTTCCTTCGACCACTTCCTGGGCTGGGTGCCCGGCGCGGATGGCCGGCAGGGAGGTCTGCGCTTCGTCGACAGGTACGGCGTCCCGCACGCCACCTGGCATCTGACCGAGTTCCAGGGCTGCAGCCACCCGGATCCCGACCACTCGTACGAGGGCGGTCGGATCCAGTTCAACCGGGGCAAGCTCGACGGCTGGCTGCGGTCCGGGGACAACGACCCGTTCGCCATCGGCTACTACACCGCCTCCGACCTGGACTTCTGGCGGCAGGCCGGCGCCGACTGGACCGTCTGCGACCAGTACTTCGCCGCGACGATGGCCGAGACGTATCCCAACCGCTTCTACCAGCACGCGGGGCGGACCGACCGGCTGCACAACTCCACGGTGACCAGCAGCCTGCCGACGATCTGGGACCGCCTCTCCGCCGCCGGCCGGACCGGCAGGTACTACTTCTCGGACATCCCGTTCACCGCGCTGTGGGGCAGCAGGTACATCGGTATCTCCGCCCCCTTCCCGAGGTTCCTGGCCGACTGCGCGGGCGGCACCCTGCCCGATGTCTCGTTCGTGGATCCGCGCTTTGTCGACGAGGCCTCGGGATCGTCGGGAGACGACCACCCGCACGGTGACATCCGCTCCGGCGAGAACTTCCTCGCGACCGTCTACAACGCCGTCGTCACGAGCCCGGACTGGAGTCGGACGCTGCTGATCGTCAACTACGACGAGTGGGGCGGGTTCTACGACCACGTACCGCCCCGGACGGCCCCCGATGCCGACCCGGCCACCGCCCTCCGCGGCTTCCGGGTGCCGGCTCTCGTCGTGTCGCCGCGGGCACGCGGCGGGGCCGTGGCCCACGGTGTCTACGACCACACCTCGGTGCTGCGCGCGATCGAGTGGCGCTGGGGGCTGGCACCGCTCACCGCGCGGGACGGTGCCGCGGCCAACCTCGCCGAGGTCCTCGATTTCTCGGCCCCTCCACGCCTTCGGCCTCCCACCTACACGGTGCGCCCGGTGCCGACCGGGCCCCCGTGCCAGGCGGCCCAGGCGCAGTCGGCGGAGGAGTGGGGGCCGCTGCGCGAGAAGGCGATCGACGACGGATGGAGGCTCCCGTGAACCTGTCCCCGCCCCCTACCCGGCGGTTCCCGCACCGCCGCCGGCGGTCCTTCCTCGCCGTTCTGGCCGTCGCGACAGCCGCATTCAACGCACTGACCGGCTCCGCCGGAGCGGTGCCCGGGGCTGCCTCTCCCTACCTGCCGCCCGCGCACCACGTCTTCGTCGTCAACCTGGAGAACAAGGGATACGACGAGACGTGGGGCCCGGGCTCGAAGGCCCCCTATCTGGCCACCACGCTGCGTTCCCAGGGCGTGCTGCTGAACCAGTACTACGGGACGGCGCACAACTCCCAGCCCAACTACGCGGCGCAGATCTCGGGGCAGGGTCCCAACGAGCAGATGCAGGCCGACTGCCAGATCTACAGCTCCTTCGCGGGTGCCGGGACGGTGCCCCCAGGGCAGGCCGTCGGCAACGGCTGCGTCTTCCCGGCGAGCGTCCGGACGGTCGCCGACCAGCTGCTCGCCCGCGGGCTGAGCTGGAAGGGCTACATGGAGGACATGGGGACGCCCTGCCGCCACCCCGCGCCCGACACAGCGGACACGACGCAGAAGGCGACCGTGGGGGACCAGTACGCGGCCCGACACAACCCGTTCGTCTACTTCAGCTCGCTCACCGGCTCACCGGCCTGCGCCGCCGGTGACGTCGACCTGTCCGAGCTCCCCAAGGACCTGGCCTCGGTCGCGACGACGCCGTCGCTGTCCTACATCACGCCCAACCTCTGCAACGACGGTCACGACGCCCCGTGCGTGGACGGACGGCCGGGCGGGCTCACCACGGCGAACGAGTGGCTGAAGACGTGGATCCCGACGATCGTGTCCTCGCCCGCCTTCACGCGGGACGGGATCCTGGTGATCACGTTCGACGAGTCGGACGGGCCGCAGAGCGATGCGTCGGCCTGCTGCGGCGAGGGGCCCGGGCCCAACTCCCCGTTGCCGGGGATCAGCGGGATGGGGGGCGGACGCGTCGGCGCGCTGGTGATCTCGCGGTTCGTGCGACCCGACACGTGGTCCACCACGCCCTACAACCACTACAGCCTGCTGGCCAGCATCGAGGACCTGTTCGGTCTCCCGAAGCTGGGATACGCCGCTTCTCCCGGGCTCAACCGGTTCGGTCTGGACGTCTACAACGCGGGTGTGTAGTCACTCGGCGACCGGCTTCTGCGCCGGCAGGAGGGCCTCCCGTGTCGGGGGCATGCCGCTGCGGCCGTCGACCCTGCGCGCGACCGCGAGTGTCTGGTTGACCGAGATCTCGCCGTACTGGAAGGCCAGCGCGGAGGCCACCATGTAGAGCCGCCACACCCGGGCCCGCCCGGGCGAGGTGAGCGCCACCGCCTCGTCCCAGCGCTCGTCGAGCCGCGACACCCAGGCCCGCAGGGTCAGGGCGTAGTGCTCGCGCAGGTTCTCGACGTCACGGACCTCGAGGCCGGCCCGGTCCAGGGCGGTGATCGTGGTGCCGAGCGGCTCGAGTTCGCCGTCCGGGAAGACGTATCGGTCGATGAACGACGACCTCGGCGGCTCGGTGGACTCGGTCGGCTCCGCGCGTGAGGCGATGGCGTGGTTGAGCAGCCGTCCGCCCGGCACGAGCAGAGCGCGCAGGGCCGCCGCGTAGAGGTCGAGCTGGCGCGCGCCCACGTGCTCGGCCATCCCGACCGACGCGATGGCGTCGTAGGGCCCGTCGGTGACGGCGCGGTAGTCCTGCTGGCGGATCTCGACCCGGTCGGTGAGCCCGGCGGTGCGGACCCGGGCCCGTGCGAACTCCGCCTGCTCGCGGGACAGGGTGATCCCGACCGCCTGGACGCCGTACTCCCGGGCCGCGTGCACGACCAGGCCGCCCCACCCGCAGCCGACGTCGAGCAGCCGCTGACCTGGTTCCAGTGCGAGCTTGCGGCAGACGAGATCGAGCTTCTCCCGCTGGGCGTCGTCGAGACCGAAGTCCGCGCTCGGCGGCTGCACCCAGTAGGCGCAGGAATAGACCATGGAGGGTCCCAGCACCAGCGCGTAGAAGTCGTTGCCGACGTCGTAGTGGTGGCTGATGGCCGCGGCGTCGGACGCCTGGTCGTGGCGGGGGCGACCGGCGCGACGGGTGCGCACCACCTCCTCGGGGGGCAGCGGTGGCCGGCGCCCGACGGCTCCGAGCCGCACCAGCGTCTTGACCGCCTGCAGCTTCTCGGCGCGGGTCAGTGTCAGACCCTCGTTCCCGGAGAGCTGCTCCACCAGCTCGGGCGAATCCAGGACGGCGTAGATGTCGCCGTCGATGTCGAGGTCGCCCCCGATGTAGGCCCGGGCGAGCCCCAGTTCGTCGGGCTGCCACAGCAGCGTGCGCAGGGCGCGGCGGGAGCGGAGCACGACGGTGGCAGGGGCGTCGGCCGGCCCGGCTTCGCTGCCGTCCCAGCACCGCAGCCGGTAGGGGAGGTCGGCCCCCAGCAGTTGGTTCAGGAGAGGGGCCAGGCGGTCAGCGGCTGTCTGCACCCGTCGACCGTATTGCCGGGCCCACAGGTGGGAGCGGGCAGGGGCCGCGGTCACATCGAGTGGCGCCAGCTCCGGCCGTCGCGGGCGATGAGCGTCGTCGCCTCGGGCGGCCCCCAGGTGGCCGCCTGGTAGAGCGGGATCGGCCGCGGATCGGCGCTCCAGTACTGCAGCACCGGGTCGACGATCCGCCACGACCGACCGACCTCGTCGGCCCGGATGAACAGCGTCGGGTCACCGATGAGCGCGTCGAGGATCACCCGTTCGTAGGCGTCGATCGCCTGCTGCTCGAAGCTCTCGTAGCTGAAGTCCATGGAGGCTTTCCGCACCCGGAAGGCATGGCCGGGGACCTTCGCGCCGAACCGCAGGCTCAGGCCCTCGTCCGGTTGGACCCGGACGATCAGAGCGTCGGGCTCGAGTCCGGCGTCGGTGCCGGGGAACAAGGGCAGGTGCGGCGGACGGTGGAACTGCATGGCCACCTCGGTGGTCCGCAGGGGCAGCCGCTTGCCCGTGCGCACGTACACGGGGACGCCGTTCCACCGCCAGTTCTGGACGCTCAGCCGCATGGCCACGAACGTCTCGGTCGAGCTGAGCGGATCGACCCCCTGTTCCTCCCGGTACCCGGGCATGAGTTCGTCGCGGGTCCCGCCGCGGCTGTACTGCCCCCGGACGGCGTTCGCGGCGATCTCCGCCCCGTCTCTCAGCGGCCGGATCGCCCGCAGCAGCTTCACCTTCTCGTCCCTGATCGCCTCGGCGTGAAAAGAGGTGGGCGGCTCCATCAGGAAGAGCGAGAGCACCTGGAGGACGTGGTTCTGGACGATGTCGCGCATCGCCCCCGTCGTCTCGTAGAAGCCGCCCCGTTCACCGACACCCAGGGTCTCGGCGACGGTGATCTGGACGTTGTCCACCCACGTGCGGTTCCAGATCGGCTCGAAGATCGAGTTGGCGAACCGGAGCGCGAGGAGGTTCTGCACGGTCTCCTTGGCCAGGTAGTGGTCGATCCGGAAGATCTGCTCCTCGGTGAACGCCGTCGACAGGTCGGCGTACAGCTCCCGCGCGCTGGTCTCGTCCCACCCGAACGGCTTCTCGATCACCGCCCGCACGAAGGCCTCGCCGCTCGGAGCGGTGAGACCTGCCTTCGCCAGGCTGAGTGCGATGGGCCCGAACAGCCGGGGCGGGGTGGCGAAGTAGTAGACCCGGCTGCCGGCCGTTCCGTGCTGCCGGTCGCAGTCGCCCAGCACCTCGGCGAGCCGGGCGTAGGTGGCCGGGTCGTCGTAGTC
>JAODNJ010000365.1 GCA_025465155.1 Frankiales bacterium
CCCCGCACCTCGGCTACGTCACGGAGAAGACCTACGAGGTGTTCTACCGCGACGCTGTCGAGGACGTCGCCGCGTGGCTGGCCGGCTCGCCGATCCGGGTGATCGAGCCGGCCTGACTGCTCCCGGAGACGGGCGGCGGGTCGGCCGCGGGGGGCCGGTCACCCCGACGCCTGCACCAGCTGTCGCACCGCCTCCCTGATCGCGGCGCCACCCTCTTCGACCGGCTCCATGTAGAGACGGGCCCACTGGATCAGCCCGTCCTCGCGGAGGCCGCACACGATGACGCCGCGCATCGCGTAGGCCGTCCCGTCCCGGCGGTGCCGCCGAAGCCCCGGTTCGGGTGCGCCGGCTGCTCGCTGCGGTAGTCCGGCGCCATCTGCGCCGCCATGCCCTCGGGGTCGTGCCGGTTCACGGCCTCGGCGAGGCGGCCGATGGTGGGGTTCATGCCGGCCTCCGTCTGCCGGGACCCGTGCGGAGCTGCCATCGTCGTGGTTCGCGGGGCGCACTGCCAGAGGCCTGCGGCCCTGCACGGGTGCCTGCAGACCGCGGAGCGGGTCGGCGGGACCGGTGGGCCACCCCCGCCCGGACGGCACCGGCCACGCCGGCCGACCCGCAGACGCGCACCGTGATGAGCGAGGTCACGGCACCGGCCGGTGGACAGGCTCTCGACTCGCCGTCCCCAGCTCTTCTCGGCGCTAGATGTTGCGCTGCGTCATCACCCTGTGGCCTGATGTTGCGATCCGTCCCGGTTCCGCTGGGACGTCCGTCCAAAAAGGGGAACCTCGTTGCGCCGACTCCCACGTATGGCCGTCGCCGCGGTCGCCACCACCACGGTCAGCGGCTTCGTGCTCACCGGCACCGCCTCCGCCGCGCCCGCCCGAACGAAGCTCGACGGCAGCGTCCCGCCCTGGGCGGCCAGCGCGACCTTCACGGGGGCAGCCGCCGCCTCCGACACCGTCGGCTTCCGCGTCTACCTCGGCTGGCGCAACAGCGCACAGGCCGAGGGTCTGGCCGCCGCGGTCTCGACGCCCGGTAACCCGCAGTACGGCCATTACCTGACCCCGGCACAGTTCCGTCAGCAGTTCGCGCCCACGCAGTCCGACGTCACGGCAGTCCAGCAGTGGCTCCGCGACAACGGCTTCACCGTGGACTACACGCCGGCGAACAACCACTACGTCGCCGCCGAGGGCACGATCGACCAGGCGAACGCGGCCTTCGGGACGACGCTCGGCACCTACGCCTACCAGGGCAGGACGCTTCGCGCCCCGGAGTCGACCCTGTCGGTGCCGGCCGCGCTGCCGAACATTTCGGGCGTGGTCGGCCTCGATGACTCCGCCGCCCTGGTGCACGCAGACCACGTGGTCGCGGACGCGCCGCCGTCGGCAGGCTTCCGCAACGCGGACCCGACGTCGGCGTACTACGGCGAGAAGCGGGTGTCGGACATCCCGGACCCCAACGGCACCCCCCTGCCCAAGTCGCCCGACTACTCCTACGCGCCGCACGGCTACACCCCCGCGCAGATCCGCGGCGCCTACGGGCTGGACCAGGTCGCACAGGACGGCTCGGGCGTCACCGTCGCGATCATCGACGCCTACGCCTCCCCGACGATCCGGTCCGACGCCAACACCTACTCGGCGGCCCACGGCCTGCCGACGCTGGGCAGGGCGCAATTCTCGCAGGTCGTCGCGCCGGGCACGTTCAAGCGGCCGCAGAACAACGCGCAGGACCCGCAAGGCTGGTACGGCGAGGAAACCCTCGACGTGGAGGCGGTGCACACCACCGCTCCCGGCGCCGACATCGTCTACGTCGGCTCGCCGAACAACTACCAGGACATGGACGCGGCGCTCAACCACGTCGTCGACCAGAAGCTGGCCACGATCGTGACCAACTCATATGGCTGGAGCGGCGAGGCCCTGCCCAACGGGTACATCAAGCCGCAGCACGACACCCTGGTCCAGGGGGCGGCCGAAGGCATCGGCGTCTACTTCTCCTCCGGTGACTCCGGCGACGAGACCGGCGGTGTGAGGGGCGCGACGGCCACTCCCGACTGGCCGGCCTCCGACCCGTTCGTCACCGCCGTCGGCGGCACCAGCCTCGCGGTGGGTTCCGGCAACGAGTACCTGTTCGAGAACGGCTGGGAGACCGGCCGGCAGAAGTTGGTCAACGGGAAGTGGGCGCCGCCCACCTACCAGTACGGCGCGGGCGGTGGCACCAGTCGGCTGTTCACGCAGCCGAGCTACCAGACGAACGCCGTGCCGACGGACATCGCGACGGCCAACGGCAGCCGCGCGCAGGCCATGCGGACGGTGCCGGACGTCTCCGCGCTCGGTGACCCGAACACCGGCATGCTGGTCGGACAGACGCAGACCTTCCCGGACGGCGCCTACTACGACGAGTACCGCATCGGCGGGACCAGCCTGTCGAGCCCGCTGTTCGCCGGCATGATGGCGGTCGCTCAGCAGCAGGCCGGGCACGTCATCGGGTTCGCCAACCCGACGCTGTACGCGGCCGCCGGGACCGGGGCCTACCACGACGTGATCGCCCCG
>JAODNJ010000604.1 GCA_025465155.1 Frankiales bacterium
AAGTGATCCCCATCCATTGGTTGGTCCTTCGGCAATACCTGAGACGAGTAGGAGGGCTGCACCAGTAACTGAGATTGCACCTGGAAGGTCAAGGCTGGCATTCTTTTCTTCAGATTCGTGTGTTGGCAAAAGGTGCCATGCAGCGATAAAGATAGTGATACCAATAGGAATGTTAATGAAGAAGTTCCAACGCCAGTTTAGGTACTGGGTGAGGATTCCACCAAGGAGTACACCGATTGCTGCACCACCGGCACCAACTGATCCCCAGATAGAAAGTGCAGTATTACGTTCGTGACCTTCTTTGTAGGTAATAAGAACGATAGAAAGGGCTGCAGGTGACATCAAAGCCGCGGCGAGTCCTTGCACTGCACGGAGCACAATAAGCATTGATCCACTTTGAGAAAGCCCATCAATAAGTGATGCAATGGTAAATAGTGCGATACCAATTAAGAACATTTTCTTACGACCGAATAAGTCGGCTGCACGTCCACCGAAAAGGAGGAAACCACCAAAGGTGAGTGTGTAGGCGGTGACGATCCATTGAAGGCCACTACTAGTGAGGTTAAATGTGTGTTGAACGGCTGGCAGTGCGACGTTCACAACTGATGAGTCGAGAACGACCATAAGCTGGGCTGCAGCAAGCAGTACTAATATGAGCCAATGGCTTCGAATCTTTTGGACCATGGGTAAATCTTTCCTTAAATGTATATAGTTTGTATATTCAAACTTATTATTGTAAAATAGTGATTAGTTTCATTATAAAGCTCAATAGTTGACTTTGTCAACCATTGGAAAGGAAAAGTTATTATGACTTCATCATCTTTATCGTCATTTCAAGCTGCCCTTCTTGAGTTTTTAATGACCGCCAAACAAGGAATGCTTACTGTTGCAAAGGAATATGACCTGACACTTATTCAGGCAACAACGTTAGTGTTCGTGGACAAAGAAAGTCCAAAGCCAATGAATACATTTCAAAAATTGTATAACTGTGATGCTTCAAATGTCACAGGTATTGTTGATGGCCTTGAAGAGAAAAAGCTTGTTATTCGCGGTGAACACCCTGACGATCGTCGAGTAAAAACGATTCTCCTTACCGACGAGGGCGTTGCTGTACGAGAGCATCTTATCGATAGTTTTACGCAGATCGACAGTATTATCCTAGGTAGTCTTACTGAAGCTGAACTCGCTTCATTTAAATCGATTATTATCAAACTCGTTGCATAGTTCAATTAAGAGTAATGAGTTGAACAACTTTAAGCCAATAGGATACTTAAAATTGTCCGGCTTATTGCTCTTAATGTGAGATTGGGGGTGACCCGTACTCTTCAGCCTTTTCAAGCTGGAGTACGAGTCACCCACCGAATCTGTATTTGCCGTGCTATGCCGCTGCAACTCCCTTCTTGACGACGTGAAATTCGATCTCTTTCTTGGAGAAGATCGACTTGATCAGTTGCCAGATGCCGAGAACGACACCGGACGACTCGATGATCGAGAAGACGGGAGTCAACGCGATCTGTGTGATGGTCCAACCGGTGCGGCGGTGCCATCCCTTGATCGAGTGCTCATCCATGTTGGCTTTCAGGCCAGTCAGGTACAGCGTCATGAACGACGCGTACGTGATGTTGGCCATCAGGGTTACCCACCATGGAGTCGCATATCCGATGAAGAAGTGCGCCACTGTGTAGACGCCCGCAAGCGGTGCAAACATCCAGAACACGGTGTTCACGAGGATGCTGAGCCGCCAGCGAAGCTTCACCGGAGCGAAGAAGGAGACGATCCAGAGTCCCTGGAACCAGCGCGCACGCTGCTTCAGGAAATCATTCAAGCCTTCCGTACTTTGCTCCTCGAGGTAGCCTTCGCACCATCTGGCACGAACGCCATCTTCCATGTTACGCACTGCCCAGAACGCGTCTTCGGTAATCGAGCCATGAGGCCCGAAGTCGAAGCCGACACGCTTTTCGACGTCATTACGGACGACGATGTAGCTGCCGTGCAGACCGAAGATCGTCTGGCCGATGCGGTGTTGGGCGTAGAAGCGAGCGAAGTCGTCACCGGTCCTGACGTTGTCGGCCAGGGTCCAGAACGGCTTCGTTTTCCAGTTGCGGTGGTACAGGATCGCGCCCTGTCCAATTCGCAGCTTGCCCGACTCCTCTTCTTCCTTGATCATCTTGGCGATGCCCTTGATGCCCGAAGACGTCGGCTGTGTTTCCTCATCGAGGTGAACCAGCCATGCCGTGTCGGGCACAGGCGAGTAGTCTAGCGCGTACTGAAGGCCGCGCGCCTTGTACTTTGTGTCACCACGCTCTGTCTCGTATGCGTCGGGAATGACCAGGATTTGAATCCGGTCTCCTGTCGGCAGCATGTTGATCGTCGATACGTCGTTGATAACAACCTCAACGAGGTAGTCAAACAGCGGCGTACGAGTCATCTCCTTAATGCAGCGAGCGATGGTGTCGGCCACCATCTCGATGTTGTCGCCCTTACTGCAGATGCGGAAGACCACGGTCTGAGCAATGGGCTTGACGTCATCGAGGCCCTTGGCGTGCCGATAGATCAGCATACCAATGAGTCCGAACAGCGCCGCAGGAAGTGACATGATCCAGAGAACGCTCGTGAGCGAGATGATGAACGCGACTGTAGTGGTCGGTTCGATCGGCTTGGGCCAGAGGTAGTACTGAATCAGGTAAAGAGCCGTGACGAACGTGCCCATGCAAACGATGATACGAGTGCGATGACCGGTGATGAAGCCGAGGCTCCAGTCACGTGACGGCTCGGCGAGGTGCAACTTGGAGTTGCGGACTGTAGTCGTGAGGTTCCATTGGAATGGTTCCCCGACGATATGTAGACCATGACGGTCGCTGGGCGGTGTATCGGAAAGAGGGTTGACCCTCGACTCCGTGATTGACATGATTGCCTCTCGGGTTGGACGGAAGTTCGTGACGGATATCACAAACAAATACAGATGTTTAGGTGCGAGGACCTACCCATTATTAAACTAGCAGATCACTTGCTGGATTATATTAACATAAAACCATAAAAAAAGCAATAGCTCATCCCCTAAGATCATCACATTTAACACGGCGATAAACTATAACTATGTATACAAAACTAAATACTAACTATCAAAAAATTAATCCCTAGTATTTAACTTGTACTTTTGTAAAACTTAACAACAAATAAGTACATAAAAATTGACCTTAAGTGAGCGATGAGGAGAGAACAATGGCTGGCTTGCCATATTCTCAATCACTCATCGTCTCACTTCTTTGAGGACCTCGACATCACTGGGGTGGTACATGTCCAGGGATGGGGTGTTCACTCGGAACGAAAAAACAGCTTTCGATCGATTGCTGAGCGGGTCGATTCACAAAGCCGCCGCTGTATTCCGTGTAGGGATTCACGTTCTTTAGGTCGACATTCGTGTCAACTGTCCAGTAGTAGATTCCATTCACGGATGCTGCATGAGCAGCTCGGCACATCGCTGTATACCAGTTTGCCTGAACGGTAAAGTTCAGAGGGGCTTTGTTAGTTCCCCAGTACCAGGGATGGATGTATACCCCACTGTGCGCAGGGATACCTACCTCTTGAAGGGTAAGTCGTGCACGAACGTCTGGTGGAGTCTTCTCAATCCAACCCGTAAGGGCTGCAGTCAGCCGATCCACTGAGGCGCTATCCGGGAGGTTAATCGCCGGATATGCATCTACACCTTGTGTCTGAAACGCGGGATTTTGTCCTTCGTCCCAATTTGCCGCATAGCTGATAGTTCCAACGTATACCCCAGCAAGCCGTTGTATAAGCTGTTTCCATTCAGCCGTGTAACCTCGCAGGGACACTAGTTCAGTGCCCGCTACAAACTCCTGCACACCGTATTGCTGCATGACAAGAGCATACTGCTGCATAAACTGGTCGTAACTTGCGAACCAACCAGTCACGCTTCGTGGCTTGATATTACCTCGCCAGCCGTTAGGGTCTTGAGCCACGATGTTTGCCTCGTTGATGATTGGGCGAACCGTGATACGAAGACCTCGGGCCTTTGCCGCAGCGAGGACAAGTCCTAGCTGCGCCGGACTTGGCGTGTCTTTATTGGCGTAAACTCTCGTAGGTCGAATGCCATCGGTGTAAATTGGGAAGCTTATCGCAACCGAATTTGCACCAAGGCTCACGATATAGTCGAGAGTCGAGTCTGCCTTGGCGATGACGTCTGCATCAGTGCCCGGAAAGTGCCAGTACAGCTGGATGCCGTTCTGGAACGTACCGGACTCCCACTTGTGCGCCACCTGCTTGATCACAGGGGGAGCTGGTGTGGGTGGTGGTGCGATGGTTCGTGCCGCAGTTGGAGTTGAAACCGAAGTATGTGTCACTACTGATGTACAAGACGCCAGCATCAACACAATACAAAGACATAAGAGTGTCTTAATGAGTACGCGCATGATGCCACGTCCTTTCGTGGTAGGAGGATGGAACGATATCAGTCCAGGATGCCTTTTGGACATCGTGAACTCATCGCGTTGTCTGCGTGCCTTGCCGTTAGGCGACAAGGGATGTTAAAAAACATAAAGCACTAGGGCTTGTGGCCCCTAGTGACTTATGTACATATATTAACATATTTAGAGAATATTATCAAGGGTGTGGGACTCATTTAGCTTCATCCTCGTCCTCAAGATTAGCCTCGTATAAGAATACGCCAGATATCTTCTGGAACACCAAAAACAGCCCGCTACCAGAGATAAACGGACTGTTTCGAATTGGGTTGGAATATAAATTCACTTTTGGAGGGCCAGGTGGGACTTGAACCCACGACATTCTGCTTAAGAGGCAGACGCTCTAACCAGCTGAGCTACTGGCCCATGATACATCGCAATGTAACTTGGACGATTATACCCTTTTCACCACCGTTTGACAAGGTGTACAATGAGTT
>JAODNJ010000398.1 GCA_025465155.1 Frankiales bacterium
CTGTACGAGATCTTCCAGGAGTTGGGGGCCGGCGGCGGCACCGTCTGGAAGATCGTGGCCCTGGTCGCGATCGTCGTTCTCACCTTCGGTGTCGCCGTCCTGGGCCACGCGACGATCACCCTGCTGAACAAGGTCTTCAGCTACCTGTTGGGCATCGGAACGCTGGTGCTCGGCATTCTCGTACTGCCGAAGACGAACGTCGACGTGCACCCGGCGCTCGGCGCACCGACGTACACCGGCGCCTGGCTGCTGGCCCTGGTCGTGATGGCAGCCGCGCCGTTCTCCTGGGTGAACACCGGGGCGGACTACTCGCGCTACCTGCCGCGGCGGACATCCGGTGCCCGCATCACGCTGTGGACGGCGTTGGGCGGCGCGGTCCCGGCCGTCGTGATCACCGTGTTCGGGGTGGCGGCGGCCACCGCGACGGACATGACGGATCCCGTCGCCGGGCTCAAGGCGATCCTCCCGAACTGGTTCTTCGTCACCTACCTGGCGGTCATCGTCGGCGGCACGATCACCAACAACTTCCTCAACACCTACTCCTCCGGCATGAGCCTGCTGGCCCTGGGCCTCAAGGCCAAGCGCTGGCAGGCCGTGCTGGTCGACGCCACCATCGGCACGGCACTGTCGGCGTATGCGCTGTTCGTCTTCGACTTCACCAGCTCGTTCACGTCGTTCCTGTCGCTGATGGTCCTGTGGATCGCTCCCTGGTGCGGCATCTACCTGGCCGACATGGCACTTCGCCGAGGGGACTACGACGTCGCCGCGTTGCACGAACACCAGGGCCGGTACTGGTATCGGCGGGGTTTCAACCCGGTGGGGCTGGGCTGGTTCGCCGCCGGCATCGTGCTCGCGGCGCTGTTCTCCAGCAGCGCCATCTACTCGGGCCCGCTGACCGGCCTGGTCGGTGGTGGCGACATCTCGATCTTCGTGGGATTCCTCGTCTCCCTTGCCGGCTACTACGTGTCGATGCGTCGCCGCGCCGGCAGGCCCTCCGGGGCCGCCGCGTCCGGACCCGCCGGGTCGGGACCGCAGGTGCCGGGGTCCCGCGTCGCCGCCGACGAGCCGACGACCGCATGAGCGCGCCGGTCGAGTTCGGCGCGCCTGGTGGAGAAGACTGGGCAGCGGCCCACCCGCGGACGTCGTGGTTCGACATCCGGCCGCTCGCCGACGGTGTCTTCCTCATCGCCGAGCCGGGCCATGTGAACAACTTCCTCGTCGTCGGCGACGACCGGGCCGTCCTGCTGGACACGGGGCTCGGCGTGGCCGACATCCGCACGGTCGCCGAGCGCCTGGCCGGCAAGCCGCTGTCGGTGGTCAACTCTCACTACCACTTCGACCACTCGGGCGGGAACCGGCTGTTCGACGAGATCGCCATCCACCGGGCCGGCGCCGAGATGCTCGCCCAGCCGGCCCCGGAAGGGCTCGCCGAGGGGTACATGGCCTACACGCAGCGGCTGATCGAGGAGTGGCAGGGCTACAAGCAGCTCGACGACGCGTACTTCCACCTGGTGACGGCGGAGACCCTGATCCGCCCGCTGCCCGAGGGCTTCGACCCGGCCGGCTACCGGATCGTTCCGACCACGGCCACGACGCTCCTCGACGACGGCGACCAGATCGACCTCGGCGGCCGTGTCCTCGAGGTGATGCACACACCGGGTCACTCGCCGGACAGCATCTGCCTGTTCGACGAGCGGAACGGGTTGCTCTTCGGCGGGGACACCATCAACACCGGGCCGATCTACGCCCAGTTGGAGGACAGCGACGTCGAGGCGTTTGCCCGGTCCACCCGTCGCCTGGCCGGCCTCGGTGACTCCGTGGACCGGGTGTTCGTCTGCCATTTCATGCGGGTGGACAACCCCCCTGGCCTGTTGACCGAGATCGCCGACGGCTTCGAACGCCTGGTGGACGGCTCAGCGCCGTTCCGCGACAACGCCGACTGCCTCGGCTACCCCGTCCGGGAGGCCTGCTTCGACCGCTTCTCGATCTTCGTGGCCGGCGTGAACGGCGGGACGCGGGTGTGAGGCGACCGTCGCTCGTGCCGGCGGCGCGCCGCCCCGAGCAGGTCCGGCGCTTCTTCGACCGCGCCGGCCAGCTCGACCGGGACAGCCCGGTGCCGCTGTACTACCAGCTGCAGGAGATGCTCAAGGAGGACATCGACGCCGGCAATTGGCAGGCCGGCGAGATTCTCCCCTCGGAGGCCGAACTGGAGACTCGGTTCGGGGTGAGCCGAACAGTGATACGCAAGGCGCTCGATGTCCTCGCCGCCGACGGTCAGGTGATTCGACAGAAGGGCCGCGGCACCGTCGTCGCCCCACCGAAGCTGCTCTATGAAGCCGTCGCCGCCGCCCGCGAGTGGCGGCACGAGGACCTGGCCCAGCGGGCGGTTCTGTCGGACGTCATCGACGTCCGACAGGTCGTCGCCGGTACCAACCTCGGAACGCTGCTGCAGATCTCGCCTTCGAGCCGGCTGTTCGAGATCACCGCTGTCGCTGCGGTCGACCATCCGGTCTCCCTGAGCCAGGCCTACGTGCGCTGCGACGCCTCTGCCGAGCTGACCGCGGCGACCGAGGGGAGCGGCGCACTACCCCTGGTGGTCGGCGGTCCGGAGCTGCTGGCCCAGCTGGCCGAGCGGTGCGGCCTGCGTCCGCACCGCTCCGAACTCAGCGTCGAGGCGACCACGGCGAACGAGTTCGAGTGCGCCACCCTCGGCATCCGCAGCGGCGCAACGACCTTCCTCGTGAGCACGGTCGTGCGCGATGCGGACGATGTGCCGCTGGCTTTCCTCCGGTCGGTCGTGCGCAGCGATCACTTCCGATTCACGGCCACGGTGGTCCACGACCTCGAGGGCCGGTCCTCGGCGGAGTCCGGATCACCGAGCTAGGCAGGGCTGGGGCGCCCTGGGCAGACACGCGCGCCGGCTGGGCGCAGACCGTGGACCGGGTTGCAGCGACGGCGCCCACGTCGATCGCGACCGAGCATCGCCTGCCTTCCCGGCGGGGCAGGTGCAGGAGCGGCCAACCGCGCTCTGATGGTCCGGGGGTCGCTGCGGTCCGCCGCCGTTCGTCGATGTCCGCCCGACCCGTCACGGGGTCGCACCTGGTCGAGGTCAGCGGACCGACGACTGTCGCCCCGACCACGGACGGTCCGTACCTCACCCGTGCTCGTCACCCATGCGGGTCAGCCGCGCACCGGTGAACCGGGCCCTGTCGTCAGGTCTGTACGGACACGACCTGACGAAGGGACTGCACGTGACCGTCGCACCGACCCGTAAACCGCCTGCCCCGCTGGGCTGGGTCCTCGCCGTCACCGCGGTGGCGGCGCTGGCGGCACTGCTGCGCGACGACGTCGAGTACGAGATACCGCCGATCCCGGTGTGGTTCCTCGGTCGCGCGGCCGTCGTCGACCACCTGACCCGGCGGGTGTTCACCCGGCCCAGGCGAGCTCTGCCGACGTCGGCCAACGGCCACCCGGCCGTCGCGACCTACAGCCGGACGGCCGACGGATCGTTCGCTCCACACGGGATCCACGTCCTGGACACCGAGAGCGGGCTGATCTCCCGGATCGTCGTCTTCCTCGACAGGTCGCTGTTCCCTCTGTTCGGCCTCCCCGCCACCCTCCCGGGCAGGCCGTACACCGCGGCCGCACACCCGCACACGGCGACGTCATGACCGCGCCCGCTCCGCTCGAGCTCCTGACGGAGGCCGTGAGCCTGGTCAGCACGAGCATCGACGCCGCCAGCACCGCGGACTCGACCAGCCGCACGCCGTGCACCGACTGGGACCTCGCGACGCTGGTGCGTCACGTCGCCGATTCCGCCGCCACGGTTCGCCAGATCATCGAGGGCAGCCCGCCGGGGCCTCCGCCACCCGCCGGCTGCGCGGCAGCCCAGCGCGAGCTGCACCGGCTGCTCCGGACCATCCAGGAAGCCCCGCACGACAGTCCCGTCGTCGACCTGGTCGCTCTGACCGGAGCGTACGAATTCAGCGTCCACGCCTGCGACGTCGACCAGGCCACCGGCAGCGTCGTCGGCATCCCCGCGCACCTGGTCGCTCCGCTGCTGGCCTGCGCGCCGATCGTCCTGGACCACATCGAACGATCCGGTCTCTTCGGACGCGCAATCCCTGCCTCGGAAACCCGCACCGACACCGGACGACTCCTCGCCCTCTTCGGGCGGCGCCTCTCCTCCGACTCCACATCATCGAAAGGCTCGGTGTGACGTGAGCCGCCTCATCCTTCAGATGCAGACGTCCGTCGACGGATACGTCGACAGCAGCGTCCCCACCTCCCGGTGGGAGCTGTGGACCTGGGGACCCGACTGGCACTGGACCCCCGATCTGCGGGCCTTCTCCAACAGTGTCTTCACCCACGCCTCGGGCATCCTGCTCAGCCGCCCCATGATCGACGAGGGCTACCTCGACCACTGGCAGGACGTCGCGCAGCAGCACCCAGACGAGGCGGACTATGACTTCGCCCGCCGAATCGGCGAACTGCCGAAGTTCGTGGTGAGCAGGACCCGCCGTCCCGACCGTGACCGGCCTGGCGACGTGACCGTCCTCAACGGCTTTCTCCCCGACGTCGTCGAACGCGCCCAGAAGGAGGCCCCGGGCGACCTCGTCTGCTTCGGCGGGGCCGGACTCGCCACCTCCCTGCTGCGCCACGACCTCGTCGATGAACTCCAGCTCTTCATCAACCCCGGATTCGCCGGCAGCGGGACGCGGATCTTC
>JAODNJ010000413.1 GCA_025465155.1 Frankiales bacterium
GCTCGACGGCGGGGTGTTCACCCCCGACCTGATCGAGACGTGGATCGAGTACAAGCGGGAGAACGAGATCGACCCGATCCGCCTCCGCCCGCACCCGCACGAGTTCGCGATGTACTACGACATCTGAGTAGAACTGGCCTCTGACCTGCGGTTTCTCAGAGGCTCAGGTTGCCAGTCCGCACGCAGTCCGCACGAGCCGCCAGCACCGCACCCACGGCGGCTCGTGCGGACTCGTCGCTGTCCGGCCACAGATGGCCATAGGTGTCCAAGGTCGTCTTCGCCGACCCGTGCCGGAGCCGATGCTGGACGACCTTCACGTCGAGGCCGTTGCCGATGAGCAGCGAGGCCAGGTAGTGCCGGAGGTCGTGGAAACGGAACTCCTCCGGCAACCCGTCCACCTTCCGCCGCGCCGCCCGTACCGCCCGCTCGATCGCCCAGGTCGACGACTGGCGCCCCGCGCCGTCCGTGACCACGAAGTCGCCGCCCCACCGGGCCACTGCCGCGGACAGCTCGAGCGCCAGCTCGGACGGGATCGGCAGCGGCGTCCGGCTGGTCTCGGACTTCAACGGCTCGCCGTCCCGCTGCTGCACCGGCCTGACGATGCCGCGCATGAAATCGACGTCCGCCACGCGCAGGCCGACGACCTCGGCGGTCCGCAGGCCAACGAAGGCGCCAAGGAGGATCGCAGGCCGCAGGTGCTCGGCGACTGCATCGTGCAGCGCCCAGACCTGCTCAGTGGTGGCGACGTAGGGGCGAGGCTTGCCGGCGCCCGGACTGGTGCGGCGCGAACAGGGATTGCGCGCCAGGATGCCGTCATGGACGGCGTCGCTCATCAGCTGCGACAGCCGGTTGTGCAGCGCGTAGACGTAGCTGTCCGCGAGGCCGTCGGCCTTGAGCTTGGCCGTCCAGGACTTCACGTCCGACGGGCGCACGGCGGCCAAGGGGCGATTACCGAACGCTGTCGTGATCTGCGCGATGTGCACCCGCGCCTGCCGGACTGTTCTCGGGCGCCTGCTGGCGTAGCCGCACAGCCAGGTATCACACCACTCCCCCACCGTGGTCTTCACCGCCGTGGGATGCACGAACGTTCCGTGCACCAGCTGCGCAGTCTGCTCGTCGAGCCACCGCTGGGCGTCCCGCTTCAACGCGAAGGCCTTGGTGACCTCGCGGCCTGAGGGATCGCGGAGATGCGCCAGGTAGCGCAGTCCCTGGCCGTCACGGGATGTCGGAACCAGCTTCCCTGTGGCTCGGTCCTTCCGCCGCCATCGGTCCACCACTACGGCCATCGGGGCCCCCTCGTGCTCTCGGCCCGACCTCCCAGAAGGGAGGGCGAGCACTCCTGGTCACAGGCCCACGCTGGCCTGCAGCTCCGACACAACCCTCGACGTCAAGGCCGGCCGTCTCAGCCCCGGTCATGCTGCGATTCGATCCAGGCGCTGACGTCGTCCCGGCGGTAGAGGACCCGCCTGCCGACTCGGAAGCTGTGGGGGCCGGTGCCGAGGTGTCTCCAGTACCGGAGGGTGGCCACCGGCGCCCGCAACAGCTCGGCCGCCTCGGCGATGGTGAGCAGTTCGGGGTGTGGTTCGTGCTGGGAAGTCTGGAGGGGCTGGGCGGTCATGGTGGTCTCCGGGGACTGTCGGGTGCGGCTGGCCTTGCAGCTGGAGAAGGCGCCATTTCGGGCCGATTGGTGACACCGGCGACGGTTTTTCTGAACCGGCACGCTGAGTCACCGGTGGATCCCCGAGGTGGCCGCGCGGTGCAGCGTGGGCAGCCGCAGCTCCTCCGTAGGTCGACGGACAGCGGGCGCCTCGAGCTGCGGCGGCGAGACCGTGGGCACGGGGCCGTAGCGGTCCACCTCGAGGGCTGCCACCTGTACGGCTCGGGCGGGTCCGAGGTCGGCGCGGTCGCGGGCGAAGACGGCGATCCACTGCTCGCGGGCCTCGAGGGCGTCGATCGCAACGAGGTGGGCGGTGTTGGCCTGTCGGCCGCGGGTCATGCCGACGTAGGCCGACGCGGCACCGGTGCGCTCGCCGATGACGACGTGGCCGGCGGTGACGGTCTCCCCTTGGGCGCCGTGCACGGTGCAGGCGTAGCCGAGCTGCACGTGTGAGGTGACGTAGCCGGCGGGCAGCGTGCGCGTCCCATGTCCGCCCAGCCTGGTCGCGCCCGCAGCGGGAGCGGTGCCACCTTCCGCGGGCGTGACGTGAAGTGCGCCGTCTCGGTCGACGGCGGTGACGAGCCAAGTGTCCCGGTTGGCCACGCCCAGCTTGGCGTCGTTGCGGCGGGTGGTGATCCGGTCCCCCCGGCCGATCCGCTCCCCCACCGCTGTCGTGACCGTGTGGGTGTCGTCGACGAGTCCGCGGGTGACGAGCCGGTCGCGGATGGCAGCGTTGAGCTCGGTGACCTGCTCCCCGGTGTCCGCAACAACGGCCACCCGTTGTCCCGAGGCGTGCGAGACGTCGGCGGTGTCCGCGAGCGTCTGCTGCAAGGCGGCGAGGTCGGGGTGCAGCCGGATCTGGCCGCGGACCAGCAGGGCGTCGAAGACGGCACCGGGATCCTCGCCGGTGCGCATGGCCAGGGTCAGGGCGGCGTAGGCGTCGTCCGGGGTCGTTCGGCCGGTGGCATCGGAGCGGGTGAAGCGGTGCACCGCCTCGAGCGTCACGTGAGCGGCCGGGTCAAGCTGGTCGAGGGCGAGGTCGAGGACGCCGCCGCGGCCGACCGCAGGCAGTTGGTGCCGGTCGCCGAGCAGCGCCAGCCGGGCGTGGGACTCGTCGGCGATGCTGACAAGCGCGCGGGCGGTGTCCTGGTCGAGCATGCCTGCTTCGTCGACCACCAGCAGATCACCCGCACGGAGCCGGGCCGTCGGGGTGGGGCCGTCATAGGCGCGGCCGGTCGCCGGGTCGGTTTGGCCGGCGGTGAGCCGGGTCCAGGCGCCGTCGGGGTTCCAGCGCCAGCCGTGCTGGAACGCCAGCCAGGCCGCCGACCCGGCGGCGGCGCCGGTCTCCTCGCCGGCCACCTTGGCCGCCTTCAGCGTCGGGGTGACGACCATCAGCCGGTGGCCTTGTCCGTAGAGGAGCATTCGGGTGGCGGACAACGTGGTCGTCTTGCCGGCGCCGGCCGCTCCCTCCACCACGACCAGCGGCCGGTCTCCGGTCAGCGCACGAACCGACGTCCGTTGGTCCGGGTCCAGCGCCCGCGAAAGCCAGTCGGGTGGGGCCGCGTCGCGCGACCCGAATTCGTCCCCGAGGGCGGCGTGGCCGCGGGCGGCGAGGCGCACGGTCAGATCGGCCTCGACGGCTAGGACCGGCCGCGAGGTCTGGGCCCGAACGTGCTCGGGAACGTCGTCGCGGGCAAGCAGAGGCACACAGCGATCCAGGGCGCGGACGGTGAGGTCATCGGCCAGCTCGAGCCGCACCGACGCATCGGCGACGATGCCGGCGGCGGCGATCAGCCGCTCGGCTTCACCACGAAGGTCGGCCGCGTTCCACGCGGAGCGCCGCGCGGCCAGCCGGGTCAGCACCCGCTCGGCGACCCCGTCCCGGTCCAGCGCGCCCACGTATACAGCCGAGAGGGCCACCGTCCGGTCGTGGTCGCGGTAGCCGAGAGCGAGCAGTTCGTTCCGCCATCGTTCGTCCAGGTTCACACCCGGCGAGGGGGTGACCTTGTCCGGGCGGTCCTCCGCCCACGCGCGGGCGTCCCAGCCCCGGCGCAGCGCCGGCCCCGCCTGCTCGCCGGGGTGCGCTCGGGTCCATTCTCGTTCGTAGCGGTCCCGGTTGCGTCCGATCTGCGCCGCTCGTGCGCTGAACGGACCCCAGAAGGCGGCCAGCTCCTGTATTTCTCCATCACTTTTCAACGTGTAGCCGTGCCAGGCCAGCGCCGTCCGGAATTGCGGATCACAGGCGACCGCGGCGTGGCCTATACCGTTGATTGCGTCGAGGCAGTCACGAATGCCGACGGTGTGCAGACCTCGCCATTTCCCTGCGGCGAACATCCGTGCGTTGATCTGCAGGTGGAGATGCCGGTGCGGATCGCCCGATCGGGAGGTGTAGTGCCGCACGGTGACGGCCTCCAGCACCTCCGCCGGTACCTGGACCTGCTCCCCGCGCGGGCCTACCCGCGTGGTCGCGTGCTGCGCGAGCCAGCTGATGACCTGCTCAGCCGCGCGGTCCTGCGCCGCGTCGTAGGCAGCGGCGATGTCCGGATGCAATACGGCGGCCAGCGACCAGGACTTCGGCCCGTTCACGATGACCTCGACGAACCGGACCGCCCGGTCGTCGGTGCGCAGCCGGCCCCGCGGTTGGCCGGTCACCGCGTCCCGACCGGCCACCCACGCCTCGTAGGCGTCGCCGCCCAGCGGCGGCTGCTCCGCGACGCGCTCGGTCGTCGCGGTATACCGACGGGCCAGACCGGTGCCCTCCGCCAGGTAGTAGTCGTCCGCCCGGCTGCGGCCGGCCTCTAGGTAGCACCGGGCGGCTGCCGGCGCTCCTGCGTAGACCTTCATGCCGCCGTGCAATTATCAACGCCCCCCAATAACGACCATAAATGTCACCCCCGACAGCCAGAGAAGCCGCTTGACGGCAGTCTCGAAGCTACCGGATTGGTAGCATACGTGCCGTTCTTACGTTAAACCGACGAGTTGGGCCAGTGGCAGCTATTCGGAGAGGTTATTGCGGCGACAGTGGTTGAACAATTGGTGAGCTCGGGTAATTGCTGGTTGTCTTATTCCGACGGGCGAGAGGAGTGCTTTCTCACGAAGGTGGATGCCGACCTTGCTCAGAGAAGGCCATGTGAGCCCTGCCTGTGGGCTGGATCCGGCTCGCAAGCAGTGCATCGCAGCTGCTTCGTTGTTGACGCGGTCCGTCGCCCGCCCGCCGGGTGCTGCAGGTGGTCCTGGCTAGGGGGGCCCAGACCGCTCACCAGTCGGGTGCGTCTGTGCAGCCAAGTCGCATTGCCTCGTCGATCAGCGCGGAGAGGTCGATAGCGGGTGCGGCTCCTTTCAGGACCGTCACGATTCCGGGCAGGTAGTGCTGGATCTCCCACGACGGTTCGGGCGTGTTGTGGAGCAGATGGGTGATGAGGTTCGTCCACGTGGCGGCGTCGGCAGCAAGGTCTTCGTTAGCCAGGCGGTGTAGCAGCGGGTTGTGCTCTACCCACCTTGCGGGTGATCGCTTGACCAAGTCGACTGCCTCGACACGCTGCCCGGCAAGCCGAAGGCCCATTGCGCCATCTTCGAGGCTTCCGCGACCGTCAGCGGCAAGGGGACTGACTCCACGCGACCGGTCCAGTACTCGCGCACCCAACGGGTCCACTGCTGGGCGGACTCTGTGCTGTCGAGGTCGAGCAGCCTCGCGGCAACCCGGCTGGCCCAAGCCTCCCTCAGTTTTGCCGGCGCAGTGATGACAAAGTCGGAGAGCCACGACCCGGGTTCGGCCGAGGCAAACATCGCTACAACGGCGAGGTGGTCTGCCAGCTGCGTTCGCGATCGATCTCGCCCCAGCTCGTCGGCGTGCTGGCAGGACTGTAGGTAGAGGTTGAGCAGCCCAGCTTCGAGAAGTCCATCGTCGGGTCGCCCTTGGGCCAGGAATCCCTGCCATACCGCGGGCGCGTCGGTTGGGTGAGTGTTCCAGTCGAAGAGGACAAGCAGGTGGGTGCGCGTCCACTCTGAGTCAGCCGCGAAGTAGAAGCGCAGGTTGGATCCGAGGATGGTGCGGGCCAGTAGGCCGTTACGGCCTCGCGCCTGGAGCATGAGGCCCAGATGGCCGTTGAGCTCCTCTGGGAGCCCAGACCAGCCCTCTTGGTCCAGGCGCCAATCGTTCTGGACTACCTTCGTCCAGAACTGGGCCAGGTCGCCGGCCGGATGGTTGATGGCCTCGAGGACGCGGTCGTCGCTTGCGACGATGTTTCCGGTGATCGTCTCGCTAGGCCATAGGCGCGCTGCAAGTTTGCGTGCCGACTCGTACAAGTGCCATGCCGTCGGGCGCCCATCGCGCCCACCATTTGCGAGCATCCGCGCGGCGTGGCCCCTGACCTCGTCGATCTCCCAAGTACCGATGGTCTCGATCGCGGCCGCGATCTGCTCCTCATTAAGTTCGGCGTCAGCCCATGCGTCGATCAGCGCCCATCTCAGGTCGCGGTCGTCTGCATTGAGAAAGCCAGCCAGGAGCAAGCCATCCGCGGGGTACTTGGTGGCACAGCCGCGAACAGAGCGGACCGCGCCTTCCCACGTTGGTCCGGTGAGCTGAAATTCGTCGATGGACTGGAAGGTGCGTAGCTTCGCCAGCGTCCCCTCGGGGTCGTGCTCGATCTTGGCGTGAAGTTCGTCGGCGGTGAATGGCTCGGCGTTCTCAACAAAGCCCACCGTCATAGCCATGTTGAGGTCTGGGTGCTCGCGAGGCCCGTACTCGGGGTGCTCTGTCTGAATTTCGTCGAAGGCTTCCGCGATTGCTGGGATCCCGGGGGCGATTTGAGCGAGCCATGCCAGGACGTTGTACCGGCGGTAGGGAGACGGCGTTTTGTGGTCGACTGGTGGTGGGCCGGCCGTAGTCGCGTCGAGGAGGGCTTGTACCGCGTCGGGTGCTTCAGGAACGGCCTGCTCCAGGAGCAGGAAGACTTCGTGTTGCGTGTCGAGGTCGTAGAGCAGGTGGTGCTGGATTATCCAGTGCACCTTCTCGTCTTCACTGCGGTCCTGGCGCACTCTCCACCCGTGGACTGCCAACCTGCGAAAGAGCGCCTCGTCTGTCTGCGTCCACTGGTCGATGTGGGCGGCTGCTGTCGGTGGATCGTTGATGAGCAGTCGCTCGAGACAGTCGCGTGACGCGTCAATGAGGACGTCGAACGAGTCACGGATTTCGTCCTGCTCGTGTGGCTCGATGGCTGATCTGCCGAAGCTGAGGGTGTCGGTCCGTGCGTCTGAACGCGTCGACCGCAGCATGCGGTACGCAGTTCGGATGTGGCCGGTAACCAGGTCGAGGATCGCGTGAGCGTGGTCGTCGAGGATGGGCAGGAACACCTTGGTCCACGCGGACGTCAGCCAGTACTCCTCACCGACGAGGTCGACGTTAAAGCTGGGAGGAGTAGTGCCTCCCCCTATCTCGAACCCGGATGCCAGGACCGGGCGAGTGCGGTGTTCGAAGAGCAGCAATGCGAGGTCGGGTCGTTCGGTCCAGCTTTCCTTGGCGAGGAGCATGTCGAGCATCTCGTTGCGGCTCGGGGGCGCTTGCTGGAGGGATAGCACAAGCCATGGTGTCTGCCACGCGGGCACGACGCCGTCCTGAGCGAATAGTCGGTGGGTGATGGTCGTCAGCGTCGCCTGGGACCACTCCCGGTCGGCCATGATCCGTAGTGCTGTGGATGAGTCTTCCTCCACGGTCACGAAATGGTCGGCGACCCAGAAGGTGAGCGCCTGGGTGACGGCCCGGGTCCGCTCGTCAGTTGGCTCCGTGTGCGCGAATAGGCAACCAAACTCGGGTCGCGTGGCTACCCACGAGAGCCACTCATGCCCGCGCGCCTTCTCAACAAAATACTGAACCCGTTCGGGGTCGCCGAGGCTCTCCTCCAGATAGGAGATGTCCTCGGGCGTGAGCACGCGTTCGGGCGGCAGTGTGCCTTCGTCCTCGGCTGGTGATTCGCCTGCAGAGGCGGCTGGCCGTCCCGTGCTGACGAGGTCAGCGATCAGGCGGCGATGCTCGGTTCGTCGCAGCGTTGCGAGCTCAGCCCATCGCTCTAGCGTCTCGGACAGCGCGACGTGCGAGTTCTCCGGTACCAGGTAGACAAGCGGGGTGAGGCCGTAGGACTTCCACTCCGGCAGGTCCTCGCGGTGGGTGAGCACGAACCTAGTGCCTCCGCGGCCGAGCGACCGGCCCAAGTACTGCATGACCAGGTCGCCGTAGCTGTAGCCGATGAACAGAACCGTGAAGCCCGAGAACATGCGGTCGAGGAACCGCGCCGCCCATGCCTCGCGGATGTAGGCATGTCCGAAGTCGGTGTCGGTGACGACGAGACGGCGGGCTGCTTGGTCTAGAGCGCCGTGCAGGTGGACGATGCCGACGAAGTCATCGCCTACCGGTAGTGCTGGCCCGCGGAACACCTCGACGTCCAGTCCAGCGGCCTCCGCGGCACTGCTCAGATGCAGGTCGTAGTTCGTAGTCACGATCCGGACGGGGGGATGGGCTCGAGCCAGATCGATTATTGCTCGGTGGAGCCGGTTCGGGCGTGAATTCGGCAGGTCGATCGCTTTGGCGACGAGGCTATGGACGTCGATGTCGAGGTCTTCGAGAGTGCCGAGGAACTTGTCGAGTCGCTCGAGGTCTTTCTCCGTTGGCGGAGTGCCCGCACGAGTACCGACTTGCTTCACTAGGTCCTTGAAATTGGGCAGGCTGGCGGGCGGGTCCACTGAGGCGCCGGCGCCGACGAACAGAACGAGGCGACCGTCGCGAGCCGCCTCGATGAGCTCAGCGGGGACGTCGACATCGCGGATCCACACGACGGAAATCTATCGGTGCAGGAGGCATGGTCCGCGGCTCGTGCCGAGGTGGGCACAGGACGCATCTGTGTACGGAAGGCGGTTTGCGAGTGGCAAGACCATCTATGCCGTTGGACCCCCCTCGGATTGCTGGGGACCGAACTGCAGTCGCGCGTGTGGCGGCAACCGATGAAGTCCCTTGACCCGCTCGTGATGCGGGCGACCGGTATGCACGGCCAGCCGGGTGTCTACGCGCTGTTGTTGGGCTCAGGGGTTTCCACTGGTGCCGGGATCCCTCGGGTTGGGGAGTCGTCACCGAGCTCGTGCGCCGCGCGGCGGCCGCAGCGGCCCCGGACAATCCGGAGGCGGCTGATACTGCTGCCTCTGACCCCGAGGCCACAAAGTTGTCCAGCCGGACGCCGATCTTCACCCCGGCCACGCCCGGCGCCGGCTCGGTCGGTTGTCACGGCAGCGACCGCCAGACGACGTCAGCGCGATTGACCGCGAGCGGCCAGGCGGGGATCATGTAGGTGCCGGGTCATCGTGGTGACCTCGGAAGTGAGCCTCGGGAGTTCCTGCCGGACGACAGGGCCCGGGGCTTCGCGCTTTCCTGGAGCCTGTTCAGCTCACGGTGATCGTGACGATGTGCAGCCGTGTCGCCAGCAGCTCCGCGTACTGCGGATCGCCGGTCCGCTGGTGTGTGACGGCACCGCAGACGGTGTCGGGGACCCACAGCATTGGGTCTTTCGGGCCGGGGACGTGCGCTATGCGCAGTTCCGGGGACACGACCTGGCGTGCGCGCAGGGCGTCGAGCATGCCGCGATCGCGCCGGTCGTCGGCGGGACCGCGGGATTCGAAGGTGGCGGTCTCGACACCCAGCTGGTCCAGCTCGTACAGCATTCGTTCCAGGCAGTGCCGCCGGCGCCGCTCGGCAGCCTCGCCGGCGCGCCCGTCGCGGACGACAACCACGTGCTGCAACGGCATGGCGGCGATGCTCGCGGTCACTTGCCGGCGCCGTCTGGCCGACTCATCGCGCCAGTGGACCTTGCGCTGGCCGCGTAGCCGCAGCCGGTCCATCTCGGTGCGGACGGCGTCGATGTCCGCCGGTGCACATATTCCTGCGGCCAGCACGTAGCAGAACGGGTCGCGGGCGCGGTCGGACTGGGACTCGTCCAGGAATGCCTGCAGTAGGCGTGGAGCGGTCACGCGCTCACCACCGCCAGATGGCCTCGGCTGATGCGGTCGCGGCGCCGGAACGGCCCTGCCAGTCGGTAGTGGAACTCGGTGATCTGCCCGGTGGGGCTGAGCCAGTTCTCCACCGTGGTGAAGCGCCGGGTGAGCAGGCCATGGTCTTGCAGCTCGCGCAGCCCTCGGTCGATGCTGTCGGCCGAGATCCCGTACCAGCTCGGGCCCCGCTCGGCGGGCAGGATGAACGGCTGCCGCAGAGACAGCGCGATCAGCAGGCAGGCCTTCGCCGGCAAGCTCAGGCAGTGATGCCACGACTCTTCGGCGGTCCAGTAGGCGAACGGCAACTTGAAGTACTGGCCGTTCGGGTAGCGGTAGGGCGCACGGCTGCCGCTCTCGTCCAGCGTGGTGATCTTGGCCAGGCGGCCCGAGCGCTCTCGGTGGATCAGGCCGTACACCTCGTCAAGGCGCCGCCACGCCTTCGACACGACCGACGCGCCGCCGTCGACGTCGCTGCCGTGGCCCAGCGCACGCCCCCAGATCCGGGCGTCGCGGGTGACGTCCCACGGATCGCTGCTGGCCATCCCACGGAACAGCAGGTACAGGTCGAGCGCGGTGTCGTCGTGGCGGGTGACGATCTTCTGCAGAGGCCCGGGCTCGGGTGCCCGCTGGGTACCCTGCTGCACGAACGCGCGGCGCAGCGGGACCGCCGCGTCCCGGCGCCCGGCGGCGTCCAGAAGCGCGACGATGGTCGCCGTCTGGTCCCGCGGTGGCGTGCTGGTCACGCCGCCGATCATGCCAGTGGCAGCGAATGACCGGCGGCGCACCGACCGGTGGTCGATTGCCCCGGCAGCGGGACCTATACGTATCCCACTCCAACCCCCGTCAAAGTGCCGTCCAATCGCCATCCGATTGCCACAGGCGGCTGGGTGCCGCGGCGACCCATCCCGTAGCGGCCAGCGAGGCAGGCCGCTCCCACGGCCCGTCCACCGGCTCTTTCGGCTGCCCGCGGGGTGAGGACCACGACGAAGACATGCAGTCTCGTGCCGCTGGCGGGCTGCTACCGACTTCCGCGAGTCGCCCCGTTTCCGTCGGTGCCGACCCTTACCGTTGTTGACGTTATCCAGGACCTTCGAGGGAGTCAGTCATGACCGCATCGGCGCAGCAGCTCGCCGACTATCTCGGCGCGCGCTTTCGTGGCTGGCCCCGCGACACAGGGCCGGCCTGGCTGCCGCGCCCGGACACATGGTGGCCGCATAGCGACCGCCCGACTACTGACCAGCTCGCCGCCGAGCTGCTCGGCGACGCCGAGTTCGCGGCGCTGCGGCTGGGCGGCTGGCTGGGCACCGACCAAGGCCGGCTCATCGCGGAGGCTCTCGAACTGGTTTCCCCGCCATTTCTTCGCCCGGACGAGCGACTGCTGCAGGAGGCCCTCACGCTGGCCGCGCGTCAGCAGGCCCAGGGCAACCGTTTCGCGGGCCTCTTCGCCGTCGGTACTGTCGCAGCGATCACGGCGGCGGCACTGCTGGCCATCGGCACCCGGAGCGCCTCGGCCCCTTCCTGACCGTCCCGTCCAAGGGACGGGCTCCGGGGCGCCGTCGCCCCGCACCACTGCTCCGCTCCCCACAACCCGCTTCCCTCGGCTGCAACGGATCGGGGGAAGGGTGGGCCGAAGGCCCATCCCGAAGGGACGCGATAGCGCCCTTCCGGCGACCCATTGCAGCCGGGACGCTGAAGGCGGGGGGAGCGAGCTGGGGACCGTCGCAGACGCGCGTGGCGCCTGCCCACACGTTGAGCGCTCAAGGCGCAGCCTCGAAACCGTCGCCGGCTCCGTCGCGCGCGGGGAACGAGGCTTCTCCTCTGCCGTTGTTCGGAGCGCGCCCGCCGCGAGCAACTGATGCGACCGCGGATGCCAGGGACTCGGCCTGGGAGCGCTACTCGAGAGTGACCACCACGATGCCGGCCACCTGGTTTGTGAGCTCGGAGTCGGGTGGGTTGTCGTCGAGGACGTCGAGGACGTAGCCGGGTGGAGTGCGGCGCAGTCCGCGGAGCACGTGGTCGAAGTACTCGACCGTGTTGTGCATCCGATCATGGGGCAGGTCGATGAAGACCCTGTCGGAGGTGATGGCGTCGGGCGCATCGAGCGGCAATGGTGGCGCTGCCTCTTCGATGCCACCGAATTCGGCCACGCGGCGCAGGGACACCCTGGCGAAGACCTCGCGTGCCACGGCGCGGGCGCCGTGCTGCGGCTCGGAGAGGAACTCCGCGACATCGCGGGTCACCTGGAGCCGCGACGGCACGCTCCGGTGCCACCAGCTCTCGGCGCCGCTCAGCTGTTCGAGTGCCAGTCCTGACTCGACCGCGCGTTCGGCGGCCAACGCCGGGCTGAGGTCGCCGGTGAACACGAGGGCGGGAGCCATGGTGATCGCGCGCCGCAAGCAGCCATCGCAGCCGGGCGAGCCGTCCTGGCACGGCCAACCGTTGCGGTATCCGAGGCCTCCGAAGTAGATCGCGTACATCGCGGGGACCTCGAGCACGTCAGATGCGGCGAGAAGGTTCGCGAGCTGTCGTCCACCGGCGTGCTTGTACTCGACCTTGGGAGTGCCGGTCTGGGTGAAGGTGAGGTTCTTGGCCTGCACCAGTGCTCCGAAGCTGGTTCCGTCGGGAGAGACCCACCACCACAGCCAGTCAGCGCCCACCAGGGCCTCTTCGCGCCGGTTGAAGTCGGCGAACTTGACGGTGGGAGAGGCGGTGCGCAGGACGAGCTCGGTCAGCGTCTCCTCGCGCCAGGTGGCTCCAGCGGCGTGCATCGCATCGGTGTGTTCGGCAACGGCCACCCGAGCGCGAACGAAGGCCGCCCCCACGGTGCTCAGTTCCGGCTCGCCCACCATCCCATCCTCGCCGACCGCGTGGAACTAGGTGGGTGTCGGTGTGGATGTGTCGGTGGTGCCGTCCACACTGGGGGCCAGGAGGTAAACCATGGCTCAGTCGAATCGAAACAGCGGTAAGTCCTGGTCGGCCCAGGACAAGCGGGACCTGAAGCGCCTCGCCGGCCAGAACACCCCGACGCGCGTCACCGGCCTCAAGCTGGGTCGCACCGAGGATGCGGTGCGGTCCCAGGCATCGAAGCAGGACGTGTCGCTCAAGCCCACCAACCAGTCGCCGTACAACCGGCGCAAGAAGTAGCACGTCGTGACCGCGCAGGCAGACCCGACCGAACGCGCAAACCCGGACCTGGAGGTTCGGCAGTGGCTGTTCGAGAACCTCGCCCACGTCGAGTCCCAGGTGGTGCGGTATCCGCCGCAACCGGTGGTGGACGCGCTCGCGGGCCTGGGCCTGCCTGCCGCCTTCGACATCGGATGGTCCCAGGTCGACCACGACCGCCGCTCGGGGAAGACCACCTGGACGTGCACCCTCGCGACCGCCGGGCACTTGGTCGACCTCTCGGCGGAAGCCCAGCGTCAAGACGACCACCTCTGGAGCGGCAACGAGGCCGGAAGGGAGACCGTCTACCAGCGTGAGCCCATCGTGTCGGTGAAGGTCTCGCGGCTGGACGATGTCCGTGGCCTGACGCTGAAGATCGAGGGTTCCCGCGAGTCGTCGAGCTATGCGGCACCTCGTCTGACCTGGGGGTTCACGTTCAGCGACGGCGAGCCCCGCGAATACGTCGTCGGCGACCGCGATGACGCGGCGGCACATGGCGTCGAGGCGCTGTGCCGCCGTCTGGCTGCGAACATCTGACCACCCACATCTGAAGCGGCGGCAGTGAACGTGTATGGCGAACTCTCCTTTACCCACGTCGGGTGGGTCCCCTGGAGCTGAGACCCAGACGAGGCACGGGCCGCCCACCAGCTCTCGATGGACTGGGCGTTTGAGCAAGCCGCCGCGGCAGGCGCCTCACCGGTGCTACGCGTGCACTCCCACACCCACGACTGGACCCACCCGACCAGCACATACGCCCGCTACGCGCTGGTCGCCACAGTCGTCACCGACCCCGGGCGCCGGGCAAAGGGCCCGACACTGGTCCCCGACGCGCACTCGGTGGGCCTGGTCGCCGGTGGCATGCCCTGTGCCGACGGGTTCGCTCTGGCAGTCGAAGAGCACCCTGCCCTCCCCCTCGCCGGATGGGCAGCCGAACAGAGCGCAGTGAACCGGCGAACCCAGCGAGGACCATCGAAACCCTGAGCTTGTCGAGCGGGTACGAGGCCTCGCGTCCTCGCTGTACAACGGCTGGTCCAGCCTCCCTGGCAGCTCGGCCGCGAAGCATCGGATGCCTGAACTCGGCGCAGCGGGCATGACCTGGGCCGACTTCGTCGGAACACTGCTCGCGGTCGCGCCACAGTACGTCGACGAGAAGGGCATCCTGCGGTGGGCTCCAGCGCAGTGGAAGGCCGAGATCGAGAGCCGTCTGGCCCGCAACACCGCCCCGGCCCGCTGGCGCTGACCCTGAGGCGCTGACACGGAGGCGCTTCCTCGGTGGTACTGACCTGCCTGCCCTCCCGTCTACGCTGAGGATTATGGAGTCCTACCAGCTGCGTGCACCTGCCCAGGCGGTCCAGTACGCCCGCAGCGTGAACGAGGCCGAGGTCGCCGAGCTCATCAAGGGAGACGGCGCCGGGAGCTACTCCAATGCGCGTGGTCCCCTAGAGGTGACCAACCTGAACGGTCGCGCGGACCGCGTGGTGGTCGAGGCCGGCGAGTGGGTTGTGAAGATCGGCAGAGGGTTCACCGTCCTGAGTGACTCTGATTTCCAGGCTCTGTTCATTGCCGAGCAGGTGCAGGAGGTCGTGCACCCCCGACCCGTCTGACGGCATCGGCTCAGATGTCGAACTCCACGCCACCTTCATCTATCGCGCTGAGAAGCTCCACCGTCTCGAAGGTGTGGGCCCAGCGATCTACCGAGGTCAGGACGACCCGCACTTCGTCGAACGGCAGGTCCCACTCGGTGTAGACCGCCGCCAGGAGATGTCCTGAGAGGTAGGCGATGTTGGGGTCGTCGGTGGTGCGATAGACGTCCCTCAGCTGCTCGGCGGCGCCGACTTGGCGGATGAGGCACTCGTAGAGATGGCGCATCGATGTGCGTGCCGCTTCCCTCGTACCGAGGCGCTTCAGTCCGGGCTCGCGGAAGTCGTCAGTGTCCCAGCTCCACAGGCGCGTCAGGAGGACATCGAGGAGGGCAGCGTCGAAGGGTTCGCGTGCCAGGAGGTCGGGGGCCAGCCTGACGAGATGTTCGAGCGCCAGCGACGTGGCGGCGCGGTGCAGCTGGGTCAGGCGCATCCTGAGGAGGCGCGCGACCCGCGGGTCGCGGGGCAATGACCTGGCCGCCACGACTGCGGTGACTTGCCGCGTTACGTCGTCGGACAACAGGTCCAGCAGGTCGCGGATAGCGTGACGTCGTTCGCAGGCCTCGCGCACTGCTGCTGGGAAGCTCATGTCGAGGGGTTCGGTCGTGGCGACACTCGCCCCCGGACCGTTGTTCTGCGTCTCCTTGTTCACTGTCTCGTCGTTGAGCGTCTGGGTGAGGTCTGCCCAGTAGCCGAGTTCTCCGTCGTGCACGACGCCGAACACCGGCAGGGTGTGGTCGCGCCAGTAGATGCGATGGTTCCCGATCGCGATCCGCCGATGATGGGACGAACCGCCCTTGACCTGCACCGCGGCCATGTAAGGCTCCACGCTGTTGTCGTTGGTCAGTGCGACGAACAGGTCGAGACCGTCATCGAAGGTTGAAGGGACTTCGACGACCTTGCATCCGGCGGCGAGAAGGACGTCTTCGGCGGCACGAAGGGCCCGTCGCTCAGCGAGATACTGCTCGCCCTGATGCCCGGGTAGTCCAGTACTCGCCATGGGACAACTCTGACCGACTCAGTCACCACGCACCTCGATGGGGGCCGCGGTGCCCTCGGCGGCGCGGAGGCCGGCCTACGACGCCGCGGGCCGGCTGCGCCCCGGCGCCTAGGTGGCCGAGCCGACCGGCCCTTTCACGCTGCTGCCGCCCGGCGGGGGAAGGGCGGGCCGAAGGCCCATCCCGGAGGGACGCACAGCGCCCTTCCGCCGGCCAAGGCAGCTGGCACACTGCCGCTGGGTGGAAGCGGCGCGATCTTGGTCGCCGGCCAGTCCGCCGACGCCCGAGCAGCAGACTCTGCCCTCCTGACCGCCGCTGACGGCGCGTACCTCCGACAGTCGTTCGGGCAGCCGCGGGCGTCGGCGCCAGTCCGCACACAGTCCGCACGATTTTCATTCGAGCCCACAACGAGCCAAGCCCTTCCCACGCTAGAAGCGCAGGTCAGCGGCCGGTTCCGTCGACAGCTCTCTGCCATCAATCACGCAGGGAGAGTTCGCGATGTACTACGACATCTGACAGAGACGACATCTGACAGAGGAGGGCCGGTGACCTGCGTATTCAGGTCACCGGCCTTTCTCTTGCTCTCGATCTGCTTTCAGCGCGGATGAGGCC
>JAODNJ010000430.1 GCA_025465155.1 Frankiales bacterium
GGGCCCTGTGGCGCGCGGGTGGACAGGTCGAACGCGACGGCGGCGTTGATCTTGCGTGCCTGCTCGGGACGGCCGAGGTGGTCCAGCAGCAGACCGACCGAGAGCACCGTGGCGGTCGGGTCGGCGATCCCCTGCCCGGCGATGTCGGGCGCCGAGCCGTGCACCGGCTCGAACATGCTGGGATTGGTGCCGGAGACGTCGAGGTTCCCGCTGGCGGCCAGCCCGATGCCACCGGTCACGGCGGCCGCGACGTCGGTGATGATGTCGCCGAAGAGGTTGTCGGTGACCACGACGTCGAACCGGCCCGGGTCGGTGATGAAGTACATCGCGGCGGCGTCGACGTGCGAGTAGGCGACGGTGACCTCGGGGAACTCGGCGGCCAGCTCCTCGACGGTCCGCGACCAGAGCCCGCCGGCGTGGGTCAGGACGTTGGTCTTGTGGATCAGCGTGAGGTGCCGGCGAGGCCGCGCCATGGCCCGCTCGAAGGCGTACCGGGCCACCCGCTCCACCCCGAACGCGGTGTTGAGGCTGACCTCCGTGGCCACCTCCTGCGGGGTGTCCTTCCGCAGCACGCCCCCGTTCCCGACGTAGGGACCCTCCGTGCCCTCGCGGACGCACAGGATGTCGATCGGCCCCGGGTCGGCCAGCGGGCTGCCGACGCCGTCGAAGAGCCGCGCCGGGCGCAGGTTGACGTGGTGGTCCAGCTCGAAGCGCAACCGCAGCAACAGCCCCCGCTCGAGGATCCCGCTCGGCACCGTGGGGTCACCGACCGCACCCAGCAGGATCGCGTCGTGCCCGCGCAGCTCGTCGAGGACGGAGTCGGGCAGCAGCTCGCCGGTCCGCATCCACCGGGCCGCTCCGAGGTCGTAGGAGGTGCTCTCGATGTCGGGGGCTACCTCCCCCAGGACCTTCAGTCCTTCGGCCACCACTTCCGGGCCGATGCCGTCTCCGGGAATCACTGCCAGGCGCATGGGATCCGACCCTAGGTCAGAGCGGATTGAGGTCCGCCGCGCGGGCCTCGCGCGCGCCGATGGTGCCCGCGATCCCGCTGAGCAGGTCGGGTGGCACGGGGCTGTCGACGGTCACCGCCATGAGTGCCTCGCCACCTCGCGTCGTGCGACTGACCTGAGCGCCCGCGATGTTGACGCCGGCCTCGCCGAGTGCGGCTCCCACCGCACCCACCACCCCCGGGCGGTCGGTGTAGGTGAAGAAGAGCAGGTAGCCGGAAGCTTCGAGGTCGACCTCGAAGCCGCCCACCTCGGTCAGCCGCGGCACCTGGTTCTTGCCGTAGAGCGTTCCGGAGACCGTGACCTGCGTGCCGTCGGACATCGCGCCGTGCACGGTCACCAGGTTCCGGTAGGTCGGGCTCTCCAGGTCGCTGGTCAGCGCGATCTCCAGACCGCGCTGCTCGGCCAGCAGCGGGGCGTTCACATAGGTGACCTGCTCCTCGACGATGTCTGCGAACACACCGCGAAGCACCGCCAGCTGCAGGACCGAGTCGTCGAACTCGGCCAGCTTCCCCCGGACGTCCACGGTCACCGACTGCGCCAGGCCCCCGGCCACTGCCGTGAACACCCGGCCGAGCTTCTCCGCCAGTGGCAGACCCGGCCGCACGTCCTCGGCCACCACACCGCCGGCCTGGACGTTCACCGCGTCCGGGACGAACTCACCCTGCAACGCCAGCCGGACCGACTGCGCGACGGCCGTTCCGGCCTTGTCCTGCGCCTCCGTGGTGGAGGCGCCGAGGTGCGGGGTCACGACAGCGTTGGGCAGCGCGAAGAGCGGGCTGTCCGTGCTCGGCTCCTTCGCGTACACGTCGATACCTGCCGCCCCGACCTGGCCCGACTCGAGTGCGCCGGCCAATGCGGCCTCGTCGATCAGGCCGCCCCGCGCGGCGTTGACCACGATGACACCGCGCTTCGTCGTCGCCAGTTGCTCGGCGCCGATCAGGCCGACGGTCTCCGGCGTCTTCGGCAGGTGGATGGTGATGAAGTCCGACTCCCGCAGCAGCTCCTCCAGAGACACCATCCGGACGCCCAGCTGGGCGGCGCGGCCGGGCTGGATGTAGGGGTCGTACGCGATGAGGGTCACGTCGAACGCCGCCAGCCGCTGTGCCACGAGCTGACCGATGCGACCGAGGCCCACGACGCCCACGGTCTTCTCGGTGACCTCGACGCCGGTGAACGTCGAGCGGGCCCACTTCCCCGCGCGCAGCGAGGCATCGGCGGCCGGGATGTGCCGGGCGGCGGCAAGAAGGAGCGCGACGGCGTGCTCGGCCGCGCTGACGATGTTCGACGTCGGCGCGTTGACCACCATGACGCCGCGCTCGGTGGCGGCGGCGACGTCGACGTTGTCCAGGCCGATGCCCGCGCGCGCGACGACCTTCAGGTTCGGCGCGGCGGCCAGGGCCTCGGCGTCGATCTGGGTCGCGCTGCGGATCATCACCGCCGCAGCGTCGGCGAGCGCCGGCAGCAGGGCGCCCCGGTCGGCGCCGTCGACGTGCCGGATCTCGACGTCCTCCCCGAGCACCTCCAGGACGCTCGGCGCGAGTTCTTCGGCGATCAGGACGACGGGCGGAGTCCCGGTCATGGTGGAGGTCACGGGACGACAGCCTAGGAGCGCACCCCCACGTCCCTGCTCACCGGCCCGGCACCGTCCGCTTTCCGGGTCCGGAGCGGCCGACGGACCGGAGTCCCTTGCCCGGGGGTCGGGCAGCCGCCATCCTGGCCGCGTACAGGTCGGCGGCGAGCCGACACCAGCCGGGGGGACCATGACGACGCACGAGGACGACGAGGGTGCCGCCGGCTACGGGCAGCAGCCGCAGAGCCGGCCCTACGGCCAGCAGTACGGGCAACCTCCCTACGGTCAGCCGAGGTACGGCCAGCAGCCGTACGGCCAGCAGCAGCCGTACCCGGCCGGCTCCGGCAATCCCTACTCGAATGCCTACCCGCAGGTGGCCGCCGGCTACGGAGTGACCGACAGCCCTTCGCGACCCGGGGGTGTCCTCACGGCCGCCGTGCTGGGGATCGTCTTCGGCGTCATCGGGGCGATCATCAGCGCCTTCGCGATCGTCGTCGGCGCGGTGGCCGCGGGTG
>JAODNJ010000369.1 GCA_025465155.1 Frankiales bacterium
CCGGGCCGGCGTGCTGGTGATGGGCCCCGACTGCGGGACGGCGATCGTCTCCGGCCTCGCGCTCGGGTTCGCCAACGTCGTGCGCCGCGGCTCGGTCGGGCTGGTGGCCGCGTCCGGCACCGGCGCCCAGCAGGTCTCCTGCCTGCTGGATGCCGCCGGCGTCGGGGTCTCGCACGTGCTCGGCGTGGGCGGCCGCGATCTCTCCGAGGCCGTCGGTGGGCTCGCGACGCTCGACGCGCTGACCGCACTGGACGCCGACCCGGCCACCGAGCGGGTGCTGCTGGTGTCCAAGCCCCCGGCGCCGTCCGTGGCGGCGGCGGTGTCCGAGGCGGCCGCGCACCTGTCGGTGCCTGTCCGTGTCGCAGCCCTCTCCCCCGAGGCGCCGGACCTGACCGCCGCCGTCGAGGCGCTGCTGGAGGACATGGGAGTCGCCGTTCCGGAATGGCCGTCCCGGGCGGCCGCGCGCGAGGCCGCCGCGCCCGGCGCCGTGCTCAAGGGCTTCTACTCCGGTGGCACGCTCGCCGACGAGGCGATGCTGCTGTCCGCCCCGGTCCTGGGGGACATCCGCTCCAACACCCCGCTTCGGCCCGAGCTCGACCTCGGGACGGACCTGTCCGCCCCCGGTCACGTGGTGATCGACTTCGGCGACGACGCGCTGACCGTTGGCCGCGCCCATCCGATGATCGACCCGACGCTGCGGCTCGAGGCGATCGAGGTGCTGGTCGGCAGTGCGGAGCCGGCGGTGCTGCTGCTCGACGTCGTCCTCGGCCACGGCTCCGACCCCGACCCCGCGTACTCGCTCGGACCCGCGCTGGCCGCCGCACGGGAGGGCTCGCAGAACCCCCTGCCCGTCGTCGTCGCGCTGATCGGCACCGACGCCGATCCGCAGGTCTGGAGCCGGCAGGCCGACGCGCTGGCCGCCGCCGGCGCCACCGTCTTCGCCTCCAACGCCGCGGCGACCCGTTACGCGCTATCGCTCCTGGAGGCCGGACATGAGTGAGCCCCTCGGTGGCCTGCTGTCCGCGCCGCCGGCCATCGTCGCCGCCGGCGTCGACGTCTTCTCCGAGGCGCTGCGGGCGCAGGGGGCGGACGTGCACGACGTCGACTGGCGGCCGCCGGGCTTCGGTGATCCCGCCGACCTGGCGGCGCTGACCCTGGACACGCGGCGGGCGGCGGCCAACCGCACCGCGGTCGAGCGGGTGCTGGCCGCGGGCTCGCACCTGGTCGACGTCCGCCCGGCCCGCGAGGTCCTCGACCTGCCCGAGCGGACGCTTCTGCACGCCGGGCCGCCCATCGGGTGGGCCGACGCGTCCGGCCCGCTGCGCGGTGCCCTGATCGGCGCGTGCCTGTTCGAGGGCTGGGCGTCGTCGGCCGAGGACGCCGAACGGATCCTGGCCGCGGGGGAGATCACGCTCGACCCGTGCCACCACCACTCCGCCGTCGGGCCGATGGCCGGGGTGACCAGTCCCTCGATGTGGCTGTGGTGCCTGGCCGACCCGGTCAACGGCGGGCGGGCGTTCTGCAACCTCAACGAGGGTCTCGGCAAGGTGCTGCGGATGGGGGCCTACAACGACGAGGTCCTCACCCGGCTGGCCTGGATGCGCGACGTCCTCGGCCCGGTGCTCGCCGCCGCCGTCCGGTCCCGCGCCGACGAGCCGATGGACGTCAAGGCCGTGCTCGCGCAGATGCTGCAGATGGGCGACGAGGGGCACAACCGCAACCGGGCCGGCTCGCTCATGGCGCTGCGCGAGCTCTCGCCGGCGATCGTCGCGGTCGACGCGCCGTCGTCCGACATCGCCGCCGTGCTGCGGTTCATCGGCGGCAACGAGCACTTCTTCCTCAACCTGGGGATGCCGACGGCGAAGCTCGCCATGGACGCCGCCCGCGACGTGCCCGGCGCGACGATGGTCACGGTGATGGCCCGCAACGGCACCGAGTTCGGCATCCAGACCGCCGGCACCGGCGACCGCTGGTTCACCGGCCCCGCGCAGACGCCGGTGGGCCTCTTCCTCGGCGACTACGGCCCCGACGACGCCAACCCCGACATCGGCGACTCCGCGATCATGGAGACCTACGGGGTGGGTGGCTTCTCGATGGCGGCGGCGCCGGCGATCGTCCGGTTCGTCGGCGGCACCGTTCCCGACGCCCTGGCGACGACGGAGCGCATGTACCAGCTGACCCTGGCCGAGAACCCGGCGATGGCGATCCCGATCCTGGGGTTCCGCGGCTCGCCCACCGGCATCGACGTGGTCAAGGTCGCCCGCACCGGCTGGCTGCCGCAGATCAACACCGGCATGGCCGGCCGGGTCGCGGGCACCGGCCAGGTCGGCGCCGGGCTGGTGCAGCCGCCGCAGGAGTGCTTCGGGCAGGCGCTGCGCGCGCTCGCCGAGGAGACCCGCACCGCCTGAGATCAGACGACCTCGGAGAGCTTCCCGTTCGAGACGTCGAAGACGAAACCGCGGACGCTGCCCTTCTCCCTGACGAACGGGCTCTCCTGGATCCGGCGGATGCTCTCGCGGACGTCGTCCTCGAGGCCCGAGAACGCGTTCGCCGTCCAGCCGGGACGCTGCCCGGTGTCCCGCTGCAACTGCTCGGCGAACTGCTCGTCGGTGAACGTGAGCATCCCGCAGTCGGTGTGGTGGATGAGCACGACCTCCGTCGTCCCGAGCAGCCGTTGACTGATCGAGAGCGAGCGGATGACGTCGTCGGTGACCACGCCGCCGGCGTTACGGATGACGTGCGCGTCGCCCTCCTGCAGGCCGAGGATCCGACTGGGGTGCAGGCGCGCGTCCATGCAGGCGACGACGGCCACGGGTCGGGCCGGCGGCAGGGGCTTCGCGCCGCCGAAGACGTCGGCGGCGTAGCGGGCGTTGTTCTCGAGCAGTTCGTCGGTCGCGGACATGGGGTCTCCCGGTGGTGTCGACGGATGGAGGGGGCCAGGGGACGGTGGCGGCGCGCGCAGCGCGGCCCTCGCTCAGAGCCCGTCGAAGGCGTCGAGGCGGCGGCTGGGCCAGAAGGCATCCAGCTCGCCCGCGCTCACGGGGCAGAGCGTGCTCCTTCGACAGCCGCCCCGGAAGACCTCTGCTCAGGGCTCGAAGCGGTACCCGCGGCCGGCGGCGGTGAGCAGGTGCCGCGGTTTCGCGGCGTCCGGCTCGAGCTTGCGGCGCAGGGTGGCCATGTACACGCGCAGGTAGTTCGTCTGCTCCCGGTAGGCCGGCCCCCAGACCTCGGTCAGCAGCCGCCCGTGCTCGACGACCTTCCCGGGGTTGCGGGCCAGGACCTCGAGCAGATGCCACTCGGTCGGCGTCAGCTTCACGTCGACACCGCCGGCGGTCACCCGGCCCGCCGCGAGATCGATGGTGAAGGCGTCGGTGGTGATGGTGGGCCGCGCGGGCTCGGCGGTGCCGCGGCGGATGGCCGCCCGCAGCCGGGCCAGCAACTCGTCCATCCCGAACGGCTTCACCACGAAGTCGTCGGCGCCGGCGTCCAGGGCGGCGACCTTCTCCCGCGACTGCTCCCTCGCCGAGAGCACCAGGATCGGGACGTCGGTCCAGCCGCGCAGCCCGTGGATCACCTCGCTGCCGTCCATGTCGGGGAGCCCCAGATCGAGGACGACGGCCTGCGGCGGATGCTCGGCCGCGAGCTTGAGCGCGGCGGTCCCGGTCGCCGCGGCGTGCACCTCGTAACCGCGGGCCCGCAGGTTGATCGACAGCGCACGGACCAGCGCGGGGTCGTCGTCGACCACGAGCACCGTGCTCACCGGAGCGCCCCGGCCGAAGCCGCGCGGGGCAGGGCGAAACGCATGGTCAGGCCGCCGCCCGGGGTCTCCAGCGGGGTGAGCGATCCGCCCATGGCCTCGGCGAAGCCGCGGGCCACCGAGAGCCCCAGCCCGAGTCCGATGGCGCCGCGGTCGCCGAGCGCCCCCGGCCCGTGCCCGTCGAGCCGCGTGAAGGGGGCGAACAGCGACTCGAAGGCACCCGCCGGAACGCCCGGCCCGTGATCCAGGACGTCGCACAGCACCGTGTCCGGCGAAGGCCCGACCGCGCCCCGCACCACCACCGCCGCACCCCGGCCGTGGCCGAACGCGTTCTCGAGCAGGTTGGCCAGCACGCGCTCGGCCAGCCCGACGTCGGCCAGGACGTCCGGAAGGTCCTCCGGGACGTCGAGCCGGACGTCGTCCAGCCGGCCCAGCCCGAGCAGCGCCCGGCCCACGAGCTCCTCCAGCCGGACCCGCTCCACCGAGGACGTCACCGCGCCGGCCTGCAGGCGGGAGGCGTCGAGCAGGTTGCCCACGAGGCTCTGCAGGCGGTCGGCGCCGGTCTCGATGGTGGCCAGCAGCTCCGCCGTCTCGGCCGCCGTCCAGGGGACGTCGCCCTGCCGCAAGCTGCTCACCGCCGCCTTGACCGAGGCCAGGGGCGTCCGGAGGTCGTGCCCGACGGCGGCCAGCAGCGTGGCCCGCATCCGGTCCACCGCCTCGAACTGCGCCGCCTCCGCCGCCCGCTGGGCGACCCGCCGGCCGTGCAGCGCGCCGGCTGCCGCCGAGGCGAAGCTGGTCAGCACCCGCTGGTCGGCGGCGAACAGCTCGGGCCCGCGCACCCGCAGCTCGAGATCCGGACCCGACAGCACGCGGATCTCCGCCTCGTCCTCGCCCGGGACGTCGTCCGCGCGGCTGGCCTCCACGACACCCCAGCCGCCGCCGGTCCGCTCCAGCAGCGCCGCCTCGCGCATGCCGAACACCTCGCGCACCCGCTCCAGGACGTCGGTCAGCGTGCGGTGCTCGGCGAGCGTCGCCCCGGCCAGGCTGGACAGGGCCTCGGCCTCGGCGCGGGCGCGCGCTGCCTCCGCCGTCCGCCGCGCCGCGAGGTCCACGACCCAGCTCACCGCCGCGGCGACCACGAGGAAGACCACCAGCACGACGACCTGCTCGGACGAGTCGATCCACAACGTGCCGAACGGCGGCGTGAAGAACCAGTTGAGCAGCAGGGTGCCGGCGACGGCGCCGGGAAGGGCGACCACCACGCCCCCGATCAGGGCGCTGCCCACCACCAGCACCAGCACGAGCAGCACCGGGACGGCGTAGGCCAGCTGGCGCACCGGCGCGCGGGCGAGGACGAGCGCGGCCAACCCGACGAGCAGCAGCACCGCACCGGCCCACCGCCGCGCCGTCCCCAGGCCGGTGAAGCCGCCCGGCAGCGCACCGGCGGGCCGCTCC
>JAODNJ010000513.1 GCA_025465155.1 Frankiales bacterium
GGCCGCCTCCGCCTCGTGCGTCGCGGTCTGCGCTGCCTCCAGGACGTCACGCACCGGTTCGGCCCGCCGGCCGCGGTCCCGCTCGGCGCGCAGTGGCCCGAGCCCGGGACCCGCGTCGAGAAGCCGCCGGAGGTCGCGCTCGGCCCTTTCCCGCCGCTCGTGCCGTTCGGCCAGCGCGGTCGCCGCGGCGAGCTCGGCACCGACGCGGGCCACGTCGCCGCTGCGCTCCTCCGCTGCCGCGCCGGCCCGGATCAGCCGGTCCCGTGCCGCGGCACGCATGGCGTCGACCCACTCGGCTACCCGTGCACCCGGCGCGGCGCCGACCAGCTCGGGAGCCAGGGACTCGGGGATGTCGGTGTCGGCCGTCTGCGCCACCCTGGCCAGCAGCTGGCCGATGCGGGCGGTGGCCGCCTGCAGCCGTTCCCGCGCGGCGGCTCGCTCGGCGGCCAGCCAGTCCTCGGCGCGGGCGAACCGGCCGACGTCGAACAGGGTGCGCAGCAGCCGGGCCCGGTCCTCCGGCTCGGCGCGGAGGAAGCGGGCGAAGTCGCCCTGCGGGAGCAGCACCACCTGGCAGAACTGCTCGGCCGACAGGCCCAGCCGCCGGCGCAGGTGCTCGGACCCCTCGTCGATGCGCGTGCTGACCGGCGCCCAGGTGTCGCCGTCCCACCGCTGGACGGTGAGGCTCGCCTGTTCGGTCGTCCACCCCGTGCCGCGCCGCTTCGGCCGCTGCTGCTCGGGACGGCGGACTATCAGCAGCCGCTCGCCGGCGAGGGTGAGCTCGCAGCGGACCTCGGTCCGGGTCGCGGCGCCGGCGTGGTCGCTGCGCAGTCGCTTCTCCTCCCCGCGTGCCCCGGGCACCGTGCCGTAGAGCGCGTAGACCACGGCGTCCAGCAGGGTGGTCTTCCCCGCCCCCGTGGGGCCCCACAGGAGGAACAGCCCGTCGCGGCCGACGTCGTCGAGGTCGACCTCGACGGTGTCGGCGAAGGGCCCGAAGGCCGTGAGCGCTAGGCGGTGCAGCCTCACCGGCCCACCTCGTCGGCCGCGGCAGCCGCGAGCGCCCGGTGCAACAGGGCTCGCTCGCTGTCGCTCGCGGCCACACCGCGGACGTGCGTGACGAACTCGGCGGCGACGTCGAGGTCGCCGCGCCCGCGCAGCCGTTCCCGGTAGCTGCGACCGTCGCCGGCCGCCGCGGCGCTGCTCCAGTCCAGGTGCACGCAGTGGGCGAACCGGGTTTGGAGCCGGCGCATGGCGTCGACCGGACGGACCGCATCCGTGAGGCGCGCCGAGACGAAATCCTCCTCGGCGGACGCGTGCGCCGGATCCGCGAGCAGCTCCTCCAGGGTTCCGGTGAGCACGGACAGCTGCCGCGGCGCCGGAAGCGGGACGGGCCACACGTCGGTGAGGCCGGCGGGGCCGAGATTGACCAACCAGGCGAGCTTGTCGTGCCCCGCTTCACCGAAGGAGTACGCGAGCGGGGAGCCGCTGTAGCGCAGCCGCGGTGTGAGGGTCTGCGGCCGGTGCAGGTGGCCGAGAGCGACGTAGTCGACTCCGCCGAACACCGCCGTCGGCACCAGGTCTACACCTCCGACGCAGATGTCGCGCTCGCTCTCGCTGGCCACGGCCCCGCCGACGAAGGCGTGGGCCAGGACGACGGAACGCACGCCGGGCCGGAGGAACAGGTCGGCGCGGACGCGGTCCATCGCTGCCAGGAGGACCGCCTCGTGGCTCCGCCCGCCGTCGAGGCGCAGCTCGAACCGGGCGACGTCCGGCTCGAGGTAGGGCAGGCCGTAGATGGCGACGTCACCGTGTTCGTCGGCCAGAAGCACAGGCTCGTCGAGCGCGGCCGTGTCGGTGCGCAGGTGCACCCCGGACGCGGCCAGCAGACCGGAGGCGAACCCGAGCCGGCGGGCGCTGTCATGGTTGCCGGGCGTCAGGACCACGGCGGCGCCCGCGGCCGTCAGCCGCTGGAGCGCCCGGTCGAGCACCGCGGTCGCGTCCGCCGACGGCACCGCCCGGTCGTACACGTCCCCCGCGACGACGACGGCGTCCACGGACTCCGCGGCCACCACCTCGGCCAGTCGGCCGAGGACCGCCTCCTGCTCGGCGAGCAGGTCGGTGCCGTGCAGGGACCTGCCGATGTGCCAGTCGGAGGTGTGCAGCAGCCGCATGGCGCGGAACGTAAGCGGGGGTGCCGACAGAACCGCTCAGGCGCGCCGTGACGGAACCGTCACACCGCGCTCCTGCGGACCGGCGACGGTCAGCGCCCGTCGGCCCACCGATCGTCGGTGTAGCGGTCGTCGTAGCGGGTGTCGTGGCGGGTGTCGTGGCGGGTGTCGTGGCGGCCGCTGTGTCGCGGGTCGTCGTGGTCGCCGGTCCAGCCCTCGGCGTACTCACCGGCGTAGCCGGCACTCTCCCAGGCCCGCCGGTCGGCGTCCTCCTCGATCATGTGGTTGAGCAGCTGCTGGACGCCGTCGCTGTCCGGGATGTGCCGCAGCACCGTGGCGCCGCCCTCGCCGGCCGACTCGATGGTCAGCGTGCCGGAGTCGATGATCCGCTCCCACAGCGTCTGCCGGTAGGCGACGTCGGTGATCCGCGACAGCCCGATGTCGCGGCCGCGGCGGGCGAGAATGCCCTCGCGGAACAGCAGCCGGTGCGTGGTGATCACGTAGTGGGTGCTGCGCCGGCGCAGCAGCGGCGCGAGGACCACAACGAGAAGGAGCAGCAGCGCCACCGCGACGATCAGCAGCCGGTAGAGGCCCTGCTGCCGGCCGACCGGCACGGCGGCCGCCCCGAAGGACGCCGTGCCGACGATGAGCAGCAGCCACACGACGGGCCAGAAGACGGTCAGCCAGTGCGGGTGCAGGTGCTGCACGACGTCTTCGTCCTCGGCGAGGACCTTGTCCGGATAGGGCACGAGGTCAGGATGACCCAACCATGGGACGGCGTCACCCGCCCCTACCGTGTCAGGGCCCGACTTCGCGCCGGACGTGGCAGACGTCGCCGGAGGCCAGCTCCACGCTTCCCTCGGGGGTGCGGACCACCAGCCGGCCGTCCCAGTCCACCGCCTCCGCGCGCCCCTCGAGGGTCGAGCCGTCCGGCATGGTCACCTCCACGTCGGTGCCCACCGTGC
>JAODNJ010000061.1 GCA_025465155.1 Frankiales bacterium
GCCGGCGACCCCCGGGGTGGCGGAGAAGCGCGGCGCGGGTGCGGGCTGCAGCCGCCCGTCGACCTCGACGAACACCTCCCGGGCGCGGTTGTGCGGGTCGGCGGTCGCCTCCGTCAGCGACCACACCGGCGCGACACAGGCGTCGGTCCCCTGGAAGACGGCCCACCACTCGGCGCGCGTCCGCGAGGCGAAGCGCTCGGCGAACCGGGCGCGCAGCGCCGGCCACTGCGTGGGGTCCTCCCGCGGCGGCAGATCGGGTTCCCCCGCCAGGCCCAGGCCCTCCAGCAGCGCCGCGTAGAACTGCTCCTCGAGCGCACCGACCGCCACGAACTGCCCGTCGGCGCAGCGGTACACGTCGTAGAACGGGGCCCCGCTGTCCAGCAGGTTCACGCCGCGGCGGTCCACCCAGGCACCGGACCCGAGCATCCCGTGGATCATCGTCGTCAGGACGGCGGTGCCGTCGACGATCGCGGCGTCCACGACTTGTCCCTGACCGGTGGCGCGGGCGTGCACGAGCGCGGCCACCGCGCCGAGCGCCAGGAACACTCCCCCGCCGCCGAAGTCACCCAGCAGGTTGATCGGCGGCGCGGGCCGCTCGTCGGGCCGGCCGGTGGCGCCGAGCGCGCCGGCCACCGCGATGTAGCCGATGTCGTGGCCCGCCGTGGCCGCCAGCGGGCCGGTCTGCCCCCACCCCGTCATACGGCCGTAGACCAGCGACGGGTTCTCGCCGAGCAAGGTGTCCGGTCCGAGGCCGAGGCGCTCCATCACACCGGGGCGGAACCCCTCGAGGAGGACGTCGCACCGCGCGACCAGCGCTCGCACCACCGGGAGGTCGTCGGGGTCCTTCAGGTCGAGCGCGATCGACCGCTTCCCACGGTCCAGGAGCGACGTGCCGCCGATCTCGGCCAGCAGCCCGCTGCGCGCACCGCGCCGGTCGATCCGGACGACGTCGGCGCCGAGATCCGCCAGCAGCATGCCGCAGAACGGGCCCGGCCCGAGTCCGGCGAACTCGACCACTCGTACGCCCTGCAGCGGCCCCACGGGCGCCCCTCTCCTCGGCGGCCGCGGCCGCGACCCGCCTGCATGCTGCCGCACGTGCGCGGCCGGGTGTCGGCACGGTCTCGGCCCGCCGGTCGCTACCATCGCCGCCGATGGCGAGGACCGGCCCGGTGGACCCCGACCTCGACGCGCAGGACCCGGCCCGGCGGCGCCGCCGGACCGTCGATCCCGCAGCGCTCGGCGTCATCGCCGTGGGCGGGGTCCTGGGGTCCGAGGCCCGCTACGCGCTCGGTCTGGCCGCTCCACACGCCTCGGGCTCCTGGCCGGTCGCCACGCTGGTGATCAACGTGAGCGGATCCCTCGTGCTGGGTGCGCTGATGGTCGTGCTCACCGAGCTGACGTCCCCGCACCGGCTCGTCCGCCCGTTCCTCGGCGTGGGCGTCCTCGGTGGGTACACGACATTCTCGACCGCCATGGTCGATGCGCAGCAGCTGCTGCGAGCCGGGCGCCCGGCCGTCGCCATGGCCTACCTGGCGGGTACGGCGCTCGCGGCCCTGCTCGCGGCGGCGCTCGGGGTGGCACTCGTCCGGGGGACCGCGGCGGCACTGATCCGGCGCCGGAGACGGAGGAGGACCCGATGAGAGACGACGGGGGGCCGCACCCCGCACGCTGCGGGGTCGGCCGGGAGCCGAACGCGTGACCTGGCTGTGGGTGGCCGTCGGCGCGGCCGTGGGCGCGCCGGGCCGCTACCTGGCCGATCGCTGGGTGCAGTCGCGGCACGAGAGCGCCTTCCCGTGGGGGACCCTGGCGGTGAACGTCGTCGCGTCCTTCGTGCTGGGCGTGGTCACGGGCGCCGCACAGGCCGTCTCCCCCGCCGTGGCGCTCGTGCTCGGCGCCGGCTTCTGCGGCGCGCTGTCCACGTACAGCACCTTCAGCTACGAGACCCTGAAGCTGATCGAGACGCGCGCGCACCGCTACGCCGTCGCGAACGTCGTCGTGGCCGTCGGGGCAGGCTTCGGGGCCGCCGCGCTGGGCTGGACGGCCGGGGCCGCCCTGGCCTGACAGCCGGACCGGTCGTGCCGCTCGACCGGCCCGTCGCATAGGGTCGGTCCGGTATGGCAGGGAACCGCGCGGGTGAGGTTCGGGCGGAGAGCCCGGTCGTCGTCGTCGCCAACCGGTTGCCGGTGGACCAGGTGACCGACCCCGACGGCACCAGCCGCTGGCAACGCAGCCCCGGTGGCCTGGTCACCGCGCTGGAACCCTTCGTGGCCGGGCGCGGCGGCGCGTGGGTGGGCTGGTCGGGGTCCGCCGGGGAGGCCCCGGAGCCGTTCGAGTCCGGCGGGATGTCCCTGGTGCCGGTCGAGCTGACCGAGGACGAGGTCGACCGCTACTACGAGGGCATGTCCAACGCCTCGCTGTGGCCGCTGTACCACGACGTGGTCGAGAAGCCCGAGTACCACCGGACCTGGTGGGACACCTACGTGCAGGTCAACCGGCGCTTCGCCGACCGGGCCGCCGAGGTGGCCGCCGAGGGCGCCATCGTCTGGGTGCACGACTACCAGCTGCAGCTCGTTCCCGCGCTGCTCCGTCAGCGCCGCCCGGACCTGACCATCGGGTTCTTCCTGCACATTCCCTTCCCGCCGTACGAGCTGTTCACCCAGCTCCCCTGGCGGACGGCGATCATCGAGGGTCTGCTCGGCGCGGACCTGGTGGGCTTCCAGCGACCCACCGCGGCGGCGAACTTCGTGCAACTGGCCCGCCGGCTGCACGACCTGCCCGCCCGGGGCAACGTCATCGAGTACGAGGGCCGGTCGGTGGCGGCGCGGGCCTTCCCCATCTCCATCGACGTCGCGGCCTTCGACCGGCTCGCCAGCTCCCCTGAGGTCCTGGCTCGCGCCTCGGAGATCCGCGAGGAGCTGGGCAACCCGGAGAAGATCATCCTGGGCGTCGACCGGCTCGACTACACGAAGGGGATCGGCGTCCGGCTCCAGGCCTTCGAGGAGCTGCTCGAGGACGGCATCCTGGAGGCGCCGCAGACGGTGCTGGTGCAGGTGGCCACGCCGAGCCGCGAGCGGGTGGAGCACTACGTCCACATGCGGGAGCAGATCGAGCAGCAGGTCGGCCACATCAACGGCGTCTTCGGCTCGATCGCCGGGCCTGCCATGCACTACTTCAACCAGTCGATGCCGCGCGAGGAGCTGGCTGCGCTCTACCGCGTGGCCGACGTCATGCTGGTGACGCCGTACCGCGACGGGATGAACCTGGTCGCCAAGGAATACGTGGCCGCGCGCGGCGACCTCGGCGGCACCCTGGTGCTGTCCGAGTTCGCCGGTGCGGCTGCCGAGCTCAAGCAGGCGTTCCTGGTCAACCCGCATGACATCGCGGGGGTCAAGAACCAGCTGGTGCGCGCCCTGCGCACGGAGCCGGCCGAGGGGGCCCGGCGGATGCGTGCCATGCGCCGCCACCTGGCCAGGAACGATCTCGAGCACTGGGCGTCGTCGTTCTTCGATGCGCTGCTGATGCAGGCATCGGGCGGTCAGGAGCGCGCGCCGGAGGGGGCTCAGGCGTGACCCTCCCGGGCGAGCTGGTCGACGCGCTGGCCGCCCTGGCCGCCCGCCGTCCGTTGCTCGTGGCCAGCGACTACGACGGTGTGCTGGCCCGGCTGCGGGACGAGCCGTCCGACGCCGTTCCGGAGCAGGGCGTGGCCGCGGCGCTGGACCGGCTCGCCGCCGTCCGCGGCGTCACGGTGGCCCTGGTCAGTGGTCGCGGCGTGGACGACCTGCGGACGACGAGCGGCCTCACCGGCCCGTTCAGGTGGGTGGGCAGCCACGGGGCGGAGTTCGACGGTCCGCTGACCGGGGAGCTCGCCGGCCGGCGGAACGCGTTGGTGCAGCTCCTGAGGCCGGTGGTCGAGCAGACCGCGGGCGCGCGCCTGGAGGTCAAGCCGGCCAGCGTCGCCGTCCACGTCCGGCAGGTCCAGGACCGCGCCGCCGCGGCCGCACTGCTCGACGAGGCCCGCACCCGGGTGGATCCGTCACTGACGATGAAGCCGGGCAAGGATGTGCTGGAGCTGGCGGTGACCGACGCCGACAAGGGCTCGGCGCTGCGGCGCCTCCGGGCGGAGCTCGGCGCGGCCGGGACCTTGTACATGGGCGACGACGTCACCGACGAGGACGGCTTCCGCGCCCTGGCGGGGGACGACGTCACGGTCAAGGTCGGCGAGGGTGCGACGGCCGCCCGGTTCCGAGTGGCCGATCCCGTGGCCGCGCTCGCCGTCCTCCAGCGCCTGGGTGATCTGCTGGGCTGACCGCGCCGGCGGCCCGGGTCGCACACCGTGCCGAGGTCGGCGACTCGTGCGTCGAGAACCGACCGCCTCGCGGGGGTCGACAAGTCGACAGCCGGCGACGGCATCCGCCCCCCGGATCCTGGCCGGGCGCGGGATCGACCTGTGCCTTTCGCCGATCGGGTCCGCTCCGCAGGGGCACGTCAGGAAGCGCGCCGGCACATGGTCGCCCTGCGGTGCCTGTCGACATGGCGACCCTTCCGAATCGACGACCCCGGCTGTTCGCTACAAATGGATCCGAAGCGGCCGGAATGCAATCGATCAGATGATTGAGTCACCACACTGGCGCTGTCAGCCCAGCCGACAAGCCGGGCACACACTGCCCAGATTGGATTCCACGTGCGTACCGACGATGCCTCACGCCGGGCCGGCTGGTTCGCCGACCGACCCGTGCCCTTCAAGATCGCTGCCGCTGTGCTCATCGTTGCCGCGGTCGCGGTCGCCGTCGGCGTGGTGGCCCTCGTCAAGATGAACACGATCGCCGTCAACGGGCGGTACGTGTACAGCCAGAACCTGCTCCCGATCGTCAGCCTCGAGAGGGTCGAGTACGCGCTCGAGGAGGCGAAGGTCGACGCCGCCCAGTACGCACTCGACATGGACCGGCCGGAGAAGCAGCCCGAGCGGCTGAACAACCTGAAGACGGACGATGCGGCCCTCGACGAGGCCCTCGCCGCCTACACGGCCACCGACATGACCGGGCGCGAGAAGCAGGTCGCCGCGTTCAAGGACGCGCTGGCGACGTTCCGCACCCTGCGGACGGCGGAGCTCCAGGCCGCCATGACCGGGGGGCTTGCGGCGTATCACCCGGCCCACTCCGCCACCGCCGATGCGAGCGACGCGGCCGCGGCCGCGCTCCAGGCGCTCCTGGCGATCGAGAAGAAGAGCGCTGACACGCAGGTCGCGTCGTCGGACAGCGCGGCCCGCTCCGCACGCACCCAGCTGATCGTGCTGCTGATCGCCGGCCTCGTTGCCGGCCTGGGCGCCGCCCTCTACGTGTCCCGGCTGATCACCCGGCCGCTGGGTCTGGTGCGCTGGTCGCTCGAGCGGCTGGCGGAAGGCGACCTCACCCGGGCGGTCACGGTCGGCCAGCGGGACGAGGTCGGGCAGATGGCGGCCTCCCTGGAGACCGCGCGGGAGAGCCTGCGCGAGGTTCTGGCCTCCGTCGTGTCGTCTGCCGACGCGGTCGCCACCTCGTCCGAGGAGCTCTCCGCGTCCTCGGCCCAGATCGCCGCCTCCGCCGAGGAGACGAGCGCGCAGTCCGGAGTGGTGTCCGGAGCCGCAGAGGAGGTCTCCCGCAGCGTGCAGACGGTTGCCGCGGGCGCCGAGGAGATGGGTGCGAGCATCCGGGAGATCGCCTCCAGCGCGGCCGAGGCCAGCGAGGTGGCGCACAAGGCCGTGGCCGCCGCCGCGACCACCACGGCGACGGTCGCCAAGCTCGGCGAGTCCTCGGCGGAGATCGGCAACGTGGTGAAGGTGATCACGAGCATCGCCGAGCAGACGAACCTGCTGGCGCTGAACGCGACGATCGAGGCGGCGCGGGCCGGGGAGGCCGGCAAGGGCTTCGCCG
>JAODNJ010000096.1 GCA_025465155.1 Frankiales bacterium
GCTCGCCGGCGACATGCTCTCCGACGTCCTGATCCCGCTCCTCGACCCTCGCCGCCCCGATCAGGTGGGCGCCGACGAGAGGGCACTCGACCGGCTGGGTGAGGCTGCCCGGCACGTCGCTGTCTTGATCCCCGGCCACGGGGCCGTTGCCGAGGGTCGCGAGGTGGCGGCCCGCCTGGCCGCCGATCATGCCTACATCGACGCGCTGCGGCGGGGAGGGAAGCCGGTCGACGCGCGTCTGGGTCAAGACTGGCTCTCGGGCCCCCACCAGTCGAACCTGGAGCAGGCCCGACACGCATCCGGATGAACTTCGGCGTCATCGCGCTCATGGTCGCCACCCGGTGAGCCTCCGATCGGCGGCGACGAAGGCACCCTCTACTGACGACCCCTCATCCGCATGACCGGACGTCGTGCATCCGGGCTCGGTGTCGGCGCCGGTGTCGCCCGCCCGGTCAGCGCACCGGGCGGCGCGCAGCTCACGCCACAACAACGGCAGATCGCCGAACTGGCCGCCTCGGGCCTGTCGACCAAGCAGCTCGCCAGCGCCTGTACCTGTCTCCGCGGACCGTCAGCGCACACCTCTATCAGGTCTTTCCCAAGCTCGGGATCACATCCCGCTCCGCGCTCCGAGACGCCCTCTCGCACATCAACCTGGTATGACCCCCGAGGGCAGGCGACACTGGGCGGGGACTTGCTACGCGCGGCCCTTCACGATCAATGACGCGCCCGGCGCCACTGGACCAGCCCGTTCCAGAGAACGAAGGACCCCGAGTACATCCACGCCCACCGTCGTCCTGGTGCACGGCGCGTTCGTCAACGCCTCCAGCCTCGCCGCTGTCCCCCCGGAACTGCTTGCCGACGGACTGGCCGTCCTCGCGCCAGCCGTGCCCAACCGCAGCCTCGTTGGGGATGCGGCCTACGTCTCCTCCGTCGTCGAGCAGATCCAGGGGCCGGTCCTGTTGCTCAGTCACTCATACGGCGGGGCGGTCATCACGGTCGCCGGTGCGGAGGACAACGTCGTCGGCCTGGTGTACCTGTCGGATACGCACTCGATGAGGGAGAGAGCCTCGGCGAGCTGCAGGGACCCCTCCCGGACCGCGCTGGCCACGGCATTGGCCTACAAGCCCTACCCGCTGCCGGGCCCGTGTGGACCTGCGGTCAGAAGACCCCCCGGCCTCGCTCCATCAGCGTGGCCGTGCGGCAGAACTCCCAGACGGCCAGCCGTGAAGGTGGGAGGACTTACCCGCGTTGCTCCCGCCCGCCAGCAGGGTGATGCCCGGGTTCAGCTCGATGGTCGTCGACCTGAACTGCTTGAAGCGACGGAAGGACACTTCCTTGATCATCGACCACTACCGATATCGACACGCCGTTTGAGGGGGTTTCCGCAGGCGCGGGATCGGCGTGGAGCAGACGTGGGCTCCCCGCACGCCCTGGTTCGTGTTGAGATGCCCAGTACAGCGCCCGGTGGGAGTGGGTCCATGACGGTCGAGTACACGACAGCCCAGGACCGTCTGCGAGAGGCGGTCACGGCGTCCGGCCGTGCGGACTTCTCCAGGTACGACGACCCCGCCGACCTGACGGAGGTGGAAGCCGCATCGTGGGCGAACCGGGCGCTCAGCGCTGAGGCTCTGCGGAGCACGATCCTCGAGGTCGCTGGGCAGGACGGAAAGCCCTTCGAGCTGGTCGGCGCCCGGGTCGTCGGTCCGCTGGACCTGGCAGGACTTAGGTTGCCGCGGATCTTCTCCCTTCGCCGCTGCATCGTGGACGACGTCGAGCTGGGCCATGCCCTGGCCGGTCGGCTAGACCTGTCGGGCTCCCACATCCGCGGCCCGATGAAGGCGCGGGACCTCAAGGCGGGCGGCGAGGTGTTCCTGCGGGACATCAGCGTCGAGGACGGAATCGACTTGGAGAGTGCCCGGATCGACGGGACGACGGATCTACGCGGAGCGTCGCTATCCAGCCGTCAGACCAACGCCCTGACGATCGCCGGCGCGCGCGTCGGCGGAAGTGTGCGGCTCGACGACGCTCACGTGGACGGCGTCGTCGTCGCTATGGGTGTCCGGATCGACGGCCGGCTGGTACTGCAGGGCGTGAAAATCCGCGGCCGTGCGCGGGAGTTGGGCTCGCAGGTGCCAGCTGAGCCACGGTTCGGCACGCCGCAGCCGACGACGTGGGCCCTGGTGGCCGACCATGCAGTCATCGAAGGCGCGGTGCAGCTGTCGACCGTCCTGAACGCGCTCAGTCGGCGAGCGACAGCGAAATCGAATGCCGCAAGCCTCACCGGTCAAGTCTCCTTCTTCGCAGCAGACATCGGCGGCAACTTCGTCGGTGACTACTGCTACCTGCGGGCCGAGGCCGGCTACGCGCTCACACTCGAGACCGCCCGCGTCGGAGGCGCCGTGCTGCTCCGCGGAGCACACCTCCACGGCGGCGTGCGACTCTATTCTGCGCAGATCACAGGCGGTCTCGAGTGTGACGACGGGCTGTTCATCGGCCGCCCCCGCATCGCGGCGGTGGACGCCGGGCAGTGCAAGGTAAGCGGGCCGATCAACCTGCGGAACGGTTTCGAGGCAGTAGGTGGTGTTCTCGCTCCCCGGGCGGCAATAGGCGGCCACTTCGACTGCTCGGGCGGCCAGCTCCACGGCTGTCCCCCTGGGGGGCGACCGGGCGACGACGCAGGGGTGGCTGCGCTCAACCTCCGCGACGCGGCAATCGAAGGAAACGTCATCCTTTCCGCCCCTTTCACCGCCGAGGGGGAGGTCGTACTTCGGGGGGCCACTGTGGCTGCGAGCTGCAACGCCAGATTCGGGCTCTTCAAGAACATTGGCAGAACCGCGCTGGACGCCGCAGGACTCCGCGTGGAAAGGGAACTCGTCCTCACCGGGGCCACCGTCATGGGCAACCTGGATCTCTCACACGCGGAGGTCACCAGCTTCTTCGATGACCGGCAGGGCTGGCCGCACAACCCCGAGGGCGATGGCGACGAGGACACGATGCCGGCGCATCTCGACCTCGAGGGATTCCGCTATGAGTCCCTGCGCAGCCCGGATCTGTCGTGGAACGACCGCCGCGACTGGCTACGGTTGCAGCGCCAGCCCCAGCGCCCACAACCGTTTCTGCAACTCGCCTCCGCCTACAGGGCCGGCGGGATGGAGCGGGACGCGCGCAAGACGCTCATCGCCCGCCACAATGAGGGCCTCAGCCTCCGGAATCCGTGGCGGCAACTTCTGCGAATCACGGTCGGATACGGCTATGAGCCGCTGCGCGCGCTTCTGATCGCGCTCGTGGTCTTCCTCGCAGGATGCGTCGTCTTTGACTATGCCGCGCGGCATCAGATGCTCGTCCCCACACGCACGACCACTGCCGTCAGCTCAAGCTGCGAGGCTCCGAAGTACCCATGTATGTCGCCTTATGTCTACAGCCTTGACACCCTGCTCCCGGTGATCAACCTCCGGCAGCGGGACTACTGGACACCCGACCCGGGGCGGGGACGGTGGGTCGCTGTGTTCGCGTGGAGCTCCACCGTCCTGGGCTGGGTTCTCGGACTCCTGGTGATTGCCGGTTTCAGCGGGTTGGTCCGCCGCGAGTAGACGTCCGCCGTCGCGACGCGGGCCGCGCACGCCTGCCGACTTGGATATACCCGGCCAGGACGTTGGTGACGGCCGCCCCAGCTTGAACGTAGGAGAACCTCCGGGTGGGGTGTGGCTTGTCGAAGGCCCAACACCTGCCCGGAGGTTCTCGTGGCCCACGCTCATGCCGCTGTGACCCCGCGCCACCGTCTCCAGCTCGCGAGGGCGATCGTTGAGGACGGTTGGACGGTCAGCTATGCCGCGGCGGTGTTCAACGTTTCCTGGCCGACGGCCAAGCGGTGGGCCGATCGGTACCGGCAGGCCGGCGAGGCCGGGATGGCCGACCGCAGCTCCCGGCCGCAATCGTGTCGCGCCGGACTCCGCGGTCGGTGGTGCGCAGCATTCGTGCACCTGCGCTCGAAGAAGCGGCGAGCCGCGGCGGCTGACTCCACGGGCTCCCGATCGGGCCGAACAGGCGCGGCATGGACGACCCGCTGTCACCGGACCGGGCCGCGTCACTCGTTCAGGGGATCCCGTCCACCGTCGTCCGTTACGTAGCGTCATCGCGGCTGCGACCCAGCCGGTTGCCTCACGCACAGGTGACGCCTCACGACTT
>JAODNJ010000585.1 GCA_025465155.1 Frankiales bacterium
CTCGATCGCAAGGTTCGGCAGCTTTCAAAGGGTATGCGTACCAAGCTGGCGCTTCTCCTGGGCTTCGCTCGCGGAAGCAGACTCCTCATTCTAGATGAGCCCACTGAAGGCCTCGATCCCGTCGCGATCGAAGAAGTGCTCGAAATCGTCGTCTCACTCGCCGCGCAGGGAACGACTGTGTTCTTTTCCTCTCACCAGATCGCCGAAGTTGAGCAGATCGCCGATCACGTGCTGATGATCAACCGGGGCCAAATGGTTCTAGACGCTCCTATTGACGAAGTCAAAGAAACGTACAAACACATTCACGCGGTGTTCCCGGAGCCCGTTGAAGAGCGTGATTTCAGACTGCCCGGCATCGAGCGCGCATGCATCGAAGGGCGAACAGTCTCCCTCGTCGCGAATGACCATCTAGATTCCATTCTGAAGCACGTTCGCATGTTGAGGGCCGCAGACGTGGACGTCCTGCAACTCACGCTGAAAGAGGTCTTTCTTGAGAAGGTGAAGGTCCGCTCATGAAAATGCTGCTCTATAAAGCGTGGGTCGAAACAAGGATGCGCTTCTTCGCCGGGTTGATCGCGGTCACTATCGTCTGCACGTTCTACCTTCAACAGCACGCGTGGCTGGTGACTATGTGGTCCCGCGAACTCTCAAACCCCATGGGCTACCACTTCGCGTGGATGCCCTTAGGCATCCAGCACTTCAGCTGGTATCTCTGGCACTATCTGTACGACAACTACCTTCAGCAGGTCTGGTCACTCTTTGCCTTGCTATTTGCATTCGGAGGCCTGGTTCGAGAGAGAAGCAATGGCGCCGTGCTCTTCAGTTTGGGGCTTCCGGTAAGCCGGCGCCGATGGTTGTTCTCGCGGCTCGCCATGGCATTGATCGAAGCAGTCGCCGTGGCGTCATTCGCAGTAATCGTGGTGGTGATCGGCTCGAAAGTCATCCACCAGGACTACTCGTTGAGCCAGCTCATCCTGCATACCATTCTGATGATCGCGGCAGGGTTGATCCTGATCGCACTGGGAAATCTTTGTTATTCGCTCGTGCCTGGCAACTACACTTCGCTACTCGTCACCCTCGTTGTGCTTGGCGTTCCCTATTTGCTGTTGCAGGACTACATGCAAAACCAGCGCGACTCGCACACCACCACATGGTTGCAGTACTTCGATGTAGGACACGCTATGGCAGGCCCGTGGCAAATCACATGGAGTTCCTTCCCATGGATTCCTGTTGCCGTCGCATGGGGATTGACCGCGCTTCTGTTCCTTCTCACGGCTTCCCATGGAGATCGCATTGACTACTGAAGCCGTGCCCGCCAACTTCTCATCGTCCGCGGCTGCTCTCTTCTGGAGATACTGGAGAGAGACCCAAGCACGTTTCGCAGCGGCTCTCGTTCTTCTTGTCGCCGTGGTCATCTATGCAGTAGCGTCCAGCCCGAGCTTTCTTGCCCGCTACAACACACGTTTTCCTGACAAACCTCTGGCGTATTCCGCCTACGTGTGGAGTGGTTTGTTTCACTATGCTCTTCAGGCGGCGTGGATACTGGGTGCCTTTGTGCTGACACTCGGTGGCCTGTCGCGTGAAATCGCGTCAGGCGCTGGTCTCTTCACGCTGGGACTGCCCGTCAGGAGAACCCGCGTATTTCTGATCCGGACCTGCATCACCATTCTGGAAACAATCACTCTCGGCCTATTGCCCGCTGTTCTCATTTCAGCCTCGTCACGATTTGTGGGTCAGACCTATCCTTTTTCGCAGGCTCTGTTCTTCGGTGCAGTGATGGGATTGGCCGGTCTGGTCGTCGTCACCTTTGGTCTTCTGCTGTCAGAGATCTTCGAGGGAGAGTTCACAGCAGCCGTTGTGGGCATCTGCGCTCTCAGCATTGTGTTTCTAAGCTACAAAGCGCACATGCTAAAAGGTTGGAATGTCTTTGACGTGATGAGCGCAACAGCAAGCATCGATCCCGTTTCGCAGCTATCCAACGGTTCGCCGCCGTGGCTCGGACTAGCAGCCTGCTTCAGCGTGTCCGCAATTTTCCTGTGGGTCACCTGCCAGCTCGTAAGAAGGCGCGAGGCTTGACAAAGCCGCTAGTCCTCCATAAGTCGGCTTCTCGGAAGTGATCCCATGCGGTTCTCGCAAAACGGCGTTTTCGAATGCCCCGGCCGAGGCACCCTGTTTCCGAAACGACTTCGCGGGAACGAGGAAGTGATTATCAAACGCTCGGTGAGTGCACAGGCGATTTGGCACCAGGCTAGGAGCATCCCTGACGGGAACGGAGCTGGGGAGTCCGAAATCGAGTGCCCTTTCAAACCCGAGACATGTGTGATGATTGTTGAAATCGCGGCCCTTTGATCGTCAGATTGTTAGGACTAATGGTGAACATTCCCGATTGGATACATACAGTCTTGATGTCCTTTGAGTCTCGGACAGATCCTTTCATGGAGGTGTCCGTCGCCGATGCGCTCAGTGCCGCCAGGAAAGATCATGGCGACCTTGACGATGAGGTTTGGGCTGCTTTTCTTGCAGAGCACTCAGCCTTCATGTACCGCGAAATGCCTGATGAGGACAGTCTGTGGCAGACCTACTTCGCACCGATGATGGAGTTCACCCAGGCAGACGGAACCATCCTTAGAGTGCCGAAGGTTACGGACCTCAATGGGGCGACGGTGGCTCACTGGAAGGAACGAGGCGGAGACTACTAAAAACCCGATCATGCGTGCTAGGTACGCCGACTGCGTCTGGGATTTAGAGCGAGTCATTACCAAAGAGAAGCGTCAGCACGAGTTCGCCTTAATCGCGGCACGGTCCTATATCGAGAACGCTCGGCGAGGCGGATTCGCGGATGAAGTGAATGGAAGCACAGATTTCAGCCGCGCTCTCGACATCGAAGGCGTTCGGCAACTAACGCGGGCTTTGGCGCTAGCTCGTACAGTCAATGTAAAGGAACTGCAAACCGAGGCTGTATCCGAACTAATCGACTTCTGCGGGCGGAGCGGGAAACCCGGTGCGCCTGGCATCTGGTTGGCCCCCTTTGACTCCCTCTACGGCCAGAAGGGGCTTCTGACGCCCGCACAGCAAGATGACTTAA
>JAODNJ010000123.1 GCA_025465155.1 Frankiales bacterium
GGTCGTCCCGTGCGCCTTGGAGACCCGTTCCAGGTTGACCAGGTTGAGCGGCGCGCTCATCGGGACGAGCCGTACGGCGGGAGCTGGGTCATGGGGTTCCAGTATCGCCTGCCCGCACTCTGCCGCCTCGCGCGGGAAACTGGCGCACGCGACCGGGACGCCGGGCCGCCGGGCGCCGGGACGCGAACTGCTGCGTCGCGGGTACAGGTCGGCGCCAAGCCAACCGCGAGTCCGGTGGGAAGGGTCGGCGGCAACGACGTGCTGCCGGTGGCCGTAACGGGTGCTTCTCGCCCGCGTTGATCATCGGCGAGTGGCCGGCCGCCACGCCGACGAGGGCAGCCATTCGCCGATGATCGCGGGAACATTCGGACAGAGTCCCGCGCTAGAGTGCACCACTAGTTGAACTCTCAACCCAGGAGGCCGGCATGCCCGCCGTGACCGTCGAGGACACCACCGCACTCCCCCGCATCCCGGCGCCTGCGCCCCGGACGGTCCGCCGGCGCACCCGGTCGGTCACCACCGCGCCGTCCGGACTGGAGGGCGAGGGCTTCCCGGTCCGCCGGGCCTTCGCCGGCGTGGACCTCCGCGACCTCGACCCGTTCATCCACATGGATCAGATGGGCGAGGTCGAGTACGCGCCGGGCGAGCCCAAGGGCACCCCCTGGCATCCCCATCGCGGCTTCGAGACGGTCACCTACATCATCGACGGCACATTCGAGCACGCCGACTCGCACGGCGGCGGCGGGACGATCAGCAACGGCGACACCCAGTGGATGACGGCGGGTGGCGGCGTGCTGCACATCGAGCGGCCGCCGGAGCATCTCGTCGTCAGCGGCGGTCTCTTCCACGGCCTGCAGCTGTGGGTGAACCTGCCGAAGGCGCAGAAGTGGGTGGAGCCGCGCTACCAGGACCTGCGCGCCGACGAGTCGGTCCTGCTGGCCAGTGCGGACGCCGGCGCCTTCCTGCGGGTCATCGCCGGTGACATCGCCGGCCGGCGCGGGCCCGGCAGCACCTACACGCCGATGGCCATGGTGCACGCGACCATCGCCCCCGGCGCCACGCTCGACCTGCCGTGGCAGCCCGACTTCAACGCGCTGGTCTACGTCCTCTCGGGCGCCGGCACGGTCGGCATCGACGGCGCCCCGGTGCGCACCGGCCAGCTCGCCGTCCTCGGCCCGGGCGACACGGTCACCGTCAACGGCGCCGTCCGGCAGGAGTCGCGGACGCCCTCGCTGGACGTGGTCATCCTCGGCGGAGCGCCCATCCGGGAGCCGGTCGCCATGTACGGCCCGTTCGTGATGAACACCCGGCAAGAGGTGCTCGACGCCTTCACCGACTACCAGGCCGGCCGGCTCGGCAGCATCCCCGCCCAGCACGTCCCGCACGACGCCGTCCGCGGCGAGACCCGTCAGGACGAGCCGGCGCCGGAGGCCTGAGCCGCGTGGAGAAGCGGCTCCCGGGCGGCCCTGTGCGGCTTCGGGATCCTGCCCCGACACTGACGGCACCCCGCACCCTGGAGTCGCGATGAGCAACGTCGACCGCCGCCCCGTCCCGCAGGAACTCGGCGGGACGGAGCAGGTCTCCTCCGGCCCCGCGCTGGACCTGCTGCCCGGCAAGGAGGTCTCGCTCGGCGAGCGCACCCGCGTGCGCCGGCTGCTGCCGACCCTGGGGCGGCGGCTCGTGGGGGCCTGGGCCTTCGTCGACCACTACGGGCCGGACGACGTCACCTCGTCATCCGGCATGCAGGTGCCGCCGCACCCGCACACCGGCCTGCAGACCGTCTCCTGGCTGCTCGAGGGCGAGGTGCACCACCGCGACTCACTCGGCAGCGATGTCCGCTTCCGGCCGGGCGAGCTGGCCCTCATGACGGCCGGGCACGGCATCGCCCACTCCGAGCAGTCGCCGGTGACCCACCCGCGTTACCTGCACGGTGCCCAGCTGTGGGTGGCGCTGCCGGAGGCGCACCGGGAGACCGCGCCGGCGTTCGAGCACCACGCGCGGCTGCCCGGGTTCACCTCCGACGGCCTGACCGCCACCGTGCTCATGGGCTCGTTCGGCGGCGCGACGTCCCCCGGCACCGCCTACTCGGCACTGATGGGCACGGACCTCGACCTCGCGGCGGGATCCTCCGTCGAGGTGCCGCTGGAGCAGGACTTCGAGTACGCGGTGCTGGCCGCCTCCGGCTCCGCCGAGGTGGAGGACGTGCCGCTGGACCGCGGCGCCATGCTGTACCTCGGGACCGGCCGCCGGTCGGTGCGCCTGCGGGCCCCGGAGGCCGCCCGACTGCTGCTGCTCGGGGGCGAGCCGTTCGAGGAGCGGCTGGTCATGTGGTGGAACTTCGTCGGCCGAACCGGTGAGGAGATCGCGCGGTACACCGAGCAGTGGGCCGACGAGGACCCTCGTTTCGGCGACGTCGACGGCTACGACGGCCCGCGCCAGCCTGCGCCACCGCTGCCCCCTCTCCCCCTCAAGCCCCGCGGCCGCGAGCGCTGAGGGGCCACCCGGTCAGGAGCTGCGCAGCTGCTCCCACTGGCGCCGGCGGCGGGCCTGCTCGTCGGGGTCCGGCACGGGCAGGGACGCGAGCAGCCGCCGCGTGTAGGGATGCTGCGGCGCCCCCAGCACCTCGGCGCCGGTCCCCTCCTCGACCAGCCGGCCGCGGTAGAGCACCGCGATGCGGTCGGCCAGCAGGTCGACGACGGCGAGGTCGTGGCTGATGAACAGTGCCGCGAAGCCCAGCTCCTTCTGCAGGTCGTCGAACAGCTCGAGCACCTTCGCCTGCACCGACACGTCGAGCGCGGAGGTCGGCTCGTCGGCTATCAGCAGCTCGGGGAACAGCGCCAGCGCCCGCGCGAGGCTGGCCCGCTGACGCTGACCGCCCGACAGCTCGTGCGGATAGCGGGCGCCGTAGGAGCGCGGCAGCTGAACCGACTCGAGCAGGTCGTCGACCCGCTGCCGGGCCCCGGCGAGGTCCTTGGCCCGGCCGTGGACGATCAGCGGCTCGGCCACGCACTCGGTGATCGACAGCAGCGGGTTGAAGCTCGTCGCGGGATCCTGGAAGACGAAACCGATCCGCTCGCGCACCGGCCGGAAGGACCGTTCCTTCACGCCGTTCATCTCGGTCCCGAGGACCCGCAGCGAGCCGTCGGTCACCCTGGTCAGCCCTGCGATGGCGCGGCCGATGGTGGTCTTGCCGCTGCCGCTCTCCCCCACCAGGCCGAGGACCTCGCCGGGGCGGATGGCGAAGCTGACGCCGTCCACGGCGACGAAGTCGGGCTTGCGCAGCCGGCCCGGGTAGACGATCCGGAGGTCACGGGCCTCGACGACCGGCGTCGACTCCGCCCAGCCCTCCGGCCGCCGCTCGGCCCGCTCGCGCGCGTGCGCCGTCCCCTGCCCCAACCGCGGCACCGAGGCCAGCAACTGGCGGGTGTATTCCTCCTGCGGCGCCGAGAACAGCGTGCGGACCTCGGCCTGCTCGACGATCCGGCCTTCGTACATGACCGCCACCCGGTCGGCGAGGTCGGCGACCACGCCCATGTTGTGGGTGATCAGCACGATCGCCGTCCCGAACTCGTCGCGGCAGCGGCGCAGCAGGTCGAGGATCTCCGCCTGGACCGTGACGTCGAGAGCGGTGGTCGGCTCGTCGGCGATGATGACGCCGGGGTCGAGGACCAGCGCCTGCGCGATGACGATGCGCTGCTTCTGCCCGCCGGAGAACTGGTGCGGGTAGTGGTCGACGCGGTGCTCGGGATCGGGGATGCCGACCCGCCGCAGGACGTCGATCGCCTTCTCCCGCGCCTGCGCCCGGCTCACCTTCCCGTGGGCCCGCAGCCCCTCCGCGATCTGCCAGCCGACGGTGTAGACCGGGTTGAGCGCGGTCGAGGGCTCCTGGAACACCATGGCGGCGTCCTGACCCCGCAGGTCACGCAGTTCGGCTCCGGAGACCGAGACGACGTCACGGGGCTTGCCCCCCTCGCGAGGGGTCAGCAGGATCGCCCCGCGGGTCCGCGCCGTCTCCGGCAGCAGCTTGAGGATGCTCCGGGCGGTCACCGTCTTGCCGCTGCCGCTCTCCCCGACGATCGCGAGGACCTCCCCGGCCTCGACGGCGAGGCTGACCCCTTCGACCGCGTCGACCGTGCCCGCGTCCGTGGCGAACGAGACCGCGAGATCGCGGATGTCGACGACGCTCGACCGACGGTCCATGACGCTCACGCCACCACTCCTTCCACCGCGTCGGCGATCAGTACGCCGCCGGGCTCGACGGCCCCGGGTGGCGGGGGCTCGTCGGCCGCCCGCCGCCGGCTGCGCAGCCGCGGGTCGGCGAGGTCGTTGAGGCTCTCCCCGACCAGGGTCAGGCCGAGGACGGTGAGCACGATCGCGACACCGGGGAAGACCGACGTCCACCAGATGCCGTTGGTCACGTCGACGACCGACCGGTTGAGGTCGAAGCCCCATTCGGCGGCAGCGGTGGGCTGGATCCCGACGCCGAGGAAGCCCAGGCCGGCGAGGGTCAGGATGGCCTCGGAGGCGTTGAGTGTGAGGATCAGCGGCAGCGTGCGCGTGGCGTTGCGGAGCACGTGCCTGGTCATGATCCGCCAGTTGCTCGCCCCGATCACCCGCGCGGACTCGACGAACGCCTCCGCCTTGATCCGCACCGTCTCCGCACGAACCACCCGGAAGTACTGCGGGATGAAGACGACGGTCACCGCGATCGCCGCCGCCAGAATGCCGCCGACGAGGCTCGACTGGCCGCCGCTGATGACGATCGCCATGACGATGGCGAGCAGCAGGGACGGGAAGGCGTAGATGGCGTCCGCGATCACCACCAGGACCCGGTCCAGCCAGCCGCCGAAGTAGCCGGACACGAGGCCGAGCAGCACGCCGGCGACGATGGACAGCAGCACCGCGATGACGATGACCAGCAATGCGGTCCGGGTGCCGTAGACGACCCGGGAGAAGACGTCGTAGCCACCGACCGTCGTGCCCAGCCAGTGCTTCCCGGAGGGGTGCAGTTGCGCGCCGAACGGCCCCTGGGCGTCGCGCAGCTGGCCGTAACCGTACGGCGCCAGCAGCGGGGCGAAGACGGCCGCGAGGACCAGGATGCCGGTGAGGACGAGACCGGCGACGAGCATGCCGCGCTGGAGGCCGACGCTCTGCCGCAACTGGCGGACGACGGGCAGCCGCCGCCACGTGCGACGACGACGCTCCGGGTCGGCCGGACCGCCTGCGGGGGCCGGGGCCGAGGTCGCGGTGGCCATCTCAGTACCTCACCCGGGGGTCGATGAGCGCGGCGACGATGTCGACGACGAAGTTGGTGACCGCGACGATCACCGCCAGCAGCATGACGATCCCCTGCACGGCCACGAAGTCGCGCTGCTGCAGATAGCTGTAGAGCTGGAAGCCGAGCCCTCTCCACTCGAAGGTCGTCTCCGTGAGCACGGCGCCGGCGAGGAGCAGGGCGATCTGCAACCCGATCACCGTGATGATCGGGATCAGCGCCGGGCGATAGGCGTGCTTGCGCAGCAGCCGCCGTTCCCGCACGCCGCGGGAGCGGGCCGCCTCGACGTATCCCGAGCCGAAGGTCCCGATGACGTTGGTGCGGACCAGCCGCAGGAAGATGCCGCCGGTCAGCAGCCCGAGCGCAACCGCAGGAAGGATCGCGTGCTTGGCGACGTCCCAGACCGCGTTGCCGTCGCCGGTCTGCAGGGCGTCGATGAGGTAGATCCCGGTGGGGTGGGGCAGCGTCTGGAGTTCGATGTCGGTTCCGGTCGAGGCGCGTCCGGCGACCGGCAGCCAGCCCAGGGAGACGGAGAAGACGAGCTTGAGCAGGAGGCCGGCGAAGAAGACCGGCGTCGCGTAGCAGAAGATCGCGAAGACGCGGAGGACGGCGTCCGGCACCTTGTCCCGCGAGCGGGCGGCCAGCCGGCCCAGCGGGATCCCCACGACGAGCGCCACGATCAGGGCGTAGACGGCGAGCTCGAGCGTGGCCGTGCCGAACGTGGTCAGTACCTCCAGCACCGGGCGGTGGTCGCTGATCGTGGTGCCGAAGTCGCCGTGCAGGAGACCGCCGAGGTAGTCGACGTACTGGGCGATCAGCGGTCGGTCATAGCCGGCCTGGTGGATGCGCTGCTGCAACTGGTCGGGGGGCAGCCGGCCGCCGAGCGCCGCGGTGATCGGGTCGCCCGTCGAGCGCATGAGGAAGAACACCGTCGTCACCAGGATGAAGATCGTCGGGAAGATGAGCAGGAAGCGGACGACGAGGTAGCTCCCGAGCCCGCCTCCGCCACCCCTGCGCGACCGTCTGCCCGGCGGCTGGACGCCGTCGTCCTGCTCGAGGTCGCCGGTCAGCTCACTCGTGGTGGTGGTCATGTCTCCCGCCCGGGAAGTGCACGCCTGGCGTGCGGACTACTGGGAACAGCCGTGCACGGCTGCGGCACAAGGATGCGCCGGGGCCCCGCCGCCACGAACCGGGCCCCGGGAACCGCGCGCGCGGCGAGTCCCCGGGGCCCGACGGTGGAGCTACCTCCGGCGCAGCGTGGCCGGCTCAGCCCTTGGCGAGGACGCCGTAGCGGAACTTGAACGACGCGTCGAGCGTCCTGTCCGCGCCGGTGACGTTCTTGCCGACGACCGCCACCTGGGCACCCTGCAGGAACGGGACGGTCGACAGGTCGTCGGCCTCCGCAGCCTGGATCTGCTCGATGACCGACTTCCGGGCGGTGGCGTCCGTGGTGGTCGCCTCCTTCTGGATCAGCTGGTCGATCGCCGGGTTGTCGTAGTGGTTGGCGAGGAACGTCTTCGTGTCGGCCGTGTTCAGGAAGAACGGCGTCAGGTAGTTGTCGGCGTCGGAGAAGTCCGGGAACCAGCCGAGCTGGTAGGCCGGGTAGACGTCGGCGACGCGGTCCTTCGAGTACTGGACGTACTCGGTGGACTGCAGCTTCACCTGGAACAGACCGCTGGACTCCAGCTGGTCCTTGATCAGCGCGTACTCGTCACCGGACGACGGGCCGTAGTGGTCGGTCGTGTACTGCAGCGAGAGCTGCACGGGGGTGGTGACCCCCGCCGCGGCGAGCGCCTGCTTGGCCTTGTCCGCGCTCGGACCGCCGGACCCGTCGCCGTACTTGTCCTTGAGGACGGTGGTCGCGCCGGTCAGGCCGTTCGGGACGTAGGAGTACAGCGGGGTGTAGGTGTTCTTGAAGACCTGGTCGGCGATCTGCTTGCGATCGATCAGGTCCGCGACGGCCTTGCGGACGGCGAGCGCCTTGTTCGGGTCCGCCTGGGGCGTCTTCGCGCCGTAGGGCATCGTGTTGAAGTTGAAGACCATGTAGCGGATCTCGCCGCCGGGGCCGTCGACGACCTTCACGTTGCTGTTTTTGCGCAGGTCGGCGACGTCGCTGGCCGCGAGGCTGCGGAACGCCACGTCGATGTTGCCCTGCTGGATGTCCAGCTTGAGGTTGGACGCGTCCGCGTAGTACTTGACGTTGATGTTCTTCGTCTTCGGTGCACCCAGCATGCCCTGGTAGTTCGGGTTGGCCTGGTACGAGAGCAGGCTGTTGATCTGGTAGTGCGTGAGCGTGTACGGCCCGGCGAACGCGTTGCCCTTGACGATGTCGGCGTCGGGCGTGAGGGCGGTCGGCGAGAGCACCTGCTCGTCCACGATGGACGCGGCCGGGGTGGACAGGATCTGCGGGAACGTCTGGTCGTTGCCGTTCTTCAGGTGGAAGACGACCGTCGTCGGGTCCGTCGCGTCGGTGCTGGCCAGGTTCGCCAGGAGCGAGGCGGGGCCGTTCGCGTCGTTGATCTTCAGCATCCGGTCGAAGCTGAACTTCACGTCCGAGGACGTGAGGTCGTGGCCGTTGGCGAACTTCAGGCCGGACTTCAGCTTGACCGTGTACTCCGTCGGCGATGTGAACGAGGCCGACGTGGCGATGTCGGGCTTGACGTCGGGGCTGCCGTACGGGGTGTTGAGCAGGAACGGGTAGATCTGGTACTCCACGGCGAACGAGCCGTTGTCGTACGAGCCCGCCGGGTCGATCGTAGTGATCTTGTCGCTGGTCCCGATGGTCAGCGTCCCGCCGCCGCTCGAGCCCCCGCTGCCGTTGTTGGTGCCGCCCCCACAGGCGGTCAGCGCCAGGGCCGCCGCCGTGACGCCCGCGGTCGCGGCCAGCAGACGCCGGCCGCCGCTCGGAACGGATCTCACTTGCTACCTCGATCTGCAGGGGCGGGCCGCGGCCAGGAAGGCCGCCCGGCTCGCTGTCGGCCAATGGCAGATCAATGCCTAGCACAGAGTTTTTCGCTGGCAGCAGGGACGGACCGGTTGTGTTATGCGGTCGTGACCGGCCGACGCCGAACTCTTTCCGGTGGCGGGCGCCGGGAACGGGCACGCATCGAGTGGCCCCGGCCGGCCCCGACCGCCCCGCTGGACGGGCCGCCGGGCGCCGGTGAAGGCTCTCCCCATGACCGCGACCCCGGACCCCCGCATGCTGGCCTTCGTCGCCGAGAACCGGTGGGGCGTCCTCGCCACGATCAAGCGGGACGGCCGGCCGCAGCTGTCCAATGTCGGGTACGCCTACGAGACCGGCACGGACCACGGCCTGATCCGGGTGTCGGTGACCGCCGACCGCGCCAAGACCCGCAACCTCGAGGCCGATCCGCGGGTCGCCCTGCACGTGACCAGCGCGGACTTCTGGACCTGGGTCGTGGTCGAGGGGACCGCCGAGCTCAGCCCCGTGGCGGCCGACCCGCGCGACTCGACCGTCGAGGAGCTGATCACGTACTACCGCGGCGCCAACGGCGAGCACCCCGACTGGGACGACTACCGGGCGGCCATGGTCCGCGACCGCCGCCGCGTCGTCCGGTTCTCCCCCGAGCACGCGTACGGCCAGCTCGGGAGCTGAACCACCCGGCCGTCGGCGTGCCGCGCGGCCGTCGTCCGGGTGCGGCGCTCAGAAGCTCCCGCCGCTGTCGCCACCGCCGCCGAAATCGCCACCGAAGTCGCTGCCGCCGCCGCCCCAGTCCCCGCCGCCGGCCCCCCAGCCGCCACCGTCGTTGTCATGGTCGCCGAAGAGCAGCCCCCCGAGGAGCAGTCCGCCCAGGCCCCAGCCGAGGCCGGAACCGCCACCGCGGCCGTAGCCGCCACCCCAGCCCGGGCCGTAGCCACCCCCGCCGAATCCCCCGCCGTAGCCGCCGTACCCACCGCCGTAACCGGTCTGCTGCGACCACTGCTCCACGTCACCCTGGGCGAGCTGGAGGGCGTACTGGGCGAGCTGGTCGGCGCGCTGCGCCTCCTGCAGCGCTGCGACAGGGTCGCGGGACGCCTGGCCGGCGGCGGCGTCGAGGTGTCGCTGCGCCTCGGCCAGCCGGGTACGGGCCTGGCTGCCGACCGCGCCGCGGCGGGTGCTGATGAAGTCGCCGGCCGCGGCGACCGACGAGCGGGCGCCGAGCATCGCCTGATCCAGCGCCCCGGCGGCCTTGCGGGCCTGCGTCTGGGCGTCCCGGGCGTGCCGGAGGACCTCGCGCAGCTCGCCGTCGGCCTGCTCGATCCGGCGCAGCGCCTCCAGCGGGTCGGGCCGGCCGCCGTCCGTGGGACGCAGGGCGGCGTCGGCCGCAGCCAGTGCCGCCTGAGCGCGGGCGACCTGCGGCTGCAGGCCGCTGCGGTCGTCCGGGCCCGTCATCGACCGGGCCTCCGCCAGGTCGGCCTCCGTGTCGGCCCGGGCGGCCGCGACCCGTTGCTCGGCCGCGGCCAGGTCACCGGCCAGCCGGTCGATCGCGTCCAGCAGTGTGGCGCTCTGGGCGACCGCCTGCTCCGCCGGCAGCAGCCGGCCCACCGAGCGCCCGGCCCGGCCCGCCTGCTGCTCCTGACGCGCCTCATCCACGGCCTGCTGCGCGGCCGCGAGCCGCACGCCGGCCTGGCCGACGTTGTCCAGCACCGCACTCAGCGCCGTGGGCGCGTACCGGCCGCCCAGATCGGCCAGCCGCCGCTGCTCCTGGGGCAGCCGCTGTTGCAGGTCGGATATCCGCCGCTGCAGCGACTCGATCGCCTCCGGCGCGGTGCGCTCCCGCTCACGCAGGGCGTCGACGGCGGCCGACTGGGCCTCCAGCCGCGCGTCGGCGTCACCGGTCAGCCGCAGCAGGTCGGCCAGCATCCGGCGCGTCGTCGGCTCGTCCTCGGGGACGTCGTCGTCGAGGAGCTGGCGGATGGTGAACGCTCTGGCCAGCTCGTCGCGCGACTGTGCCAACGCCTGTCCGTATCCGGGGACGGCGTCGTCGCCGTAATAGGAGCGCGCGTAGTCGAGCCCGACCTGCGCCGTGCGGACCTTCTCGTCGACGTCGAGCAGGGCCGAGCTGGCACGGCCGTTGAGCTCGTCCGTGGGTGTGCCCGCGTACGGATCCGGTGGGCCCTCCCGCGGCGCCGGCTGCTGCCCGGGTGGCAGCGCCTTGTCCCCTCGACGCCGTCGGAACCGGAAGAACAGGTAGCTGCCCGCACCGACCGCCAGCAGGACGACGAGCACGATCGCGGTCACGGCGCCGGAGCTGAGCCCGGATCCGCTACGGGCCGAGCCACTTCGGGCGCCCAGGCCGTCGGCGAGGATGACGGTGGCGTTCGCCCATTCGCCCCTGCCCAGTGCGTTCTTCACGTCGCCCTCGACGCCGCGGATCCGGTCCACCGGAACCTGGCCGCCGCGGTGGATGCCGTAGTGCCTCTCCTGCACCGCGACCGCGAGCAGGGCGTCCTTGCTGCCGAGGCCCGTGCGCCGCGCCGTCTGCCCCGCCCAGATCCCGCCGTCGAGCCCGTCGAAGCCCCGGACGAAGACGACGAACAGCCGGATGCCCTCACGGTCCCGCAGGCTGGTGAGCGCGTTCTGGATCTTCTGCTCGTCGCCACCCGTGAGCGCGCCGGCGGAGTCGGTGATCTGGCTGCTCACCCTGGCGGGCGGCTCGGCGAGCGCGGGGGCGGCCCCCACCCCGAGCAGCACGGCCATCAGGCCGAGGACCACGGTCAGGCGGCGCACAGGGACCTCCGTTCGTCAGGCGTCGATGCGGCGGCGGCCCTCGAACGCCCGCCCGAGCGTCACCTCGTCGGCGTACTCCAGGTCGCCGCCGACGGGGAGGCCGCTGGCCAGCCGCGAGACCGCGAGCCCGAGCGGGGAGACCAGCCGGGCCAGGTAGGCCGCCGTCGCCTCGCCCTCGAGGTTGGGATCGGTCGCGATGATCAGCTCGGTCACGGCGCCGTTCATCAGCCGGGTCATGAGCTCCTTGACCCGGAGGTCGTCGGGGCCGACGCCCTCGATCGGGCTGATCGCGCCGCCCAGCACGTGGTAGCGGCCGCGGAACTCCCGGGTGCGCTCGACGGCGACGACGTCCTTCGGCTCCTCGACGACGCAGATGACGTCGTCGGAACGCCGGGGGTCACGGCAGATCCGGCACTGCTCCCCCTCGGCGACGTTGTAGCAGGTCGAGCAGAAGCGGACCTCCTCCTGCACGCGCGTGAGGGCGGCGACCAGCCGGACGACGTCGGCGGACTCGGCGGCGAGCAGGTGGAACGCGATGCGCTGGGCGCTCTTCGGCCCGACGCCGGGCAACCGGCCGAGCTCGTCGATGAGGTCCTGGACGGCACCCTCGTACACAGTGGATTCCTCGGGGAAGTGGGGGAAGTCGGGTGGGGGCGGCGGGCTCTACAGGCCGGGCAGCCCGAGGCCCCCGGCCAACGGACCCATGCGTGTGGAGGCCAGCTCGTCGGCCGCGCGCCGGGCGTCGCGGACCGCGGCGACGACGAGGTCCTGCAGCGTCTCCAGGTCGTCGGGGTCGACGGCGGCCGGCGCGATCGTCAGCGCGGTGAGCTCACCGCTCCCGGTCATGGTCGCCGACACCAGCCCGCCGCCGGCGGTGCCGGTGACCTCGGTCTGCGCCAGCTCCTCCTGGGCGGCCTCCATCTGCTTCTGCATCTGCTGGGCCTGCTGCAGGATCTGCGCCATGTCAGGCTGGCCTCCGGGGAACATGCACCGAGCGTAGGCCGCCGCGGGGACAGGACACCCGATGTCGAGGCCGGGATCAGCTGTCGATGGGGCGCGCCCCGAGCTGAGCGCGCAGGAGGGACAGCGCCGCCTGCTCCGGATCCACGGCGGGCGAGTCGTCGACCTGCACCCCCGCGGACGTCTCGGCCGCGCGCTGGGCCACGATCTCCCGCGCCTCCGCAGCCTCGGCGGCCTCCGCTGCCTGCCGGGCGACGTCGGGCCCGCTGGACGGCCCGCCCGGCCGACCGGAGGCGGCCGCCTGGCCGCCGCCCTCGACGACGGCCTCCACCTTCCAGCGGACGCCGAGCAGCTCGTTGAGCGCCTCGCGGAGCACGTCCCTGTTCAGGTCGTCACCGAGCCGCCGGGCCAGGGCCGGTGACGCCGTGGACAGGGTCAGGACGCCGGCGCGCAGCTCGTGCACCTGCGCGTTCTTGAGCAGGGCCTCGGTGGTGCGCTTGTGCCGCTTGACGACGGCGAGCAACTCCGGCCACATGCGGCGGACGTCGGCGGTGGTCAGTCCACCGTCGCCCCCGGCCTCCGGTGGGTCGGCCGTCACGACCGGCGCCGGCTCCGCGCCGCGGGGCGCCGGGGCCGATTCCGCGGCGGCGCGCGGCGGGGCAGGGTGCGGCCAGTCCTCGTCGTCGCTCGGCTCGGGCGGCAGGGGGATGTCGGCTTCCCCGGCGGTGGCGGGAGCGGGCGGGCGGGCGGCCTCGGCGGGCGGCGCGGCGGGATCGGCGGCCGGGCGGTGCGCAGCACCGGAACCGGGAGGCACCGTCTCCGGCCAGCCGTCGTCGGCCGGGGCGGGTGCCGCCGCGACCGCCGCGGGAGGGCTGGGTGGCTCGGTGGCCCGCTGCGACGGGCGGACGTACGTGGGCCGTGCACCCCCGGGAGCCGGCCGACCGGCCGCGGGCTCGGGCTCGGCGGGGGGCTCGGCGGGGGGCCCGGCGGGGGGCTCGGCGGGGGGCTCGGCGGGGGGCTCGGCGGGGGGCGAGGACGGCGCCGGCGTCTCGCGGACCGGCGCTTCGCGAGTGACCGCGGCCTCGGCCGGCGCCTCGGCGACCGGCCTGCCGGCGTGGTCGCCGGCGATGGACATCCGGCGCTCGAGGCGCTCCAGGCGCTGGAGCGTGGCCGCGGCCGAGCCGTCGGTGGCCGGCAACAGCATCCGGGCACACACCAGCTCGAGCAACAGACGAGGCGCCGTCGTCCCTCGCATCTCGGTGAGGCCCTCGTGCACCGTGTCGGCCATCCGGGAGAGCGTGGCCGAGCCCAGCGCCTGGGCCTGGGAGCTCATCAGGTCCAGCCGGTCGGCGGGGCAGTCGATCAGGCCTTTGCTGCCGGCGTCGGGCACCGCGTCCAGCACGATGAGGTCGCGCATCCGGTCGAGCAGGTCGGTGGCGAATCGGCGCGGGTCGTGGCCGGCCTCGACCACGCGGTCGACGGCGCGGAAGACACCCGGCGCGTCGGACGCGGCGAGCGCATCGATGGCCTCGTCGAGCAGCGCGTCGTCGGTGACGCCGAGCAGGCCGACCGCCGTCCGGTACGTGACGCCCTCGGGCCCGGCCCCCGCCAGCAGCTGGTCGAGGATCGACAGCGAGTCGCGGACCGAGCCGCCGCCGGCCCGCACGACCAGCGGGAAGACCGTGGGCTCGACCTGGACGCCCTCGGCGGCGCAGGTCTTCTCGAGCAGGCCGCGCAGGGTCGCCGGCGGTACCAGCCGGAACGGGTAGTGGTGGGTGCGCGAGCGGATGGTGGAGAGGACCTTCTCCGGCTCCGTCGTCGCGAAGACGAACACGAGGAACTCCGGCGGCTCCTCGACCACCTTGAGCAGGGCGTTGAATCCCTGCGTGGTCACCATGTGCGCCTCGTCGACGATGTAGACCTTGTAGCGGCTGTTGACCGGGGCGAAGAACGCCTTCTCGCGCAGGTCGCGGGCGTCGTCGACACCACCGTGGCTGGCCGCGTCGATCTCCATGACGTCGATCGAGCCGGGCCCGTCGGGGGCCAGCGAGACGCAGGAGGTGCAGACACCGCAGGGGGTCGATGTCGGCCCCTGCTCACAGTTCAGCGAGCGGGCGAGGATCCGCGCCGACGACGTCTTCCCGCAGCCACGCGGCCCGCTGAACAGGTACGCGTGGTTGATCCGCCCGTTGTCGACGGCGTTCATCAGGGGCGTGGTGACGTGCTCCTGACCGACCACCTCGGCAAAGGTCGCCGGGCGGTACTTGCGGTAGAGCGCCAGAGCCACG
>JAODNJ010000151.1 GCA_025465155.1 Frankiales bacterium
TCGCGACGACGTCGAGCATCCTGGACAGCGATCCGGCCAACGGCCTGCAGATGAGCGTGGAGTCCTGCTCCGTCGCCTGGGCCGCGGACGGCACCTGCTCCGGCGCCCAGCGCACCGTGCTCGCCCCCGGGCCGGCGGTCCGGACGGCGGACCTGGCCGATCCGTTCGGGCTCACGGCCGGCTCGACCGACCACCTCGCGGTCACCCTCGGCGTGCCCGCCTCGGCCGGGGACGCCTTCAGGGGGCAGTCCAGTGCGTTGAGCTTGACCTTCACGGCCACCCAGCGCGACGGCGGCAGCCGCTGATCCGGGGCGCCCTCCCGGGGGATCAGCCGGTGCGGGAGCCTTTCAGCCGGCGGTAGCGGCGGCGGACCAGCGCCACCAGGCTCGCGTCGGACACCGAGCGCTCCAGCCGGGCGAGACGCTGCTCCTGCTGCCGGAGCAGCGACTCCTGCCGCTGCAGGAGCTCGCCCTGGTGGGCGAGGACCCGCAGGGCCTCCCGCGTGAGGTCCTCCCCGACCGCGAACCGGCCGTGGACGTGGTCGAACTCCTGCTGGACGTACTGCGTCAGGTACAGCAGGCCGCCGAGGCCGTGCCGTGCGACGTGTTCCTTCAGTGCCTCGTTGCGGACCTTCAGGTCGCCGGTGCGGTGCTCTCCGTGGAGCCCGATGACGCTGTTCGCCAGGCTGCCGTCTGCCGCCCGGCGCTGGTGCCAGAAGGCGAGCGCCTCCCCGTCCAGGAAGCCGATGGTGTGGGCGGCGGCGAGCCGGAGGTTGAACTCCCAGTCCTCGACCACCGGCAGGTCCTCGCGGACGGGGCCGATGCCCTCGTGCACCGACCGCCGATAGAGCATCGCGATCGGCACGACCCGATTGGTCCGCACCAGGTCGAACAGCGTGACGGCGCGGAGGTCCGGGAAGAACACCTCGCGCGCGTGCTCCACGATCTCGTCGCCCTCGACGTGCTCGTAGACGATCTCGGTGCGGACGGCGACGGCCGCGTCGTCCGTCGCGTCCAGGTGGGCGACGGTCCGGGCGAGGAACGACGGATGCCACGTGTCGTCGTCGTCGTGGACCGCCAGGTAGCGGGACTTCCCGGCCTCGACCCCCTGATTCCACGAGACCGCGCGGCCATGGGCGTCGGCGTTGTGCAGCACCGTGACCCGGCCGGCCATCCCGTGCTGCCCGGCGACGAGCCGGTCCACCTCGTCGGCGTCCCCTCCGTCGTCGACGACGACGAGCCGCCAGTCCTGGTAGGTCTGCGCGCACACATCGGCGAGCGCGCGCCGCAGCAGCAGTGGCCGGTCGCGCGTGCGCATGATGATCGAGACGGAAGCCATCCCGCCCGGCATCGCGTCCGCGATCGTGTCCGCCTTCGTGTCCGCCATCGACTCCGCACCTCCTCCGGGCCGGCCCCCGTGCCCGGCCGCGGCGCCAGTCTGCCCGGACGCGGGGCTCCGCCGGACACGGGCCACCCGTTGGAATGACCGCCCGGTACGGCTCCCCGGTGGACGCGAACGCGGTGCTCACGGCGTCCATGGCCGGCATCGGCGACCCCGCCGCATCCGGCCCCGCGGATCCGCTGGCGGGAACGATTCCCATTACGGTAGATTGTGAGAATCATTCCCAGCAGAAGGCCGGTGGTCTCCGTGAGCGGTACCCGTGGCGCCGCGGTCCTGGCCGGCGCGCTCGTGGTCCTGGCGGCTGCCGCGTGCGGCAGCACCTCCTCGGCCGCGTCCCCCGCGTCGGCCTCGGGCGGCTCCCCGGGCGCGGTCGACGTCGTCGCGTCCACGAACGTATGGGGCGACGTCGTCTCGGCAATCGGAGGGACGAAGGTGCGGGTCACGTCGGTGATCTCCGACCCGTCGGCCGACCCGCACTCCTACGAGGCCAACCCGCACGTGCAGCTGGAGATCTCCCGGGCCGACGTCGTCGTCACGAACGGCGGCGGGTACGACGACTTCATGGGCAAGCTGATCTCCGCGTCGGGGACGAAGGCTCGGATGGTGGACGCCGTCGACGTGTCCGGCAAGGCCGCCGACGCCCAGGCGGCCAACGGCCGGCTCAACGAGCACGTCTGGTACGACTTCGCGTCCGTCGGCAAGGTGAGCGACGCCGTCGTCTCCGCGCTGAGCGCCGCCGATCCGAGCGACGCGGCCACCTTCCGCGCCAACGCGCTGACCTTCCGGCAGGGTCTGGACGCGCTGACGGCCCAGGAGACCGCGGCGCGGGCCAGGACCCAGGGTGCCGGCGTCGTCGTCACCGAGCCCGTGCCGCTGTACATGCTCCAGGCTCTGGGCGCCGTGAACCGGACGCCGAGCAGCTTCGCCCAGGCCGTCGAGGACGGCACCGACGTCCCGCCGTCCGTGCTGAAGCAGACCGAGGACCTCCTCGCCGGTGGTTCGGTCAGGGCGCTGGTCTACAACGCGCAGACCAGCGGAGCCCAGACGGAGCTGGTGAAGTCGGCCGCGCAGAGCCACTCGGTGCCGGTCGTGCCGGTGACCGAGACCGTGCCCAAAGGGAAGGACTACCTGACCTGGATGAAGGCGAATCTCGATGCGCTCACGACGGCGCTGACGTCATGACGTCAGCGCGATCCTCGGCTGCTGGTCCGGTCGTCCGCGCCCGCGGGGCCGCGATGGCCTTCGGGGAGCGGGTGCTCTGGCGCGACCTCGACCTGGATCTCGCGCCAGGGGAGTTTCTGGCCGTCCTGGGCCCGAACGGCGCGGGCAAGTCCACCCTGCTCAAGGCGATCCTCGGCGAGCTCCCCTTGGCCGCCGGCACGCTGGAGGTCGCGGGGCGGCCGCCGGGCACGGGGAACCGGGCGATCGGCTACGTGCCCCAGCAGAAGTCGATGGACGCCGCCCTGCGGCTGCGGGCCCGGGACCTCGTCGGGATGGGCCTCGACGGCCACCGGTGGGGCCTGGGCCGGCGGAACCCCGAGGCGCGACGGCGGATCGACAGGGCCCTGGCGGAGGTCGGGGCAATCTCCTACGCCGGCGCGCCGCTCGGTCTGCTGTCCGGCGGCGAGCAGCAGCGGGTCCGGATCGCCCAGGCCCTGGCCACCGATCCCGCGCTGCTCCTGGCCGACGAGCCACTCCTGTCGCTCGACCTCGGCCATCAGCGCGCCGTCAGCGACATGATCGAGCGGCGCCGTCGTGAGCACGACACCTCCGTCGTGTTCGTCACCCACGAGATCAACCCCGTGCTGGACGTGGTCGACCGCGTGCTCTACATCGTCGACGGGCGGCACCGGCTGGGCACGCCGGCCGAGGTGATGACGTCGGAGAACCTGAGCGCGCTCTACCGGACGCCCGTGGACGTGCTCGACGTGCGCGGGCGGATCGTGGTGGTGGGAGCGCCGGACCACCCTGCGGGGCCGAGCCAGCACCACGAGGACGAGCACGCGGGCCGGAACGCGACGAGGGGGAGCCGGTGATGGGCACGCTCTTCTCCTTCCAGGATTACGGCGCGCTCCTGGGCCTGGTCGTGAACTCGCTGATCGCCGCCGTGCTGCTGGGGATCGTCGGCGGGCTGGTCGGGGTTTTCGTGCAGGTGCGGGACATGCAGTTCGCGGTGCACGGCATCAGCGAGCTGTCCTTCGCCGGGGCCGCCGGGGCGCTGTTGCTCGGCGTCAACGTGGCCCTCGGCTCGATCGTCGGTTCGCTGATCGCCGGAGGCCTGATCGGCCTGCTGGGGGTCAGGGCGCGCGACCGCAACTCCGTGATCGGGGTGCTCATGCCGTTCGGTCTGGGCCTCGGCGTCCTCTTCCTGGCGCTCTACCAGGGCCGGGCCGCGAACAAGTTCGGCCTGCTCACCGGTCAGATCGTGGCCGTGGACACCGTCCAGCTGGGGTGGCTGGCCGGCGTCGCCGTCGTCGTGCTCGCCGGGATGGCCGTGATCTGGCGGCCGCTGATGTTCGTCAGTGCCGACCCCGAGGTGGCGGTCGCCCGCGGTGTGCCGGCGGGGGCGCTGTCGATCGCGTTCGCCCTGCTGCTGGCCCTGGCAGGGGCGCTCGCCGTCCAGGTGGTGGGCGCCCTGCTGGTGCTGTCGCTCCTGGTCACGCCGGCGGCCGCGGCGCTGCGCGTCACGGCGTCCCCCGTCCTGGCGCCCCTGCTCAGCGTGACGTTCGCCGTCGTGTCCGCGGTGGGCGGCATCCTGCTGGCGCTGGGCTCGAGCGTGCCGATCAGCCCGTTCGTCACCACCATCTCCTTCGCCATCTACCTGGTCTGCCGGCTGGCGTCCCGGCGCCGGTTCGGCGCCCTCCGGGGCCGGGCGGCTCCCGCCGTGGCAGCCGTGCCGGATCCGGACCGGGGCCGGGCCGTCCTCGCGGACGGAGCGGCCTGATGGCCAGGGCGACGCGGCAGCTCGCCGCCGTCGACGCCGTGCTCGCCGAACTGGACGGGTTCCACAGCGCGCAGGACGTGCACGCGCGGCTCCGGGCGGCCGGCGACCCGATCGGCCTGTCCACGGTGTACCGCGCGGTACAGGCCCTGGTCGACGACGGGACGCTGGACTCGGTCCTCACCGCCACCGGCGAGACGCTCTACCGGCGCTGCAGCACCCGCCACCACCACCATCTCCGCTGCCGCGGCTGCGGGCGCACCGTCGAGGTCGCCGGGCCGGCCGTCGAACGGTGGGCCGACCGGGTGGCCGGCGAGCACGGTTTCGCCGACGTGCAGCACACGCTGGAGATCGTGGGGACCTGCGCGGCCTGCTCGACGTCACCCGGGGACCCTCAGCGAGCCGCCGCCACCGACAGCGGGCAGCGGACGTAACCTGCCGGGGTGCCGGGTCCCCCCCACGGCCACGTCCATGGTCACGGCCACGACCATGGCGAGACCGCCGAACCGCAGGATCCCGCATCGGTCGGGCGGCGACGGCGGGCCACCTGGATCATGCTCGCCCTGCTCGTCCCGGTCGCGCTGGCGACCGTCGTCGGCATGGTCCTGCTCTGGCCGCCGGGCACCGAGAGCCCGGCCCACCGCGCGGCCGCCGGCTTCTTCTCGCCGTCGACCACGTACCCGCAGGCCACGGTGCTCAGGGTGCAGAGGAGCAACTGCGCCGACCCGGGGACCGCCCAGGGTCAGACCTGCGCCACCGCCCTCGTGCGCGTGGACGACGGCGCGGACGCGGGCCGGCAGGTGGCCGTCCAGCTGCCCCCGGACGCCGTCGCCTCCGGCGTGGACGTCGGCACGACACTCGTCCTCACCCGGGACCCCGGGAAGGGAGGTGTCGGCGCGAGCTACCAGTTCGAGGACTTCGCCCGTGGCACGCCGATCATCGCCCTCGCGATCGCCTTCGTCCTCGTGGTCGGTGCGGTCGCCCGCCTGCGTGGGCTGGCCGCCCTGCTCGGGCTGGGGATCGCCTTCGCGGTGCTCGTGAGGTTCATGCTGCCGGCCCTGCTGGCCGGGGAGTCGCCCACCTGGGTCACCCTCGTCGGCTCGACGGCGATCATGTTCGTCGTCCTCTATCTCGCCCACGGGTTCTCCGTCCGGACGACGACGGCGCTGGTCGGCACCCTCTTCGGGCTGGTGCTGGTCGCCGTGCTGGGTGCGGTCGCGGTGACGACCGCCCGGCTGACCGGCTTCTCCAGCGAGGCGACCGTCACGCTGCACCAGTTCGACCCGACGCTGAACTTCTCCGGCCTCGTGCTCGCCGGGGTGGTCGTCGCGGGGCTGGGCGTGCTCAACGACGTGACGGTGACCCAGGCCTCGGCGGTCTGGCAGCTGTCGGAGGCCTCGCCGCAGCTGGGCTGGCGGCCCCTGTTCGCCCGCGGCATGGCCATCGGCCGCGACCACATCGCCTCGACCGTGTACACGATCGTCTTCGCCTACGCGGGGGCGGCGCTGCCGCTGCTGATGCTCTTCGAGATCTACCAGCGGCCGGTCTGGACGGTGCTCACCGGCGCGGAGGTGGGTGAGGAGGTCATCCGCGTACTGGTCGGGGCGATCGCCCTGGTGCTCGCCGTGCCGGTGACCACGGTCGTCGGCGCTGTGCTCGCCACGGTGTCCCGCTCGCGGGGCCACCGCTCGGCGGTCGCCTTCGCAGGCGACCCGTGGGACGACGCCCGGTGGGACGACGCCCGGTGGGACGACGGCCTGGAGACCGATCCCGCTATTCCCGCCGTCCCGCGGCGACGGCCATCGCACGCTGCGGAGAGCCGGGACGCCGCACCGCGCCGGTCGCGCCGGCGCGCGGCCGAGCCCGAGGAGGAACCGGGCGGGTTCTGGGACTGAGCCGGCGAGCCAGTTCCGGGTCCAGCCGGGCAAGCGTTCCCGTGTGCATCCGGACCAGCTGCCCGGACGGCAGCCGCACCAGGGTGGTGCCCGGCTTCGGGGGAGGAGGGCGCCGCGGCACGGGGAGGCGCTGCGGCACGGGGAGGCGCTGCGGCACCGGTGGGGGAGCGGGGGTCGCCGCCGGTTCCGCCGCGGCCTCAGGATCCGGCCGGCCGAGCCTGCGGACGGCGGCGTGGGCGCCTGCCACCGTGCCGGCGAGCGCCAGCGCGGCTGCCAGGGCCACGACACCCCTGTGCTGCCACCACGGCGAGTCCGCCGCCGCGGGCTGGGCGGTCACGTACCAGGTGCCGCGGACGACGTTCCGGCCCGTGGCCGCGTCGACGTAGGACACGGTGACCGCGTGCTGGCCCGGAGCCACCGCCAGGTCGACGTGGTAGCTGCTCCACGCCAGGGAACGAGCGGCCGACCCCGGGGGTACCTGCTGGGGCGGGACGCTCGCACGGACCGGAGCGCCGCCGTCGACGGACACCGTCACGGTCGGCGACTGCCCGACCGGCACCGCCGGGTCGAAGATCGTGCCGGTGACCGTGAGCGTGGTCGCGCCCGCGTCGACGGAGTCCACCACGCCGGCGGGACCGCCGGCCATCGCGGGGACCACCGCGGGCACCACCGCGCGGCTGTCGGTCGGGCTGCCGAGGTGCCCGTCCGGCATCAGCGCCGTCGCCTGGGCGGTCAGCGTGTCCGCGATCGGGCTGCCGTAGAAGGCACCCGGGCCGTCGGTGAGCAGCGCGACGGCGTAGCGCCCCTGCAGGTATCCCGTGGAGGCGTAGACCGACCTGCCGGCGTCGGCCCCGTCGCGCCCCCAGCCCTGCTTGACCGCGGCGGCGGAGTCGACCGCCAGCAGTCCGAAGACCTGGGAGGTGCCGTCCGCACCGGTCGGGCGGGCATGGGCCATGGCATCCATCAGCCACGGGCCCACCACCGGATCGCGGGCGATCGCCGCGTACAGGTACACCAGCCCCTTGGCCGTGATCTGCGTGTTGCCCCAGCGGCCCGGCCGCGTCGGCGGGCTGCCGAGGTCCGTGATCCCGTAGTGAGCGCCGACCTGCCGCACGACGCTGTCGCCGCCCACCCGGTCGTAGAGCATGGTGGCGGCCGTGTCGTCCGAGGCGGTGATCATCCGGTACGCGATCGGCTCGACGTCGCCGGTCATCTGGCCGCTGAGCAGCAGCTGGGTGGCGATGAAGGCCTTCACGACCGATTCGCTGGCGAAGGGACGGCTGTCGTCGCCGGCTCCGGAGTAGGCGCCGGTGGCGAGGTCGAGGACGGCGACGCCGGTCCGGTAGCCGCCGGCCGTGGCGACCTGCGCCGCGGCCTGTGTCTCGGCCCCCACCGACGTCCCGGTGGCCGCCGACGCGGGATCCGCGGCGCGCAGCTGGAGGCATGCCGACGCCGCGGCGCACAGCACGGCCAGCGCCGAGACCCTGGCGGCGGCACGAGCGGGAGCACGAGCGACACCCGAAGGGCGCCGTCCGCGCCTCCTCGGCGGTCGCAGCACGTCAGCTCTCCTCGTGGACCCGGTGCGTCGGGGGTCGACGAACGG
>JAODNJ010000153.1 GCA_025465155.1 Frankiales bacterium
ACCGCTGGACGACCGCGGCCACGGAGGAACTGGCGCGCTTCGGCGTCGACCTCGACTGGTTCACCACCCGCGAGCGCACCGAGCACGAGATCCTGCCGTGGGACCACCTGGACTCCGGCCTGGACAAGGAGTGGCTCTGGGACGACTGGCAGGAGGCGATCTCCGAGGAGGAGGTCGGCGACTGCCGCTGGACCGGCTGCTACGACTGCGGCGTCTGCCCCACGATGGGCACCGAGATCCAGATCGGACCGACGGGGCGCAGCCTGCTGCCGCTGACGGTGGTCGGCCGCTAGTGGCCCGCCAGCCGGAAGGACCTCCTCCGCCGCCGACCGTGCAGAAGCTGCGCATCCGCTACGCCAAGCGGGGGCGGCTGCGGTTCGCCTCCCATCGCGACCTGGCGCGTGCCCTCGAGCGCGCCCTGCGCCGGGCCGCGATCCCGATGGCGTTCTCGGCCGGGTTCACGCCGCATCCGAAGATCTCCTACCTCGGGGCAGCCCCCACCGGTGCGGCGAGCGAGGCCGAGTACCTGGAGATCGGCCTGGCCGAGCGCCGCGACCCCGAGGCCGTGCGCGCCGCGCTGGACGCGGCGCTGCCCGAGGACATCGCCGTCCTGGAGGCCGTCGAGGCGGCCGAGGGGACCGGTTCGCTGGCCGACCGGATCGACGCGGCCAGCTGGCGGGTGGAGCTGCCGGGCGTCGAACCGGCCGACCTGGAGCGGGCCGTCGGGCAGTTCCTGGCCCGGGAGTCGGTCGAGGTGCCGCGGCGGACGAAGAACGGCTTCCGGGACGTCGACGCTCGCGCCGCGGTGGCCGGTGCGTCCGCGGCGGGGGAGGCAGGTTGTGCCATACTGGATGTGGTCGTCCGGCAGGTGACGCCCGCCGTACGACCCGACGACGTGTTGGCCGCCCTGGCTGCCGTCGCCGACCTGCGCCCGCCGTTGCCCCCTCGGGCCGTGCGTGCGGCGCAAGGCCGGCTCGACGACAGCGGGACCGTGGCCGATCCGCTCGGTCCGGACCGTGAAGCGCGCGCCCGCTGCCAGGGGGAGCGCACGGCGGTCTGACCCGGAGGATCCCGGGGGAGCTGCGCGACGTCGAGCGACACGGCTGCCAGACGTGCCGCACCCCGTCTCCGGACGGATCCAGACACGCTTGTCGAACAGCACGGCACCATCGCACCGAGCACCACCGCACCACTCCGGCCACCGGCCGCGGCATCCCGCCGCGCGGCGGCCGGCACCAGACTTCCGCGGACCGGGAAGGCCGCCGCACTCGAGCGGCAACCCGTCCCGCCCAACCCGTGCTCCTGCGCGGCCGCCAGTCGAGAGATCGGCGCCCGGGAGCACCTCAGGAGGCGAGCCCTCGTGGCCGACACCACCAGCACCGAAGAGAACACCACCGAGGAAGGCGTCGCCGGCAGCGCGGCGCCGACGGAGGAGAACCCGCCCGGGGGCAGTGCCCTCGCGCCGGAGGGGAGCCCCCCGGCCGCGGACGGAGCGGACGAGGCCGTCGCCGACCCGGACGCCCGGGAGGACGAGCCGGCGGAGGACCCGGCGGAGGAACCGGCCGACGAGGAGCCGCCCTCGGCGTTCTCGCCCTTCGGCGCCCAGTTCAGCTCGCCCGAGCCCACCGCGGTCGTCGCCCGCCCGCGCCGGCGGGCCACCCGGCCGGCTGCCGCGGCTGATCCCGGTTCCGCCGAGCCCGCCCCGGTCGCTCCCGCGGGACCGGCCTTCATCGCCTTCGTGGCCCCGCCGGAGGCAGGACCGGAGCCGCGCAGGCGCGCCCGCCGCGGCCCCGAGTCCCCCGACGTCGAGGACACCGGCGCATCGGTGGCCGTCGAGGACGACGAGGTCACCGAGGCCTCCCGCCCGCGGCGCAACCGCAGCCGCCGCCGGCCCGCAACGGAGGACCAGAACCCTGCCCAGGCGGCTGACGACGCCGCCGAGGAGCCGATCGACGACGCCGCGGGCGACACCGACCCGGCCGATGACGACGACCGCGAGGACGGCGCCCCCTCGGGCAGTCGCCGTCGGCGCCGCGGCCGCCGGGGTCGCGGCCGCGGGCGCACCGGCGAGGACGCCGGGGACGGCGCCGACGATGCCGACGAGCAGGCCGACGGCGACGACGTGGACGAGGACGCCGAGGACGTGGCCTCTTCGGCCGACGACAACGACGAGAACGACGAGACCGACGAGGTCGAGGGCGGGTCGAGCACCCGCCGCCGCCGTCGCCGCCGCCGGCGCACCGGCGAGGACCGCGGTGAGGACGCCGACGACGACGACCGCCCCGAGCGGGCCGGCCGCGGCGGCCGTCTCAGCAGCGACGACGACGTCCGCGGCATCTCCGGCTCCACGCGGCTCGAGGCCAAGCGCCAGCGCCGCCGCGACGGCCGCGACACCGGACGCCGCCGCGCGCCGATCCTCACCGAGGCAGAATTCCTCGCCCGCCGCGAGGCGGTGGACCGCGCGATGGTCATACGCCAGCGCGGCGAGCGGACCCAGATCGCCGTCCTCGAGGACGACGTCCTGGTCGAGCACTACGTCACCCAGGCGCAGGCGACGTCCTTCGCCGGCAACGTCTACCTCGGCCGGGTGCAGAACGTGCTGCCCAGCATGGAGGCCGCGTTCGTCGACATCGGCAAGGGCCGCAACGCCGTCCTCTATGCCGGTGAGGTCAACTGGGAGACCGCCGGGCTCTCCGGCAAGCAGCGCTCGATCGAGCAGGCGCTCAAGAGCGGCGACAAGGTCCTCGTGCAGGTCACCAAGGACCCGATCGGCCACAAGGGCGCCCGGCTCACCCAGCAGATCAACCTGCCCGGCCGGTTCCTGGTCTACGTGCCCGGCGGCTCGATGACCGGGATCAGCCGCAACCTGCCCGACACCGAACGGCAGAGGCTCAAGGACATCCTGAAGAAGATCGTCCCCGAGGACGCCGGTGTCATCATCCGGACCGCGGCGGAGGGTGCCTCGGAGGAGGAGCTCACCCGCGACGTGGCCCGGCTGCAGGCGCAATGGGACGTCATCCAGAAGAAGGCGGAGACGACCAGCAACGCGCCGACGCTGCTCTACGGCGAGCCGGACCTCGCGATCCGCGTCATCCGCGACGTCTTCAACGAGGACTTCAAGGAGCTCGTCGTCCAGGGCGACGACGCCTGGGACACCGTGGAGGCCTACGTCGCGCACGTCTCGCCGGAGCTGTCGGGCCGGCTGACCCGCTACACCGGCGAGGGCGACGTCTTCCGCGACAAGCGGATCGACGAGCAGCTCGCCAAGGCGCTGGACCGCAAGGTGTGGCTGCCCTCCGGTGGCTCCCTCGTGATCGACCGCACCGAGGCCATGACGGTCGTCGACGTCAACACCGGCAAGTTCACCGGTTCCGGGGGCAACCTCGAGCAGACCGTCACCCGCAACAACATCGAGGCCGCCGAGGAGATCGTCCGCCAGCTGCGGCTGCGTGACGTCGGCGGGATCATCGTCATCGACTTCATCGACATGGTCCTGGAGAGCAACCGCGACCTCGTGCTCCGGCGGCTCACCGAGTGCCTCGGGCGCGACCGCACCAAGCACCAGGTCGCCGAGGTGACCTCGTTGGGCCTGGTCCAGATGACCCGCAAGCGGGTCGGCCAGGGCCTGCTCGAGGTCTTCTCCGAGCCGTGCGAGCACTGCCGCGGCCGCGGGGTCATCGTCCACACCGACCCCGTCGACGAGCGGCGCCGGGGGGGCAACGGCCAGGGCGGCGGTTCGGCCCAGGGCGGTTCGGGGCAGGG
>JAODNJ010000196.1 GCA_025465155.1 Frankiales bacterium
TCGTCGGTTACGTCGCCGGCTTCACCGCGCCGGAGGGCAAGACGATGGGCCACGCCGGCGCCATCGTGTCGGGCTCGGCCGGCACGGCCCAGGCGAAGAAGGAGGCCCTCGAGGCCGCCGGCGTCCGCGTGGGGAAGACCCCGTCGGAGACCGCCGGCCTGATGCGGGAGATCGTCGGCGCCTGACGCCGCGTGGGCATCGGTCCGGCCGAATCGCCGACGCTGCTCCGCCGCTGCCCGGCGTCCCGTGTCCGGGGTGCCGGGGAGCGGGGTTCCGGGGAGCGGGGTTCCGGGGACTGACCGGCCTCGTCGGTCCCTCCGTCACGGACGGGGGACGCCTTGCCGGACCTGGTTGCGCGCAGGTGCCCGATGCCGCGACCATGCGCTCCGCATCCCGTTACCGGAGGAGAGGCGCGCCATGACGTCCAGCCAGCCCCCGCAGCCACCGGGCGGCCACGGTGAGCATCCGCCGGCCGGTCCTCCCTACGGTCCGCCGCCCGTCTCGCCTCCGCCGCCGGCCTACGGGCAGCCCGAGCCCGGCGCCGTCCCGCCCGGCCCCCCTCCGGGCTACGCCCCTCCGCCCGGGTACGGCCCGCCCGGGTACCCCCCTCCGCCCGGCTACGGACCGCCGCCGGGCGTCCAGCCGCCCCCCGGGTACGGCCCGCCTCCCGGCGCCCAGCCGTTCGGGCAGCCCCAGGGACACACCGCCTTCGGGCAGCCGGCGGCGACAGGGTTGGACCTCGAGAAGCTGACGATGGCGGACTACGTCGTCGCCGCAGGCGCGATCCTCTACCTGATCTTCGCGCTCCTGCCGTGGTTCAACTTCAGCTACTGGTACTTCGGCGTCAAGGACGCGACGTTCCTCGACGTCAGCCTGAGCGGTTTCAAGAGCGGGCTGGTCACCTCGAGCTTCGTCCTGTTCCTGCTGGCCGGCCTGTGGGCGCTGCTGCCTGCCGTCTACACCGTCAAACTCGGCTTCCCCCGCGGCTTCGTCACCGCTGGACTCGCCGCCCTGGGGCTGGTGCTCACCCTGGTCGCGTGGATCCAGTCGCTCGGCGGAGGGTTCTACATCTTCGCGCTGCTCGGCCTGGTCGTGGCGGTCGGTAGTGCGCTGTTCGCGCTGCTCTCCCTGCTGCCCGAGCTCCGGAACGGGCCGGCGCTGCCGGGACCCCTCGCCGGTGCCGCGCAGTGGGCCAACCAGAAGGCGCCGGACATGCACACCGCCTTCGGTCGGCGCCCGGCTCCGGACCAGCCCGGTCCGGCCGGACCCCCCCAGCCCTACGGTCCGCCGCCGTCCCCGCCCGCAGGTGGTCCGGGGGCGCCCGGCGGTCCCGCCTCCACGGCCCCGGGCCAGAGCACGGCCGCGGGGCAGGGATTCCCCGGCGAGGAGCCGCCGCACTCGGGCAGCTCCGCCTGACCTGAGCACCGGCCGCGGGTGGCCCCGGAGCCCCGGTTCCGGGGCCGCCTCGGCGCGTGCGCGCACCATCCGGCGCATCGCCTTGCGAGAGTGGAGGCGTGGTCTCGTTGCTCGCACGCCTGCCCCGACGCCGGGGGGCCGCCACCGCGGAGCGCCGATGGCTGCCCACGGCCGCCCTCGCCGCGCTGGCCGGGGCCGCCGTCCTCCCCGCGGGTCTGGTCGGACTCGCGGTGGCGATCGGGGTGGTCCAGACCCTGGATCCGTCCACGGGATGGTCCGTCGGCGCGTCCACGAAGCTGGCCGGACAGCTGTTGCTCCTCGCCCAGGGTGGCGAGCTCCGCCTGGTGTCCGGCTCCCTCGTGCTGGCGCCGCTGCTGCTCAGCCTCGGCCTGGCGTGGGGCCTGTCCCGGGCTGCGCGCTCGGTCGTCCGCGCGCGGGACCTCCCGCCCGGTCGGCCGGCGGCGACCGTGGCCGCCGTCATCGTCGTCGTGCACCTGGTGCTCACGCTCGCCGCGGCCATGGCCGTCGACGGCGCCGGTGCCCGGGTCGGGTGGCTGCGCACCACCGCCGGAGCGGTGGTCCTTGCCGTGCTCGCTGCGGGATGGGGCGCCGTCCGGGAATCCGGGGCACTGGACGAGGGGCTCGACCGGCTCCCCGGACCGACCCGCCCGCTGCTCCGGGCCGTAGTGAGCGGCCTGTTGACGGCGCTCGGGTTGTGCACCGCCGTCGTCGCCGTGGCGCTGGCATCGGACGCGCACGGCTACGCCGCCCTCACCGGCTCCCTCGGCGGCGGGGCGGCCGGCGCGGTGGGTCTGCTGGCACTCGGCGTCCTGCTGCTGCCGAACGCCGCCGCCGCCGTGCTCGGGCTGGCCGCGGGGCCGGGCTTCGTCGTCGGCAGCGGAACTCTGGTGTCCGTGCACGGCGTCACGCTGGGCGCCGTGCCGGCCTTCCCGCTGCTGGCCGCGCTGCCCGACACGCAGGCGGTACCGCTGCTGGCCTTCGTCTCGCAGGCGGTGCCTGCGCTCGCGGGGCTGGTTGCCGGCGCGACGCTCGGCCGCTGGCTCACCGCCGACGACGGCGCATCGTTGATCGCCGCGCTCTGGGGGCTCGTCGCCGGCGTCGGCCTCGGCCTGGCCGGAGCGGCCACGGTGGCGGTGGCCGGTGGGTCGCTCGGCAGCGGCGCCCTGGCCGACGTCGGCGCTCCAGCGCTGACCACGGGGATCGCCCTCGCTGCGCAGAGCGGCATCGCCGCCGCGCTCGCCGCGGCCGTCACCCGTTGGCGCACCCTCGGCTGATCCGGCCGGGCCCCGGCCTCCGGTAGGCGGCGTCCCCGCCACTACTGTCGAGGTCGTGCCCGACGCAGAGCCGTTCCCGCGGGCTCGGGTCGTCGTCCTGCTGTCCGGCACCGGCTCCCTGTCCGCAGCCCTGCTGGCCGCTGCGGATGACCCGGACTACCCCGTCACCGTGGTGGCGGTGGGCAGTGACCGCGAGGCGCCGGGGCTGGAACACGCGCGGGAGCGGGGCATCCCGACCTTCGTCTGCTCGGTGCGGGACCACCCCGATCGGGCCTCCTGGGACCGCGCGCTGGCCGCCGGGATCGCCGCGCACCGCCCCGACCTCGTGGTGTCGGCCGGTTTCATGAAGATCGTGGGTCCCGCGGTGCTCGACCTGTTCCAGGGCCGGCTGGTGAACACCCACCCGGCGCTGCTGCCGGCGTTCCCCGGCCCTCACGCGGTGCGCGACGCGCTCGCCGCCGGAGCGCCCGTCACGGGGGCCACCGTGCACCTGGTCGACGCCGGAGTCGACACCGGCCCGGTGCTCGCCCAGCGCGAGGTCCCCGTCCTGCCCGGCGACGACGAGGCCGGCCTGCACGAACGGATCAAGACGGTGGAGCGCGAGCTCCTGGTGCACACGGTGGCCGAACTCGCCGCCACGACGACGAGGGAGACTTCCCGATGACCGAGGCCGACCCCGACCAGCGGACGCCGATCCGGCGCGCGCTGCTGGGCGTCTACGACAAGACCGGGATCGAGGAGCTGGCCCGTGCGCTGGCCGCCGCCGGCGTGGAGCTGGTCAGTACCGGCGCGACCGCGCGGCGGATCGCCGACGCGGGTGTGCCGGTCACGCCCGTCGAGAAGGTCACCGGCTTCCCCGAGTGCCTCGACGGGAGGGTCAAGACGTTGCACCCGGCCGTCCACGCCGGGATCCTGGCCGACCGTCGCAGGCCCGAGCACGTGGACCAGCTGGACGAGCTCGGCATCGCGCCGTTCGACCTCGTGGTGGTCAACCTCTACCCGTTCCAGGAGACGGTGATGTCGGGGGCCACCCCGGACGAGTGCGTGGAGCAGATCGACATCGGCGGCCCGGCCATGGTCCGGGCCGCGGCGAAGAACCACCCGTCGGTCGCGGTCGTCGTCGAACCGGCGCGGTACCCCGAGGTCCTGGCCGCGCTGGGTGCGGGGGGCTTCACGCTCGACCAGCGTCGGCACCTGGCCGCCGACGCCTTCCGGCACACGGCGAGCTACGACATCGCCGTCGCGTCGTGGATGGGCAACGTCCTGGCTCCCGACGACGAAGGCAGCGGCTTCCCGGGCTGGACGGCGGGGAGCTGGGATCGTGGCGACGTCCTCCGCTACGGCGAGAACCCGCACCAGCGGGCCGCGCTGTACCGGCACCGGCGCCCCGGCCTGGCCCATGCCGAGCAGCTGCACGGCAAGGAGATGTCCTACAACAACTACGTCGACACCGACGCCGCCCGGCGCGCGGCCTACGACCACGCCGACCCGTGCGTCGCGATCATCAAGCACGCCAACCCGTGCGGGATCGCGGTGGGGGCCGACGTCGCCTCGGCGCACCGGAAGGCGCATGCCTGCGACCCCGTGTCGGCGTTCGGCGGCGTCATCGCGGTCAACCGCGAGGTCGACCTCACGATGGCCGAGCAGGTCGCCGAGGTCTTCACCGAGGTGGTCGCGGCGCCGTCCTTCACCGAGGACGCTCTCGCCGTCCTGACCCGGAAGAAGAACATCCGGCTGCTCCGCCTGCCGGCCGACAGCGCGCCGGACCCGATCGAGCTGCGGCCGATCAGCGGCGGGCTGCTCATGCAGACCGTCGACCGGGTGGACGCTCCCGGCGACGACCCGACCACCTGGCGGCTGGTCTCCGGCGAGCCGCTGGACGCCGCGGGCCTGGACGATCTCGTGTTCGCCTGGCGCAGCGTGCGGGCGGTCCGCAGCAACGCCATCCTGCTCGCCCACGACAAGGCCACGGTCGGGGTCGGGATGGGTCAGGTCAACCGGGTGGACGCCGCCCGGCTCGCCGTCTCCCGCGCGGGTGACCGGGCGGCCGGCTCGGTGGCTGCCTCGGACGCCTTCTTCCCGTTCGCCGACGGGCTGCAGGTCCTGCTCGACGCCGGGGTGCGGGCCGTCGTCCAGCCCGGTGGCTCGGTCCGCGACCAGGAGGTCATCGCCGCCGCCTCGACCGCCGGGATCCCGATGTACGTCACCGGCACGCGCCACTTCGCGCATTGATGAAGGAGCCCCTGCCCCCCACCGCTCGCGAGCTCGTGACGGGACCCCGCAGGGGCCCGCGCCCCCACCTGCGGCCCCCCGAGGACGGTGCCGACGTGGAGGGGGAGGACTTCGCGCGGGTCGAGTGGGACTGGACGGAGCTGACCGGCGTCACGTTCGCGCGGTGCCGATTCGACGACGCCTCGCTGTCGGAGCTGGTCACCCGGCGGTGCGTGTTCGACGCGTGCGTGCTCACCGGCGTCCAGCTCGGTGGCTCCCGGCACCTCGGCTCGGCGTTCCTTTCCTGCCGTTTCGACCGGGCCCGGCTGTTCGACGCGACCTGGGAGGGCTGCAAGCTCACCGGCTCGCAGTTCCCCGGCGCGGAGCTTCGGCCGATGACCTCCACCGACAGTGACTGGAGCTGGACGTCGCTGCGCGGCGCGGACCTGTCGGGGTGCGATCTCTCGGGTCACACGTTCCGGGAAGCCGACCTGACCGATGCCGATCTCCGCGAGTGCGACCTGACCGGGGCCGACCTCGACCGCTCGCGGCTGCAGGGGACCAAGCTCCGCGGCGCCGACCTCCGCGGGGCCTCCACCGACGGCGTGAACTGGCGCGGCCTCGATCTCACCGGGGTGCGGCTGGACCTGATGCAGTCGGTGCAGTTCGCGCGTGCGCACGGCGCCCTGGTGGCCGACTGAGCCGCAGTCCTCAGACCCGCGGTGGGTGCGTGCCGGACCGGGGGCCGGTGAGCAGCGCCTTCAGCGCACCCAGCAACCCGCACGCGCCGACTGCGACGGCGAACCAGATGCCGACGTCGAACCGGCCGACGTGCCATCCCGCTCTCGACAGCGGCACGAGCACACCGGCGCCGACGACCAGCGAGACCAGCAGCGCGAGCGCGCCGAGGAAGCGGTGGGTCCTGGCCGGGACGAACAGCAGCAGGCCCAGCACCAACAGCGCGGCGCCGCCCAGGACCACCGCGGCCGGCTGCCACATCCCCGTCCGGAAGATCGTTCCGGCGTCGGTCCGCGCCTCGTTCCAGGCCCGGTGCACGAGATCCCAGCCCGTCGTGTCGTTGCCGTGCACCCAGGGCAGAAGCAGGCTCACGCCCGCCGCGATCCCCGAGAGCAGCAGGAGCAGGCCCGCGAGCGCGTCGGGACGGCGGAAGGGCACGGGCCGGCTGGAGTAGTCCGGCGCCGTCGCGGAGGGCCCGGCGGGCGGCACTCCCGGGCCCGCGTAGCCGTGTCCGTAGGCGGCCCCGTCGTCATGGCCGTAGCCGCTGCCGGCCGGGTACGTCGGCGTCGCGCCCGCCCCCGGACCCCCGTGCACCGGGGTGATCCCCGGCGTGGTCTGCTCCCGCCAGGCGTCCGCGTCATGGCCCACCGTGGTCTGGTCCGACCACCCTGAGCCGCGGTGGTAGGGGTCGTCGCGCTCGGTCATCTGCTCCTCCGGCGTGGCTCGGCGGGCGCGGGGAGACGCCCGCGGAGAAAGCGTAGGGCCGCCGGGGGGACCGTGGCAGGCGACGGGCTCCTCTCCGGCAGACTGTCGGCGTGCCCGCGACAATCCTGGACGGCAAGGCCACGGCAGCGGCGATCCGCGCGGAACTGGTCGAGCGGGTGGGCCGCCTGACCGCCGCCGGTCACCGGCCCGGCCTCGGGACCCTGCTGGTCGGCGACGACCCCGGCAGCCGCTGGTACGTCAACGCCAAGCACAAGGACTGTGCCGAGGTCGGCATCGCCAGCATCCAGCGCGAGCTGCCCGCCGACGCCACCGAGGCCGACGTCCTCGCCGTGGTCGAGGAGCTCAACGCCGACCCCGCGTGCACGGCGTACATCGTCCAGCTCCCGCTGCCGCCGCAGGTCGAGGAATCCGTCGTCCTCGAGGCGATGGACCCGGCCAAGGACGCCGACGGTCTGCACCCGGTCAATCTCGGCCGGCTGGTGCTGGGCGTGCCGGCCCCGCTGCCGTGCACCCCGAAAGGCATCGTGGAGCTGCTGCGCCGCTACGACGTGCCGATCGCCGGTGCCGAGGTCGTCGTCGTCGGCCGCGGGATCACCGTCGGCCGCCCGCTCGGCCTACTGCTCACCCGCCGCACGGAGAACGCCACCGTGACCCTCTGCCACACCGGCACGCGCGATCTGGCCGCGCACGTGCGCGCGGCGGACATCGTCGTCGCCGCGGCCGGGGTCCCGGGCCTGGTGACACCGGAGATGGTGAAGCCGGGCGCCGCTGTGCTGGACGTCGGGGTGAGCCGGGTGGAGGGGAAGCTCGTCGGTGACGTGGCCCTCGGCGTCGCCGACGTCGCCGGGTTCGTGGCCCCCAACCCGGGCGGCGTCGGGCCGATGACGCGGGCGATGCTGCTGGTCAACGTGGTCGCCGCCGCTGAGCAGGCCGCGGTGCCGCACGTGCTGTCGGCCTGATGGGCTCCGCCGACGGGGCGCGCCCGCCGCTCTACACCCGCCGACCGTTCCTCGCGGGGCTGATCCGGCAGCTGCCACTGCTGGCGGTGCTGATGACCGTCGCGGTGGGCCTGCTGCTCGTGGTCTTCGACCACTGGCGCAAGGGGCTCGTGGTCATCGGCCTGGCCCTGGTCGGCGCGGCGGTGCTCCGGCTCCTCGTGCCGCTCCGGGCGGTGGGTTTCCTCGCCGTCCGCAGCCGGCCGATCGACGTGGTCCTCATGGGCGGCACCGGGCTGGTCCTGACCGTCATCGCCCTGGCCGTCCCCGCCGCGTGACGACGGGGCCGCCCGACGGCGCGTCCACTGACGGCAGCGCCCTCTGACCCCCGCCCGGCGGGCCGCGCCGGGCGACGATAGGTTCCCGCCATGGCAGAGCAGCCCAGGAACGGCAAGGTCACCGTCGTCGGCGCCGGCTTCTACGGCTCCACCACCGCACTCCGCCTCGCCGAGTACGACATCTTCGACACGGTGGTGCTCACCGACATCGTCGAGGGCAAGCCGGAGGGCATCGCGCTGGACATGAACCAGTCGCGGCCCATCGAGGGCTTCGAGACAAAGGTCGTCGGCGTCGGCGGCGGCTCCTACGAGGGCACCGAGGGATCCGACGTCGTCGTGATCACGGCCGGGCTGCCCCGCAAGCCGGGCATGAGCCGGATGGACCTCATCGAGACCAACGCGAAGATCGTCCGGGACGTCGCCGAGAACGTCGCCCGGACCTCGCCGGACGCCGTCGTCATCGTCGTCTCCAACCCGCTGGACGAGATGACCGCGCTGGCGCAGCAGGCCACCGGCTTCCCGAGGAACCGGGTGATGGGGCAGGCCGGGATGCTCGACACTGCCCGGTTCACCAACAACGTGGCCGAGGAGCTCGGCGTGCCGGTGAGCTCCGTGCGGACGCTCACGCTCGGGTCGCACGGCGACACCATGGTCCCCGTGCCCTCGCGCTGCACCGTCGACGGCAAGCCCCTGGCCGACGTGCTGGCCGCCGACCGGATCGAGCACCTCGTCGACCGGACCCGCAACGGCGGGGCCGAGGTCGTCGCGCTGCTCAAGACGGGCTCGGCCTACTACGCGCCGTCCGCGGCCGCGGCCCGCATGGCGCGGGCCGTGATGGAGGACTCGGGCGCCGTCATGCCCGTCTGCGCGTGGGTCGACGGCGAGTACGGCATCTCCGGCGTCTACCTGGGTGTCGAGGCCGAGATCGGCCGGCCCGGCGTGCGTCGCGTCGTCGAGGGTGACCTGACCGAGAGCGAGCTGGCCGGCCTCCGCGAGGCGGCCGAGGCGGTGCGGGCCAAGCAGGCCGACGTCGCGGACCTCTGAGCGGGCTGGGCTCCCCGGCGGGTGAAGACGCCGGAACCGCTTCGGATACCTTGACGAACAAGCGCTTCGCCCGCTAGGGGCCCGCACGACGACAGGGGAGCCATGTCGAAGATCAAGGTCGAGGGCAAGGTCGTCGAGCTCGACGGCGACGAGATGACGCGGATCATCTGGCAGTTCATCAAGGACCAGCTGATCCTGCCGTACCTCGACGTCGACCTCGAGTACTACGACCTCGGCATCGAGCACCGGGACGCCACCGACGACCAGGTGACGGTCGACGCCGCGGAGGCCATCAAGCGCCACGGCGTCGGCGTCAAGTGCGCCACGATCACGCCCGACGAGGCGCGGGTCGAGGAGTTCGGCCTGAAGAAGATGTGGCGCTCCCCCAACGGGACGATCCGCAACATCCTCGGCGGCGTCATCTTCCGCGAGCCCATCATCATGTCGAACGTGCCGCGGCTGGTGCCGGGCTGGACCAAGCCGATCGTCGTCGGCCGCCACGCCTTCGGAGACCAGTACCGCGCCACCGACTTCCGCTTCCCCGGCGAGGGCACGCTGACGATCACCTTCACGCCGAAGGACGGCTCGGCACCGATCGAGCACGAGGTGTTCCAGTCGCCCGGCGGCGGCGTCGCGATGGCGATGTACAACCTCGACGACTCGATCCGCGACTTCGCCCGGGCCTCGATGAACTACGGCCTCCAGCGCGGGTACCCGGTCTACCTGTCCACCAAGAACACGATCCTCAAGGCCTACGACGGCCGGTTCAAGGACCTGTTCGCCCAGGTCTTCGACGCCGAGTTCAAGGACACGTTCGAGGCCGCCGGCATCACCTACGAGCACCGGCTGATCGACGACATGGTCGCGGCGTCCCTCAAGTGGGAGGGCGGCTACGTCTGGGCCTGCAAGAACTACGACGGCGACGTCCAGTCCGACACCGTGGCCCAGGGCTTCGGCTCGCTCGGTCTCATGACGTCGGTGCTCATGAGCCCCGACGGCCGGACCGTGGAGGCCGAGGCCGCGCACGGCACCGTCACCCGCCACTTCCGGCAGCACCAGCGGGGCGAGCAGACCTCCACCAACCCGATCGCGTCGATCTTCGCGTGGACCCGGGGTCTGGCCCACCGCGGAAAGCTGGACGGCACCCCCGCGGTGACCCTGTTCGCCGAGACCCTGGAGCGGGTCTGCGTCGACACCGTCCAGAGCGGCCAGATGACCAAGGACCTCGCGCTGCTCATCTCCAAGGACCAGCCGTGGCTGACCACCGAGGACTTCCTCGCGGCCATCGACGCCAACCTCCAGAAGGCCATGGCAGGACTGCCCCAGGCCTGACGTCCACGCCCCCCTCCCGGCCCGCAGGGACGAGGTGCGCGGAGGCGCGTGTCACCCATCAGGATCTGGGCGTCAGCGCTCACCGTCGGCCAGAAAAGGGTCACCGGACTCGCGTCTCACGGACATCGTGAGGGGGCGCAGCGTGTGTTGGTCGGCCGTCAGGCGAGGAAGAGGGTCCACCAGGGACCCGCGGTGCCGGTGGCTTCCGCGGCGCCCCCGGTGGCGAGGGCGCAATCGAGGAGGTGCGGTCGGTCGGCCGGGTCCGCCAGCCACCCGGCGACCACGGAGTGCGCGTCCGGCGCGCCCTGGCCGACCGCCGAGGCGCTACCCGCGGGCTCCACCACCGCGAGCCGGCCCTTCGTGCCCATGCTGATGCTGTTGGCCTCCGCGGTGGCGGCCAGGGACGGGTCGGCGGCCAGTGCGCCGCAGCCGGCGTCCGCGCGGGCGGCGTTCACCGCGTCCAGCACCGCGGCCCCGGCACCGGCCACGACCGCCGGGGCCGCCGACGAACTCGGCTCGCTCGACGGCGGAGCCGAGGAGGACGAGGAAGCCGAGGACGACGAGGAGGACGAGGACGACGAGGAAGCCGAGGTGCCCGGAGCCGTCGCGGAGGGCGTCGCCGGGCCCGTCGTCGCCGTCGTCCCCCCACCCGCGGTCGAGGGCGTCGTGCCGCCCGGACCCGCCATGGCACGGTTGACCGAGCCACTCGGAACGCCGCCGCCGGCGGAGGCGGCGCCGGTCCCGCTGGTCGGACCGCCTCCGGTGCGCGGGGCTACCGGCCGGCCGTCCACGCCCATGACGACGGGGGAGGCCACCCTGGTGTGCGCGCTGCCCGACGAGGACGCATCGAGCGACACCGCCGCGCCGCCGACCGCGCTGGAGACCACCGGGGCGGCCAGCGCGAGGACGCCGACGGCCATGCCGACCAGGAGCATGGGCAGGGCGAGGACGGGGCGGGGCAGGCCCAGCCGCACTGCGGCGACGAGCCGGTGGAGCGCCGTGCGCACTCGGGCGAACGGTGGGATACCCGATGGGGCGTGGTGCACGGGAAGACGCTCCGGAACTGTCAAAGAGGCAGTCGTTACTTTGGCGAGACTAGCCGTACGCGGAGCGTGACTGCCACTATTTCGTGACTCAGCTCACGTCGAGCGCGTTCCGCCCGCATCGAGGCCTACCGCGGTGGGCAGCCGGGCGGGAGCCGGGCAGCATGGACTGCGTCCGCCCGTACCGACCTGAGGAGCACGCCGCCGGTGAGCGACGTCTGGCTCGACATCGTGATGGTCGTCGTCTTCATCTTGATCGGCGGCTTCTTCTCCGGCACGGAGCTGGCGCTCATCTCGCTGCGCGAATCCCAGGTCCGTGCCCTCTCCGAGCAGGGCCGGCGCGGCGCCGCGCTGCGCAGGCTGCTCGCCGACCCCAACCGCTTCCTCGCGACCGTGCAGATCGGCGTCACGCTGGCCAATCTGTCGGCGTCCGCCTTCGGCGCCGAGACGCTCAACAAGCCTTTCTCGGCTGCCCTGGTGCGGTGGGGCGTCAGCTCCGGCCTGGCCGGCCCGCTGGCGTTCATCGTCGTGACCGCCGCCATCAGCTACCTGTCGCTGGTCCTGGGCGAGCTCACCCCCAAACGGCTGGCCCTGCAACGGGCGGAGGGGCTGGCGATCCTCGTCGCGCCCGCCCTCAACCGCCTGGCGACCCTCTCCCGACCGATCGTCTGGATGCTCTCGGCCTCGACGAACGTCCTGGTCCGGCTGTTGGGCGGCGACCCGCGGGTCAGTGGCGAGGCGATCAGCCAGGAGGAGCTGCGCGACCTCGTGGCCGCACACGAGTCGCTCTCCAGCGACGAGCGGAAGCTGATCGACGAGGTCTTCCGGGCAGGTGACCGGGAGGTGCGGGAGGTCATGACTCCGCGCACCGAGGTCGAGTTCCTCGATGCCGGGATGACGGCGAGCCGTGCGGCCAGGCAGGTCGCGGAGTCGAACTGGTCGCGGTTCCCGGTGGCCGGCCGCGACGAGGACGACGTCGTGGGGTTCGTGCACGTCCGTGACCTGTTCCTGCCCAACCACCCGGCCGGCCGGGCGGCCACCGTGGGCGACCTCGCCCGCCAGGTGAAGCGGCTGCCCGGGACCGCGGGGGTGCTCACCGCGCTGTCGGAGATGCGCCGCGAGAACCAGCACCTGACCATCGTCGTCGACGAGTACGGCGGCACCGACGGGATCGTCACCCTCGAGGACCTCATCGAGGAGGTCATCGGGGAGATCTACGACGAGTACGACGAGGAGGTCGCCGAGGAGGGTCAGGACGGCGCCGCGCAGGAGGTCGACGGGCTGCTCAACCTCGACGACTTCGCCGAGGTGACCGGCGTCCGCCTGCCCGAGGGCCCGTACGAGACCGTCGCCGGTTACGTGCTGGCCGAACTCGGACGGTTGCCGCAGGTGGGCGACACCGTCGAGGTCGACGGTCGCACCCTCACGGTGCTGGAACTGGACGGACGGCGGATCTCGCGCCTGTCGGTGAGCCGGCCGCCGGAGCCCGGCAACGACGAGGCCCCCGACGACGCCGAGCTGCCCAGCCGCGCTCCGACAGCCTGAGCCCGGTCCGCCCCGAGGCGGATCCACCCCCCGCGGCCGTGATCAGGTGCGCGCGCCCCGCAGCTCCCAGGCGTCACGGACGATCCCGGCGAGGTCGGTGTGCCGCGGGGTCCAGCCGAGGTCGGCACGGATGCGGTCACTGGAGGCGACCAGCTGTGCCGGATCCCCCGGTCGCCGGGGACCGACGACGACGGGGATCGGGTGCCCGGTGACCTCGCGGACGGCGCCGACCACCTCCTGCACCGAGAAGCCCAGACCGTTGCCCAGGTTGTAGATCCGGTGCTCTCCGGGCCCGGGTGCCGGCAGGGCCAGCAGGTGGGCGTCGGCCAGGTCACCGACGTGGATGTAGTCGCGGATGCAGGTGCCGTCGGGCGTGGGGTAGTCGTCGCCGTAGATGGTCATGGAGTCCCGTTCCCCGGTGGCCACCTGCAACGCGATCGGGATGAGGTGGGTCTCAGTGGTGTGCCGCTCCCCGAGCCCGTAGGCGGCGCCCGCGACGTTGAAGTACCGGAGGCTCACCGCCGCGAAGCCGTGCGCCACCGCGTAGGAGGTGAGCATCATGTCGACGCTCAGCTTGGTCGCGCCGTAGGTGTTCGTCGGCCGGGTGGGTGCGTCCTCGGGGATGGGCACGAGTTCCGGCTCGCCGTAGGTGGCCGCGGTCGACGAGAACACGATCCGCCGGCAGCCGACCCCGCGCATCGCCTCGAGCAGGGCGAACGATCCAGCGACATTGGTGTCCCAGTAGTCCTGCGGGCGTTCCTGGGAGGCGCCGACCAGGCTCCTGGCGGCGAAGTGCAGGACGGCCTCCGGCCGGACGTCGGCCAGCACGGGGGCGGAGTCGTGCAGCGAGGCATCGATCAGTCGGGCCCCCGACGGCACCGCGTCGGCGTGACCGGTCGACAGGTCGTCCAGCACGGTCACCTCGTGGCCGCCGTCGAGCAGGGCGGCCGTGACTACGCTGCCGATGTAGCCGGCACCGCCGGCGACGAGAACGCGCATGTCCCCCACCCTAGAGAGGGCGCGTCAGCGGCCGCTGTGTCGCGCAGAGCGCCCGGTCAGGAGGCCGAGCCGTGGTTCGCCCACGCCCCGCGGTCGAGGCCCTGCCGGCGTACCGGCCCGGCCGCAATCCCGCCGACCTCGCGCGCGAGACGGGCGTCGAGCGGGCGGTGAAGCTGGCCAGCAACGAGGTGGCCTTCCCGCCGCTGCCCGCCGTCGTCGAGGCGCTGGCCGCGGCCGCCGCCGAGACCAACCGCTACCCGGACAACGGCGCCCTGGTGCTCACCGACGCGCTCGCCCGGCGTTACGACGTGCATCCCGCTCAGGTGGTCACCGGCTGCGGCGCGGTCATGCTGTGCCAGCAGCTCGCGCAGTCGTTCAACGACCCCGGCACGAGCATCGCCTTCGCGTGGCGCTCCTTCGAGATGTACCCGCTGCTCGCCCAGGTCGCCGGTGCGTGCTCGATCCAGGTCCCGTTGGTGCCGGGGCGGCCCGGCGGGCCGGCCGACACCCACGACCTCGAGGCGCTGGCCGCGGCGGTCGACGAGGGGACCCGCGTGGTCTTCGTGTGCAACCCGAACAACCCGACCGGGACGGCGGTCCGCCGTCCCGAGCTCGAGCGGTTCCTCGACGCGGTGCCCGAGCACGCGCTCGTGGTGCTCGACGAGGCGTACCGGGAGTTCGTCACCGACCCCGACGTCCCCGACGGACTGGAGCTGATGCGGGGGCGGCCGAACGTGGCCGTGCTCCGCACGTTCTCCAAGGCCTGGGGCCTGGCCGGCCTCCGCGTGGGCTACCTGGTGGCGGAGGATCCCGCGGTCGCCGACGCCGTCCGCCGCACGCACGTGCCGTTCAGTGTCTCGATGCTCGCGCAGGCGGCCGCGGTGGCGGCGCTGGCCAGCGAGGACGAGGTGCGCCGCCGGTGCGCGGCAGTGACCGACGAGCGGGAACGGCTCACCGGCTCCCTGCGGGAGCGCGGCTTCGACGTCTCCGACAGCCAGGCGAACTTCGTCTGGCTGCCGACGGGGGAGCGGACGGCGGAGCTCGCCGCCGCGCTGGAGTCGCGAGCCGTGATCACGCGTCCGTTCGCCGGCGACGGCATCCGCGTCACCGTCGGCACGCCCGAGGAGGACGACCTCTTCCTGACCGCCCTGGACGAGGTCCGGGCCGGTGTGCCGGTCCTCTGACGGGGGAGCGCGGAACGGCGGCGGCCGGAGGCTGGTTTGATGGCCGTCGTGCCTCTCCCCCGTGTGCTCTCCGGCATCCAGCCGACGGCGGGCTCCTTCCACCTCGGGAACTACCTCGGCGCGCTGCGCCAGTGGGTCGCCCTGCAGGAGACCACCGAGGCGTTCTACTGCGTCGTCGACCTGCACGCGATCACCCAGGACTGGAACCCCGACGAGCTGCGGCAGAACACCCTGACCTCAGCCGCCCAGCTGCTCGCGCTGGGTGTCGACCCCGCGCGGAGCACGCTGTTCGTGCAGAGCCACGTGCCCGAGCACGTCCGGCTGTCCTGGGTCCTGGAGTGCATCGCGCGCTTCGGCGAGGCCAGCCGCATGACCCAGTTCAAGGACAAGAGCCAGCGCGAGGGCGCCGAGGGCAGCTCGGTCGGCCTGTTCACCTACCCGGTGCTCATGGCCGCCGACATCCTCGCCTACCAGGCCGACCAGGTCCCTGTCGGTGACGACCAGCGGCAGCACCTCGAGCTCACCCGCGACCTCGCGACCCGGTTCAACAGCCGGTTCGGCCGGACGTTCACCGTGCCCAGCGGGTTCATCCCCGAGGCCGGCGCCCGCGTCATGGACCTGCAGTCGCCGGGCAAGAAGATGAGCAAGAGCCTGCCGCCGGCCGGCTGTGTCTTCCTCCTCGACGAGCCGTCGGTGACGGCCAAGAAGATCCGCTCGGCGGTCACCGACACCGGCCGCGAGGTCGTCGCCGACCCGGTGAACAAGCCGGGGGTCACCAACCTGCTGGGCATCCACAGCGCGCTGTCGGGCCGTTCGGTCGCGGACCTCGAGCAGCACTTCGCGGGCCGCGGCTACGGGGACCTGAAGAAGGAGCTGGCCGAGGTCGTGGCCGACGTCGTCACCCCCATCCGGACCCGGACGCAGGAGCTGGTGGACGACCGCGCGGAGCTGGAGCGGATTCTCGCCGCCGGGGCGGCACGCGCCCGCGAGGTCGCGGGCGTGACGGTCGCGGCTGCCTACGAGCGGGCCGGCTTCCTGGCGCCCGCGGCCGGGGTGGTCGCGTGAACGACGACACCTTCGTACCGCGGGGAACGGCGCCCGCGGACACGTCGCTCATCGGTATCGTCGTCGCGATCCCCGAGCCCTGGTCGCAGTTGCTGGTCGACTGGCGGGCGAAGGTCGGCGACGTCCAGGCCTCGCTGGTGCCCCCGCACGTGACCCTGTTGCCGCCGACCCAGGTGCCGGCGGCCGAACGCCCGGCCATCAGCGCGCATCTCGCCTCGGTCGCCCGGGCCCATCCGGCCTTCACCATGCACCTCTCCGGGACCGGCACCTTCCATCCGGTGTCGAAGGTCGTCTTCGTCGCGGTGGCCCGTGGCATCGGCGACTGCGAGCTGCTGGCAGGTGACGTCCGCCGCGGACCGCTCGCCCGATCCCTGTCCTTCCCCTACCACCCGCACGTCACCGTGGCGCACGACGTCCCGGCGGACATGCTCGAGCTGGCCTACAGCGGCCTCGCGGACCTCTCGGCGGAGTTCCAGGTGCAGCACTTCACCGAGTTCGAGCAGACCCCGAGCGGAGCCTGGGCGGTCGCCCGGGAGTACCCGCTCACCGGCCCGCCGCGCTGACCCGCGC
>JAODNJ010000199.1 GCA_025465155.1 Frankiales bacterium
GGGTCCGGTTCCGCCCCGATCCGTCGCAACGGCTCCACCGCGGCCGCGACCGCCTCGGCGCCCGGGAGATAGAAGACGATCTGGTCGAACCCGTCCGGGCTGCGCATCGACGCCGTCGTTCTGACGAGCTCCATCTGGGTGGCGTTCCCCGGCAGGCCGAATATCGTGCCGTCCTCGCCGTAGCTGCCCGAGAAGGAGCCGACGACCGGGAGGCCCACGACGTCGCGGTAGAACGTGACCGTGTCGTCGTAATGGCGGCTGGAGCGCACCCAGCGCAGCGCTCCCGGGTTCAGGTGGCGCGGCCACCGCGGCTCACCGGCCGCCCCACCGTCGCCCGCCGCTGTGTGGGTGCTCGCGCCCGGGGGAACCCGCCGAACGTCCATCGGAGCTCCTCTACGCGACTGCGCGGACCGCAGTCGAGCCGTGCCGCCACCGTTGCACTCCGGCGTTCGGTGCGGGAGGGGCGAGCTCCCGGACCCGGGCATCCGGCTCCCTGTGAGTCGGCATCGGCCGGTCGCAGGCCCTGGTGCGGCCGTCGCACCGGCCGCACAATCGTCGGGCGACAGCTCCGGATGCGGTCCGGCCGCAAGCGGGGTCCAGGGCGGTCGGACCGTGCAGGTGTGCAGCGGCGACGTCAGTAGACAGCCACGGCAGCCGTGGCGGAGGCCCCGGTCCGGCGGCCCGTCTCGCTCAACCGCGAGATGGGCTGATCAGCATGCTGTGGGCCTCGGTGGGGTCGATCATCGGCTCCGGCTGGCTGTTCGGGGCCCAGAAGGGGTTGCTCGCGGCGGGGCCGGCGGCGGTGATCTCCTAATTTGCATCGCGCTGCAGGTGATCTTCCTGCTCGCCCTGCCGGCGAGCTCGATCGGTCGCCGGCCGTGGACCTGGGCGGTCACCTGGTCCGGTTCCAGCCCTGGTCACGCGCCCACCGGGCCCAGGACCGCAGGACCACCGCGTCGGAGTCGACCAGGACGCCGTCGCAGTCCAAGAGGATCGCCCGGCAGGTCAGCACGAGGTCGGCCAGCAGCTCACCCGGCGGTTCCGGTAGCGGCCGCCCAGCTCGCGGCCGGCGACCTGCATCAGACCGACGGCAGGCCGCGCTCGATCAGCCGCAGGTCGTCGAGGACCAAGCCGCCGATCTCGGCGAGGACTGCGGAATGCCACCGGTCCGGTGACCGGAGAAGATCACGCCGTCGAACTCGCGGAAGGGCTAGTCCGCGGGCATCGGCTCCTCGGTCCACACGTCGACGGCGGCGGGTCGCTCACTCCTCCGGAGTCCGGGAAGCCATCGGCTTCTCGACCCGCTTCGGCTCGGGGATCTCGCAGCTGAACGAGCGGCGTCCGGAGCCGATCTCCACGAGAGCGCTGCCGTCGGGCAGGGAGACCTCGGCGGTCGTGTTCGGCGGCACGGTCACGTCGAGGCCGACCGTCGTCCCGTCGAGCGTCCAGGACACCTCGGCGGGGCCGTACGGCGTCTCGTGGGTGGCCGCCGCGGAGGTGAGGCGGGGGCCGGGCCGCGGGGCGATCCGCAGTTTCCGGTACCCCGGTGCCGAGGCGGCGAGCCCTGCCACCGTGCGCTGCAGCCAGTCGGCGACGGCGCCGAAGGCGTAGTGGTTGAACGACGTCATGTCGCCGGGGTTGATGGTGCCGTCGGGAAGCATGGAGTCCCAGCGCTCCCAGATGGTGGTGGCCCCCATGGTGACCGGGTAGAGCCACGACGGGTGCTCCCGCTGCAACAGCAGCTCGTACGCCGTGGGTAGCTCACCGGCACTCGTCAGCGCATCGCACACGAGGGGAGTCCCGAGGAAACCGCTGGCGATGTGGAAGTCGTCGGCCGTCACCTGCGCGGCGAGCAGTCGGCCGGCGTGCTCGCGCTGCCCGTCGGTGAGCAGGTCGAACTCGAGCGCCAGGGCGTAGGCGGTCTGGGAGGGATAGGCCAATCGGCCGTTCGCCGTCACGTACTCGGCGCGGAACCGCGCGACCGCCCGCTTCCCCAACGCGGCGAAGCGGCTGCCGTCGCGGCCGAGCACCTCCGCGACCTGCGCGACCGTCCGCGCCGAACGGGCGAGGTAGGCGGTGGCGACGCACTGCCAGGGCGTGCGCGCCGCGGCCGGGTCGTCCGGCGGCGCAGCGGTGTCCAGCCAGTCGCCGAAGGAGAAGCCGCCCTCGGGGAAGTCCAGCTCCGTCCCCGCCCGGGCGGCGAACGCGTCGATCCAGGACGTCATGCTCTCCCACTGGTCGGTGAGCACCTGCACGTCGCCCGAGCGCTGGTAGAGAACCCACGGGATGACGACGGCGGCGTCGCCCCAGCCGACCTCGGCCTGCTGGGGGAAGGGCAGGAGCTCGACGAACGGCACGTACATCGGCACGATCCCGCCGTGCTCCTCCAGCTGTTCCACCCCGAGGTCGGCCAGCCAGGAACGCAGCATGCCGCTCGTGTCGTGCAGGAACGCCGCGGTGGGCGCGAAGACCTGCGCATCCCCGGTCCAGCCGAGCCGCTCGTCGCGCTGCGGGCAGTCGGTCGGGATGTCGACGAAGTTCCCGCGCATGCTCCACACGACGTTCTCGTGCAGCCGCTCGACCTCCGGGTCGGAGCAGGTGAACGTTCCGGTACGCCGCAGGTCGCTGTGCACGACGACGGCCTCGAGGTCGTCGGGAGACAGCTCGCCGGGCCAGCCGGTCACCTCGGCGTAGCGGAAGCCGTGGAACGTGAACGTCGGCTCCCACGTCCGCGGTCCGTTGCCGTCGAGGACGACGACGTCGGTCTGCCTGGCCCTCCGGAGCGGCCGGGTGCCCAGCTCGCCGTGCTCGAGCACCTCCGCGTGCCGGACGGTGATCTCGGTTCCGGCTGGACCCTCGGGAACCCTGAAGCGGATCCGGCCGACCAGGTTCTGGCCGAAGTCCAGCAGGGTCTTCCCCGACGGCGAGGCGCTGATCGCCTGGACCGGCACGAGCTGCGTCCGGCGCACGGGCGGCCCGGTCGGGGCGACCAGCGTCGCCACGTCGAGTGAGCCGCGGTCGACGGGCGTCCACGCCGCGTCGTCGAAGCCGGCGGTCGACCAGCCGGGGAGTTCGCGCCTGAAGTCGACGGTCTCGCCGCTGTAGATGCCGGCCCGGGTGACCGGGCCCGTGACGGTGGCGCGCCACGCGGCGTCGCTGACGACGACGGTGCGGCTGCCGTCCGGGTGGTCGACCTCCAGCTGCAGGAAGACGCCGGTGCGGTCGCCGTACCGCGCCCGCGCACCGGTGAAGCCGAGATAGCCCCGGTACCACCCGTCGGCCAGCCGCACGCCGACCGCGTTGGCGCCCTCGGTGATCAGGCCGGTGACGTCGAAGGCCTGGTACCGCAGCCGGTGGGAGTAGCTGGTCCAGCCGGGCGCCAGGACGTGGTCGCCGACGACGGCGCCGTTGAGCTCCGCCTCGTAGAGGCCGTGCGCCGTGGCGTAGAGCCGAGCGCGGACCACCGGCTGGTGCAGGACGAACTCGCGGCGCAGCAGGGCGACCGGCTCGTCGTGCTCGGCGGGGCCGGGCAGCACCGGCTGCACCAGCCGCGCCGACCAGTCCGACGGCCCGAACAGGCCGGCCTCAACGACGACGTCCTCGCTCCACGCCGACGGCTCCGCGGCCCGCTCGCCCCACACCCGCACACGGACGGTCCGGCGCTCGCGGCTGGTCAGCGCCGGCCCGTCCCATGCCACGAGCACCGACTCGGGCGAGTCGACGCGGCCGGACGACCACGCCTCGCCGTCCTCCGGGTCGATCTCGACCTCGTAGGCGGCCTGGCGCCAGTCGGGCAGGTCGGTCCGCGACACCCAGGAGAGCCGCGGGGCCCTCTCGCCGATGCCGAACGGCTCGCGGTGGTGCTCGACGGTGACGGGCAGGATGGTCAGGTCGCTCATCGGTGCTGCTCCTTCAGTGCTCCGGCCAGGTGGCCGACCGAGAGATCGACGACGGCGTCGCTGCGGGGGTTGTCCGATTCCCTCGCCGACGGCGCCGACGTCCGCGGCCACCTGCACGGGAGCCTGCTGCACAACGTCGAGTGGTTCTCCGGCTACGCCCCCACGTTCGGGCTCGTCGCCGTGGATCGCGAGACGTCCGTCCGGACCGCCGGGCCGGGCCTGGCCTGGTTCGGCGAGGTCGCCCGCCGCAACGGCCTCGCCTGGGGCGGCACCGCACCGGGCGATGTCCGTCCGACGGCGGCTTCGACGACCGTCGGTCGCCTCACGTCAGGGGTCGCTCGAAAGTGATGAGAACGCCTTCCACGCCACCGGGGCCGACCCGGCCCTTCACCTCGACGGCGGTGATCGCCTTCAACTGCCAGCCTTCACGGGCACGCCCGTTGAGAGTCTTCTCCAACTTGTCGCCGGACATCTTGCCGCCGATCAATCCCTCGCGGATCTCCTCGACCTTGTATTCGTAGCGCCCCGCCATCGAGTGCTCCCCTCTCCGGTACTGGAGGCGTCAGCCTGCCCCGCCCAGCACGCGGAGTCCACGGCGGAGCACGTCGGAGACCGCTCCTCCTCCGACCGAGAGGAAACTGTCAGACCTCGTAGGTGTTCGGGTCGTGCAGCGGTAACGGGCCGGTCGCCGGTCGAGGGCCTGCTGATCGACTGGGTCGTCGACCAGCCGGTTCCCTCGCCGCGGCTGCCGGTGTCGCTGCTGGACCGGAGGCGGACGGCGACGGAACTGCGGCGGGTGCAGGCCGAGAAGGCCCGGCTCGCCGCCTACGAGGCCGCGCTCGTCCTCGGTCTGGCCGATGACAGCCCGGACACGGAGGACCCGCCGGCGGACCACCCGGGTGCCGGGAAACGCGGCTGGGCGGCGGCGCAGCGGGCCTGGACGTGGCGGGCCAGCCTGCCCGCGACCTGGGCCACGCTCGCCGCCGGCGAACCGGACGAGCTACGGGCCAGGGCTCTGGCCGCCGTGCTCGGGGTGACGTCCCCGGAGATCGCCTCCGCTGTGGAGAGTCAGCTCCTGCCCGTGGCCACCGGTCTGTCGGTGGCCTCGCTCAAGGCCCGGGCCGTCGGGCGGGTCCTGGCGCTCGACGCCACCGCGGTCGACAGACGCCGGGAGCAGGCCGAGCGGACCGCCGACGTGCGCCGCTACCCCTCCCACCTGGACGGGATGAGCACCCTGGCCGCCGACCTGTCGACGCCGGTCTCGGCGGAGTGCTTCGACCCCGGTCGACCAGCTCGCGGCGATGCTCGAGAACGACGGTGACCCCCGCCCCATCGGAGAACCGCGCTCCGCGGTGCTCGCCGATCTGATCCGCCGGCCCTGGGACGCCGCCCTGCCGTCGGTGACCGCCCACGTGACCGTGACCGCACCCCTGCCGAGCCTGGCCGGCCGCTCGAACGAGCCGGCCGCGGTCGACGGGCTGCCCATCACGGCTGCCCACGTCCGCGAACAAGATCGAGGAGACGAGTGCATGATCGGTGTGTCTCCGGCGGGTTCGTGCGGTTCTTCCAGCACATGAGCCGACCCACCGACCACGGGACGGCCGGGCAGCCGCCCTTCTTCCCCGAGTTCCCCGGATGCAGGCGGCGGCGCAGCAGCACAACATGAAGTTCATGCCGGACTTCGATTGGGGCGACGCCTGACGACCGCGTCGGGAACATCGCAGTGAGGAACGAACGATGAGCGGACCGGTGCGCGGAGTCGGGCCGGTGTGAAGGCCTCCCAGTGACCCCGCCGCCCCTGCTGCCCCCCGCGCACGAGGCACCCATCCCGCCGGCCCTCCCCGGTCGTGGGGGCACCCGGGCCCTTCCGGGGCTGCCGTGCGCGGCGATCGCCGGGATCCGGCCGCTGGAGCTCGACCTCTACCTCCCACCGGAGTCCGACGGAGAGGTTCCGGCGGTCGTCTTCTTCCACGGGGGCGGCTGGCGGGTGGGCAGCCGGCACTGTGCCGGGCCGGCCTACCTCGACGCGGAGCCGACACCGTTCGAGCGGCTCGCCCGGGACGGCATCGCCGTCGCCAGCGCCGACTACCGGCTGTCCGGAGAGGCCACCTGGCCCGCGCAGCTGCACGACGCCAAGGCCGCCGTCCGCTGGCTGCGCGCCCGGGCCGGCGAGCTCGGCATCGACCCCGGCCGGATCGCCGCCTGGGGTGAGTCGGCCGGTGGGCATCTCGCCGAGCTGCTCGGGCTCATGGCGGACGACGCCGCGCTGGAGGGGGACGTCGGTGTGACCGGCCCGTCCAGCGCCGTCACCGCGGTCGTCGCCTGGTACGCACCGAGCGACGTCGGCGCGGTCGCCACCGACACCGGCGCCGACCCCTTGGACCCGACGACGCGCGAGGCCCAGCTCCTGGGGGCCGCGCCCGCGCTCGTCGCCGACCGTGCGGCAGAGGCCAGCCCGCTCGCCCACGTGTCGCCGGCGGCCCCGCCGTTCCTGCTGTTGCACGGTGCGGCGGACCGAGTGATCCCCGGCGTCCAGAGTCAACGGCTCTACGAGACCCTGCTCGAGGCTGGGGTCCAGGTGGAGTTCGACCTCTACGAGGATGCCGGCCACATGTGGCTGGGCTCCCCCGAGGCGGCGCAGCAGGCTCTGGACCGCACGGTTGACGTCCTGCGCTGCCGGTTCGGCGTCCGGGGCTGACGGCGGAGCCGCCCTCCGCCAGGCTGACAGCTGCGCACGCACCCGGAGCTCGCATGTCGCACACCCGACTGTCGCTCGATCGGGACTTCATAGTGGTTCCCGGCTGCAGCTGCCGCCGCTGTCCTGGAGCGTGCTGCGGCTCGACGGCCGGGGGCAGGCCGGCTGACCGGCTGACCGGCTGACCGGCTGACCGGCCGGACTATCCACGGACCCCGCCTTCGCGCGATCCTCGCGCCTGATCGACCGCCGACCACGACAGGAGAACCGCGATGAGCGACCACGACACCTTGCGCGACGCGCGGCTGAACGCCCTGCTCGACGCCGTCCTGGGCAACCTCCGCGGCCTGTTCACCACCGACGCCCACGGCACCTCCTGGTTCCCCAGCGTCGTCCCCTCGAGCTATCCCGTGCCCACCGACGGCCCCGGCGGCGAACTCCGTCGGGCCAAGCGCCGCCACCCCATGCGCCCCGCGCACATCCACTACCGGGTCGAGGCGCCCGGCCACCGGCCGGTCACGACGCACGTGTTCGTTGCCGGTGACGTGTACCTCGACTCCGACGCCGCCTTCGCGGTCAAGGACGAGCTGGTGGTCGAGCCGGTCCATGACGACGAGCCCGCCCACGCCGACGCCTTCGAGGTAGCCGGTCCCTTCGCCGACTTGGTGTCCGACGTGCGGCTGGCCCGGCTCGAGGGGTGACCCGATAACGCTCGTGGGCGTTCGCACCGGCCGGCGCGTGGTCGTCGCGGTGCGTCGGCGACCGACGTCTCAGCAACGCCGACGGTCAGTGCAGGACGTTCACCGCCCGCGCCACCACCAGC
>JAODNJ010000240.1 GCA_025465155.1 Frankiales bacterium
GACGACCGCGTCCGGGTCGGTCCAGTCGGTGCGGTCCTCGTGGATGGACATCGACGTCGACATCGCCGTCCGCACCACCCCCGGTGCGACGTCGAAGGCGTGCACGCCGGTGCCCTCGAGGCCGGCCGCGAGGGTCTCGGTGAGCCGCATCAGCCCCGTCTTGCCGACGGCGTACGCCGAGTAGAGCCGGCCGCCGCGGATGGACAGCCCGCTCGCCAGTGAGATCACCCGGCCGGCGTGGCGGGCCACCATGCCGGGCACCAGCGCACGGATCGGGAGGAGCCCCCCGCGGATGTGGCTGGTGACCACGGCCCACCACTCGTCGGGGTCGGCCTCCCAGACCGGGACCTCGTCGGCGTCCATCAGGCCGGCGTTGTTGATCAGCAGGTCGACGTGCCCGAACTCCTCGCGCACCCGCATGACGGCGGCGTCGACGGCGGCACGGTCGGTCACGTCGGCTGCCACCGCGAGGGTGCGGGCGCCGGTGGCCGCGGCCACCTCGTCCATGGCGGCGGTGAGCCGGTCCGCAGTCCGGGCCACGCCGGCCACGGCCATCCCGCGGCGGGCGAGCCCCTCGGCCACGTGCCGGCCGATGCCGGCCGAGGCGCCGGTGATCAGCGCGACCTGCCCATGGAGCGGTGCCGCGGGCTCAGCCACGGAGCACCGCCCGGGTGGCCCGGGCGGCCGCCTCGACGGCGGCCGCGAGGGCCGTTCCGGCCTCCTCGGAGGTCAGCGTGCGGTCCGGCGCCCGGAAGGTCATGGCGTAGGCCAGCGACTTCTGCCCCTCCGGCACCGGGCTGCCGGTGTAGAGGTCGAAGAGGCGCAGGTCCTCCAGCAGCTCCCCGGCGCCGGCCTTCAGCGCCGCGCGGACGTTCGCCTCGGGCTGGTCCAGGGGGACGACGAGCGCGACGTCCATGTGCACCGGCGGGAACGTGGAGACGTGCGGACCGACGGGAACCTTCCGCGGCGGCAGGGCGTCGACGTCGAGCTCCATGACCGACGTCCGCGGCGGCAGGTCGAGCGCGGTGCAGGCCCGGGGGTGCAGCTCACCGGCGTACCCGACGACGCGGTCGCCCACGACGAGCTCGGCGCAGCGACCCGGGTGCCACGGCGCCCGTTCCCCGGCCCGGACGCTCAACTCCACGCCCGCGGTCTCGGCCACGATACGGGCGGCCTGGATCGCGTCCGCCCAGACTGCCGGGCGACCGGGCCCCCACCAGCCGCGGGGCTCGCGGTGGCCGGTCAGCGCGACGGCCACGTGCCGCGGCTGGTCCGGCACCGCGCCCAGCAGCTCGGCCAGTGTCTCGTCGTCCGGACGGCGGTCGGCCCCGGGCACCGGCGCCGGCCGCCGCACTCCGCCCGGGAAGACCACGCCCTCCTCGAACAGCTCGACGTCGCGCAGACCCCGCGCCAGGTTGCGGGTCAGCGTGGCGAGCAGGCCCGGCAGCAACGTCGTCCGCAGCGCCGGCTCCTCCTCCGACAGCGGGTTGCGGACGACGATCACGTCGCGGCGGGGGTCGTCGTCGGGCAGGCCGAGCGCGTCGAACGCCGCCGTCCCGACGAAGGGATAGGACGGCGCCTCGACGTAGCCGGCCTCGGCCAGCGCGCGGCCGATGCCGCGCCGCCGCCGCTGCTCCTCGCTCAGACCCCTTCCCGGAGGAGCGGTGGGCAGCAGCGACGGGATGTCGTCGTACCCGGCCAGCCGGACGACCTCCTCGACCAGGTCGGCGGGGGCCACGAGGTCGGGCCGCCACGACGGGGGGGTCACCGACAGCAGCTCGCCCTCGGCGGTGATCTCGCAGCCGACGGCGTCCAGGAGCTCGACGACCTGCCGCGCGCTGTACCGCACTCCGACGATCCGCGCGGGCCGCAGCGGGTCGAAGGAGATCGCCGGCCGCGGCGTCCGCGTGTCGACGTCCACCGGGCCACCGACGACCCGGGCGCCGCCGTACCCGGCCAGCAGCTCCGCCGCCCGGGCCAGGGCCGCGACGGTCACCTCGGGATCGGTGCCGCGCTCGAACCGCTTCGCCGCCTCGCTCGGCAGCTTGTGCCGCCGGACGGCCCGCGAGATGCCCGTGGGCTCCCAGTGCGCCGCCTCGAGCAGGACTGTTGTGGTGCCGTCGCCGATCTCGGTCGTGGCGCCGCCCATCACGCCGGCCAGGCCGATCGGGCCGGTGTCGTCGGTGATCAGGAGATCGTCGGAGGTCAGCGCGCGGTCGGCGCCGTCCAGGGTGGTCAGCCGCTCACCCTCCCGTGCCCGCCGGACGACGATCGGCCCGCGGACGGCGTCGCGGTCGAAGGCATGCATCGGCTGGCCGAGCTCGAGCATCACGTAGTTGGTGACGTCGACGGCGAGGGAGATGCTGCGCACGCCGGACTGCGCGAGCCGGCGGCGCAGCCACCAGGGGCTCGGCGCGGCCGGGTCGAGGCCCTCCATGGCGATCATCGAGAAGCGGTCGCAACGGTCCGGATCGGCCACCGTGACCTCCCACGCCGGCGCACCCGTCCAGGACGGCACCGGGACGGCGGCCGGGTCGCGCCACGAGAGCCGGAGGCCGCCGGCGAGGTCGCGGGCGATCCCCCGCAGCGACATCGCGTATCCGCGGTCAGGCGTCACCTCGAGCTCGAAGACGACGTCGTCGAGACCGACGATCTGCGCGGCCGGCGTCCCCGGAGCGGGCGCGTCCGCAGCCGAGCCGAGCACCAGGATCCCCGTGTGGTCCTCGCCGACCCCCAGCTCCCGGACCGAGCAGATCATCCCGTCGGACACGTGGTCGTAGGTGGTGCGAGCGGCGATCTCGAAGCCGCCGGGCAGGACCGCGCCGGGGAGCGCCACCACCACGGCGTCGCCGGCGGCGAAGTTGCGCGCGCCGCAGACGATCCCCCTCGGTTCGGCCTCACCGACGTCGACCTGCGTGTACCGGATCGGCTTCTTGAAGCCGGTCAGCTCCTCGATCTCCAGCACCCGGCCGACGACCAGCGGGCCGGTGACCTCCTCGGGGCGGTGGATCTCCTCCACCGTGAGGCCGAGCCGGACGAAGGCGGCGTCGAGGTCCTCGACCGACGTCCCCGGGGGGAGGTCGACGTACTCCGCCAGCCAGCGGACCGGGACCCTCACTGCGTCACTCCGCTGCTCCGCAGCCCAATCGCCCTGCTCCTCGCTCGCTGACGCTCGCTCCGATGCCTACTCACTGGTCCACCCCGAACGCTCGTGTGAACCGGACATCGCCTTCGACGATGTCGCGCATGTCCCCGACCGCGGACCGGAACTGCAGGGCCCGCTCGATGCCCATCCCGAACGCGAAGCCCGTGTACTCCTCCGGGTCGATCCCGCAGGCCACCAGCACCCTCGGGTTCACCATCCCGCAGCCGCCCCACTCCACCCAGCGTGGCCCGTCGCGGTGCTCGGGGAACCAGACGTCGAACTCCGCCGACGGTTCGGTGAACGGGAAGAAGTGCGGCCTCCAGCGGGTCCGCGCGTCGGCGCCGAAGAGGATCCGCGCCAGCTGGTCCAGCGTCCCCCGCAGGTGCGCCATGGTGAGCCCCCGGTCGACCGCCAGACCCTCGACCTGGTGGAAGACCGGTGTGTGCGTCGCGTCGAGCTCGTCGGTCCGGTAGACGCGCCCCGGCGCGACGACGTAGATCGGCGGATTCCGCTCCAGCATGGTGCGGGCCTGCACCGGGCTGGTGTGGGTGCGCAGCACCAGCCCGGAATCCTCGGGGGCGATGAAGAACGTGTCGGCCAGCGACCTGGCCGGATGGTCGGGGCCGGTGTTGAGCGCGTCGAAGTTCAGCCACTCGGCCTCGAGCTCCGGCCCCTCGGCGACCTCGTAGCCCATGCCCACGAAGATGTCGGCGATCCGGTCGGTGAGCGTGGTGAGCGGGTGACGGGCGCCCCGCGGGGCGCGGTCCCAGGGCAGGGTGACGTCGACCCGCTCCTCGGCCAGCACGCGGGCGTCGCGCTCGGCCTCGAGCTCGGCCAGCCGCGCCGCGTAGGCGTCGGTGACGGCCACCCGGGCCGCGTTCACCCGCTTCCCCGCGTCGGCACGCGCGGCCGGCGGCAACGCGCCGAGCTCGCGGCGGGCGAGGAGCACCGGCGCGCGGTCACCGAGGTGGGCCGGCCGGACGGCGGCCAGCCCCTCCAGGTCACCGGCCGCGGCGAAGGCCTTCAGCGCGGCGTCGACCGCGGCGTCGAGGGAGTCCGCGGACAGAGCGGCCACCTGCTTGGGGTCGTAGGAATCGTTGGCGCCGGACACGAACGGCCATTCTGCCCGGCGGCGCGCAGCGGACGCGCCCGGGCTTCGGCCGTCCCGGGGTGGGTGCTAGAACGGCTGGGGACGACGACGCCGGAGGACGACGACGGAGGGAGTTCCGTGGCGGTGCTGCTCGCGCTCGCCTCGGCGCTCACCTGGGGGGCATCGGACTTCGGCGGTGGCGTGGCCAGCCGGCGCGCCGGAGCCCAGGCGGTCGTCACCGGGTCACAGGCCGCCGGGCTCGCCGCCCTGCTCGTGCTGCTCCCCTGGTTCGGCGGCGCACCCACCTGGCCCGACCTCGCGCTCGGCGCGGCGGCCGGCATCTGCGGCGGGGTGGGGCTGGTCATCTTCTACCGCGCCATGGCCGGCGGCGTGATGAGCGTCGTGGCCCCGACGACCGGCGTCCTCGCGGCCGCCGTCCCCGTCCTGACCGGCCTGGCCCTCGGCGAGCGGATCGGCGTCGCGGCCGCCGTCGGCATCGTCCTGGCGCTGATGGCGGTCCTCCTGGTCGCGGCGGAGGGCGGCCTCGCCTCCCTGCGCACCGTCCGGCCGGCGTCGATGGCTCCCGCACTGGTCGCCGGCATCCTCTTCGGGTTGTTCTTCGTGCTCCTGCATCGCACGCATCCGGCCGCAGGGCTGTCGCCGTTGGTCGCCGCGCGAGTGGCGTCGGTCCTGCTGGTCGGAGCCGCGACCGCGGTGGGCCGCCACGGCGTCCGCGTCCCCCGCGGCGTCCTGCCCGCCGTCCTCCTGGCGGGGATCGGCGACGTCACTGCCAATGCGCTGTACCTCGTGGCCACCCAGCACGGGCCCCTGGCCATCACCGGGGTGCTCGCCTCGCTCTACCCCGCGAGCACCGTCGTGCTGGCGCAGCTCGTGCTGCGGGAACGGCTGGTGCGCACGCAGGCCGCCGGGCTGGCTGCCGCCACGGCGGCCGTCGTGCTCATCGCGCTGCCCGCCTGATTCGGTGACCCTGTCCGGCGGGTCGCTCGCACCCGGGGTGGACGTCGGGGTCCCCTGCCGTCTCCAGGAGCTCCACGGGGAACGGCGGGCGGCCCATCCCGGTGACCCGGGTGTTGCCCCAGACGTCGCGCTCCGTCGCCTCGGCGTGGCCGGTTCCGTGCGGGGTGGTGATGGCCAGCCGGGTCCGGGGCAGGACGTCGGCCGCCACCCGACCGGTCCAGACGACGTGGCCGGCCAGCGGATCGAACCGGGCCACGAGCACCGCGCGGGCGCTCACCTCGGGATCGCCGTCGACCAGGATCGTCACGTCGCCGTCGTAGCCCTCCGGCTCGTCGTGCTCGCTCACGCGTGGTCCTCCCAGGTGCTGGGTCAGTGGCGGTCGGGCCGGGGCGGGAGCAGGGTGCCCAGACCTCCGGTGGCCAGGGCGGTCAGCTGGTCGACCAGCTCGGAGGCCGGGACGCTGCGCGTCCCCGACCACCAGTGCGCGGACAGCTGGACCATGCCGACGACGCCGTAGGCCCAGGTCATCGCCGGCGACGTCGGGCGCCCCGCCTCGGCGAGCCGCGCCGCCATCAGCGCGCCGAGCGCCTCCGCGATCTCCCGTTCGGTGGCGGCGACCAGATCTGCCCGACCGGACCGGCCGGCGTGGGCGTAGGCGAAGCGGTACAGCGCCGGCTCGTCCTCGATGAGCCGCACGAACGCGGCGACGACGGCCCGCAGCCGCGCGGTGTCGTCGGCCCTGTCCACGGCGAGCTCGCCCAGCAACCGGGGCAGCAGGATCGCGCTGGAGATGCGCTCGAGGACGGCGTCGACCAGCTCGTCCTTGTCGCTGAAGTAGCGGTAGATGACCGTCTTCGAGACGCCGGCGCCGCGGGCGACGTCCTCCACCGCGAAGTCCGGGCCGGCGATCCGTACGGCCTCGACGGCGGCGCTCACCAGCTCCTCCCGCCGGGCCCGGCGGTGCTCGGTCCAGCGAGCCCGGCGCCCGTCGGTCGAGGGTGTGTCCGGCCGGGCGCCGGCCAGCTGCGGCACGCGCGACGCGCCGGAGACCTGGGCCACGGGTTGCATGTGTTTCACGGTAACAGCTACCTTTCTTCACAGCATCACTCGGCGGGGTCCCGACCCCGGATCCCGCCCACCACCCGGCCGTTCGAGGAGCTCGCGATGACCGCCACCATGCCCGCCGGAACCGCCACCGAAAGCCGTCCGGGCAAGAAGCCCGTCGACCGCCAGGATCTCGCGACCCGACTGCTCGGGTCGGCCACCAGGAAGTCCTACGACCCGGTCGTCGACATCGACTGGGACGCGCCCACGCCCTCCGATCTGTACGGCCTCTCACCGGAATGGTCCTCGCTCTACGGCACGACGATGTGGGACGCGCTCTCCGAGGAGCAGCGGATCACGCTCACCACCCACGAGATGTGCTCCATCTCCGGTGTGGGGATCTGGTTCGAGTGCCTGCTCATGCAGCTGGTGCTCAGGGACATCTACGGCGACGACCCGGCACAGCCGCACGTCCAGTGGGCACTGACCGAGATCGCCGACGAGTGCCGGCACTCGGTGATGTTCGCCCGCACCGCCCAGAAGCTCGGCGTCCCCTCCTACCAGCCGGGGCCCTCGATCCTGACGCTCGGCAGGCTCTTCGCCGCCAAGGGCGACGGCCCGTCCGCCTACGCCGCGATCCTGGTGGCCGAGGAGATCCTCGACATCTTCCAGCGCGACCTCATGAACGACGAGCGGGTGCTGCCGATCATCCGTGCGGGCAGCCAGATCCACGTCGTGGAGGAGGCGCGGCACATGCGCTTCGCCCGCGAGGAGATCGCCCGCCGGACGCCGGACCTCAGCTGGTGGCAGCTGCGCAAGCACCGGACCGTCGTCGCCTCGGTCGCGGCGATCATCGCCGACAACCTGGTGCAGCCCCAGGCGTACGCCGCCGTCGGCCTCGACCCGGACGAGGCCAAGGCCGCCGCGCGGGCCAACGACCACTACGCGGCCAGGCTGCGGACGGCATCCGCGGGGCTGGTGTCCTTCCTCCGCGGGGTCGGGCTCATCGGCGGCCCGTCGGAGCTGCTCTGGAAGCGCGCCCGCCTCGTCTGACCCGGCGCCGCGGCATGGCTGGAGTGCGGTGCCACAGCCCGGCGGACGTCACTCAGGACTGGAGCCGCTGAGTGGCGTAGAGGCAGATCGCGGCGGCGGCGGCGAGGTTGAGGCTCTCCGCCCGGCCGCGCATCGGGATCCGCACCCGCGCATCCGCCATCGCGGCGAGGTCGGCCGGCACACCGCGGGCCTCGTTGCCGAAGAGCCAGAGGACCGGGCCGGTCAGCCGCCCGTCCGCGGCGACCTCCTCGAGGTCGCTGTCTCCCCCACCGTCGGCCGCGAGCACCGTGACACCGGCGGCCTGCAGGTCGGCGAGCAGCGGCGCGAGCGGCATCCCACGGACGACGTCGACGTGGAAGAGGCTGCCCGCGCTGGAGCGGACGACCTTGCCGCCGAACGGGTCGGCCGAGCCGGCGCCGAAGATGACCGCACCCGCCCCGCAGGCGTCGGCCGTGCGCAGCACCGTGCCGGCGTTGCCGGGGTCGTTCACCTCGGCCAGGGCGGCGGCGAGCCGCGGCGGCGCGGCCACCACGGCCGACGCCGGAACGTCGATGAGGCCGCACAGGGCGACCAGCCCCTGAGGGGTGACCGTCTCCGACAGCCCGGCCGCCGCCTTCTCGGTGACCAGGCGGACGGGGACCGCCGCGCCGGCCAGCAGATCGGCGTTCAGGGCTGCGGCGACCTCGGTCGCGAACACCTCGCGGGCCACGCCGGGCGCCGTGAGCGCCTCCGCGACCGCCGGGCGCCCCTCGGCCAGGAACGCACCCGCCGCGTCGCGCCCGGCCCGCCGGGTGAGCTTGCGGGCTGCGGTGATCCGGGCGGAACGCTCGGTCAGCAGCTCGGACACCCGTTCTCCCTCCGCGACAGCTGCACACTCGTGCGCTCCAGAGGCGTGATGGCCACCGGTGTGCAGATCTCGCCGCCGACGGACGGCGACGCCGCCGACGGCGATCCCGAAGGACCGGCCGCCGACGGCGTCGGTGCGTCGTGCGGCGTCAGGCCGCAGCGGTGCCGGAGGCGCCACCGGTGGGGGCGGCGGCCACGGCGGCGCGGGCCGTCTCGACCAGCGCGGCGAAGGCGGCGGGCTCGTTGACGGCCAGCTCGGCCAGCACACGGCGGTCGAGCTCGATGCCGGCCAGCTTGAGGCCCTGCATGAACCGGTTGTAGGTCATGTCGTTCTGACGCGCCGCGGCGTTGATGCGGGTGATCCACAGCTTGCGGAAGTCACCCTTGCGCACCTTGCGGTCGCGGTAGTTGTAGGTGGCCGAGTGGAGGATCTGCTCCTTGGCCTTCCGGTACAGACGCGAGCGCTGCCCGCGGTAGCCGCTGGCGGCCTCCAGCGTCGTCCGGCGCTTCTTCTGGGCGTTGACCGCCCGCTTCACGCGTGCCACGTGAGAGCTCCTGTCTTCTCGTTAGGAAAGGGCGGTCAGATGCCGAGCAGCTTCTTGAGCCTCTTGGCGTCGGCGGGCGAGGCAACCGCGTCGCGGTCGAGCTTCCGCTTGCGGGTCGAGGACTTGTGCTCGAACTTGTGCTGGTTGTTGGCCTGCTCGTGCACGAGCTTGCCCGTGCCCGTCACCTTCACGCGCTTGGCCGTGCCCTTGTGCGTCTTCTGCTTCGGCATGTCCTCGTGTCCTGTTCGTGGTCTGTCGGCGCCGTGCGGCAGCAGAGGGCTGCCGCACGACACCGCCTCGGTGCTGCGGTGGTGCGGTGCGCGGCCGGAGCCGGGCGGGTCAGGCGCTGGGCGCCTGCTCCTCGGCCACGGCCTCCTCGGCCACGGCCTCCTCGGCCACGGGCTCCGGGGCCAGGGGCTCCTCGGCCACGGGCTCCGGGGCCGCGGCCCGCGCGGGCGCCGACCGCTCGGCCCGTTCGGCCGACCGTTCTGCCGTCCGCTCGGCCGTGGCCTGGCGTCGCTCCGCCTGGGCGGCGTGCTGGGCCTGCTGGGCCTGCAGCTGCGCGTTCCGGTGCGGAGCGATCACCATGACCATGTTGCGGCCGTCCTGCTTCGGGTTGGACTCGACGACGCCCAGGTCGGACACGTCGGCGGCCAGCCGCTGCAGCAGCCGGTAGCCCATCTCCGGCCGGGACTGCTCGCGACCGCGGAACATCACGGTGATCTTGACCTTGTCGCCGCCCTTGAGAAAGCGTTCGACGTGGCCCTTCTTCGTCTCGTAGTCGTGTGGGTCGATCTTGAGGCGGAGCCGCATCTCCTTGATGACGGTGAGCGCCTGGTTCCGCCGGGCCTCGCGGGCCTTCTGGGCGGACTCGTACTTGAACTTCCCGTAGTCCATGAGCTTCGCGACGGGCGGCCGGGCCATGGGCGCGACCTCGACGAGGTCGAGCTCGGAATCCTGGGCCAGGCGCAGCGCCTCGCCGATCGGCACGATGCCGACCTGCTCACCCTCCGGGCCGACCAGGCGGACCTCGGGGACACGGATGCGGTCGTTGATGCGGGGCTCGGTGATGGCCTCTCCTCTGCTGCTGGGCGGGAGGAGTCCGCACCCGTCCGGATACCGACGGACAGAAGGCCCCGCGAGCGTCTGCTCACGGGGCCCACTCGCCGGTCGCACACGCAGCCCGGTGGGCAGCGTGCGCGCCGCGGAGGATCAGCCGACGGCCGATCTCCGCGATCCGGGGACCTGAACGCCTGGGACGGCGTCAGGTGGGAGCGGGCTCCTCTTGGTCGGTGGCCCGGGAGGGGCCACCAGATGGTTCGCGCGCCTCGATGATGCGCTGAGGCACGTCCACCCTACAGCGCCGCCGGCCAGGACGGTCATTCCCCTCCCCCGCGCTCAGGGGAGACCGCGCCGTCCCGGCTCGCGGCGAGCAGCGCGCGGAGGCCCTCGACGGCGGCGACGGCACGCTGCTTGTCCGCGGCTTGCACCGCCAGCACCGCCAGCTCGTCGCCGTTGGCGAGCAGCAGGGTGGCCCACGCGGAGCTGCGCTCGAAGCGCACGGACCGCACCAGCTCCCACGGCAGCTGGTGGCTGCCGAGGATATTGCGCACCCGTACCGAGGCGGCGTCCGCGTCGACCCGGGACCGGCCGAGGGCGAGGACTCCGGCGCCGATCAGGAGGCCCAGACAGATCATCGCCACCTGGTCGGACGCGTGGAACGACACGACACCCGTCGACGACGACCGGAGGAGCAGGCCTACGACGACCATCACGACGACGATGACGGCCGCGGTGAGGGCACAGACCAGCCGCATCCGCCGGGGCACGGCGGACACGTGGGCCGGAGCGGGAGGGGCGTCGTCGGGCACCCCTCCATGGTGGCAGCCGGCCCTGGACGCCTCCCTGGCAGAGTGCGGAACCGTGGAGATCACCGGCACGGCGCAGCACGAGGCGTGGCAGGCGCGGGACCTGCCCCCGGTGGAGCGGCTGGCCGACGACCTCTGGTCCGTCCCGGTGCCGATTCCGCACGGGGGGCTGCGCTACGTGAGCGTCTATGCCCTCGCGCTCGACGGCGGGGGCCTGGGGCTCGTGGACGCCGGCTGGGGCAGCGACGAGGCGTGGGCCGCGCTCGAGCGGGGGCTGGGCTCGATCGGGGCCGTCGCGGCCGACGTCCGCGGCGTGCTGGTCACGCACCTGCACTTCGACCACCTCGGCCTCGCCGAGCGGGTCCGGCAGGCGTCGGGTGCCTGGATCGCCATGCACCCGGCGGACGCCGCGATCGTCGGTTCGCCGGCCTTCCGGGACCCGGCGGCCTCCGCCGACGCGGAGGTGGCCTTCCTCGTCTCCTTGGGGGCCGGCCGGGACGAAGCCGCCGAGGACGTCGGGCCGACGGAGCTCCATGTGCCGTACACGACCATGGCCCGGCCGGACCGGCTGCTCGAGCACGGGGACGTCGCCGACCTGCCCGGCTGGCGGATGCGCGCGGTCCACACGCCGGGGCACACGCCGGGTCACCTCTGCTTCGCCGAGGAACGGACCGGGCTGTTCTTCTCCGGCGACCACGTGCTGCCGCGGATCACCCCCAACATCTCCACCACCCCGGCCGGCCCGGCCGACCCGCTGCGCGCCTACCTCGCCTCGCTCGCGGCCGTCGGTCGCGACGAGGAGCCGGTCGAGGTGCTCCCCGCACACGAGTGGCGGTTCCGCGGTCTGGCCGCCCGCACCGGCGAGCTCACCGAGCACCACGAACACCGGCTGGGTGAGCTGCTCGCCGCGATCCGGGCGCATCCGCGCAGCACGCCGTGGGAGCTCGCCGGCCATCTCACCTGGTCGCGGCCCTGGGACCAGTACGAACGGCGCATGCGGATCTTCGCGGTCACCGAGACCGACGCGCACCTCCGGCTGCTGGCCGGCCGGGGGCTGGTCG
>JAODNJ010000406.1 GCA_025465155.1 Frankiales bacterium
TCCCCGCCGAGTGCGCGGGCCCGCCGGTCGAGGGCGGTGCGCGGACGTTCGCCCGAGCGGTCCGCCTCCTCCAGCGCGGCCGCCAGCAGCTCGCCGGCCAGGTCGTAGCGCCGCTCGGGCAGCGACACCGACACCGTGACGGCGGCCCGCGTGTAGAGCTTGGCCGGTCGCCCGGCACCGGGCCCCGACCGGCCGCTCCGACGTTCCCGGACGACGTCGAGCAGGCCGTCCCGGGCGAGCCGGTCGAGATGGAACGCGACGGTGGCGCGCGGCACGCCGAGTGCGGCCGCGACGTCGTCCCGGCTCGCGGGGTCAGGCCGGCGGGCGACGTGCTCGTACAGCCGGCGCCGGGTCGGCTCACCCAGGGCCGCTACCGCCGTCACGCGGGCCACGCGGTCGGTGTCCACCCCCGAACTCTAGAAGCAAAACTTCCTCGCGAAATCCCCCTCCCGGTGGGACCGGTTGGCCGACCGGCAGGGGCGGCGACGAGGATGGACCCGTGGCGGATCAGCAGACCGTGCAGCTCCGGGTTGCCCTCGCGCAGGTCGACACCCGGGTCGGCGACCTCGCCGGGAACAGTGAACTGGTGACCCGGTGGACGGCGACAGCCGCCGACGCGGGGGCGCACCTCGTGCTCTTCCCCGAGATGACGCTGACCGGCTATCCGGCCGAGGACCTGGTCCTCCGCGAGTCGTTCGCGAGGGCGAGCGAGCGGGCGCTGGCCGAACTCGCCGCGGAGCTGGACCGGCAGGGCCTCGGCGACGTCGCCGTCGTCGTCGGCTACCTCGAGCACACCGAGGGCAGCGGCCCCGCGCCGGTCGACTCGATGCCGACCGACGCCGACGACCACCCGTCCGACGCCAACCCGCGGCGCGGGGCCCCGCGCAACGCGGCCGCACTCCTCCACGGCGGCGAGGTCGTCGTCCGCTACTACAAGCGGCACCTGCCCAACTACGGCGTCTTCGACGAGGACCGCTACTTCGTCCCGGGCACCGAGCTGCCCGTCGTCCGGCTGCACGGAGCCGACGTCGCGGTGGTCATCTGCGAGGACCTCTGGGTGGAGGGCGGCCCGGCCGGGGTCGCCGGGGAGGCCGGCGTCGACGTCGTCGTCTCCCCCAACGCGTCGCCCTACGAGCGAGCCAAGGACGACGCCCGGCTGCCGCTGGTCCGTCGCCGTGCCGCCGAGGCGCACGCGCCGGTTCTCTACTGCAACCAGGTGGGCGGCCAGGATGAGCTCGTGTTCGACGGCGACTCGATGGTGGTCGCGGCCGACGGCACCCTGCTGGCCCGCGCTCCACAGTTCGTCGAGCACCTCCTGACCGTGGACCTCGATCTCGATCGGTCGGCGGTGCCGGAGCGACGCGAGGGCCGGATCGGCCCGATGACCGTCACCCGGCACGTCGTCTCGGAGGCGCCCGTCGCGCCGTTCGAGCCTCGGGCCGCCACGATGGTCGAACCGCTCCCGGAGTGCGAGGAGGTCTGGCGGGCCCTCGTCCTGGGCCTGCGGGACTTCATCGACAAGAACGGCATGCCCTCGGTGATCCTCGGCCTCTCCGGAGGCATCGACTCGGCCCTCGTCGCGGCGCTGTCGGTGGACGCGCTGGGCGCCGACCGGGTGTACGGCGTGGGCCTGCCCTCGAAGTACTCCAGCGAGCACTCGCTCGCGGACGCGGAGGACTCCGCGAAGCGGCTGGGGCTGCACTACTCCGTCGTGCCGATCGCGCCGATCGTCGACGCCTTCCACGAGTCGGTGCAGCTCACCGGGGTGGCGGCCGAGAACCTGCAGGCCCGCGTGCGAGGCACCCTCCTGATGGGACTGTCCAACCAGCACGGCCACCTGCTGCTGGCCACCAGCAACAAGAGCGAGGTCGCGGTCGGCTACTCGACGCTCTACGGCGACGCGGCCGGTGGTTTCGCCCCGATCAAGGACGTGCCCAAGACCCTGGTCTGGCAGCTCGCGCGGTGGCGCAACGAGGAGGCGCGGCGCCGCGGGGAGACCGAGCCGATCCCGCAGAACTCCATCGACAAGCCGCCGTCCGCCGAGCTCGCGCCGGGACAGGTGGACACCGACTCGCTGCCGTCCTACGAGGAGCTGGACGCGATCATCGAGGACTACGTCGACCGCGATCTCGGCCTGGCCCAGCTGCTCGAGCGCGGGCACGACCCGGAGGTCGTCGCCCGCGTCCTGCGGCTGGTCGACGCCGCGGAGTTCAAGCGCCGGCAGTCGGCACCGGGAACGAAGATCTCGCTGAAGGCGTTCGGCCGGGACCGGCGCCTGCCGATCACCAACCGGTGGCGGGAGACCCTGCCGAGCGTGCGTGAAGGAGCGGCTGCATCATGACGAACCCGTCCGGGTCGGAGTCGGTTCTCTACGGCGGTCAGTCGACCGCGCGCGTGCGCATCCACCACCTGCAGCAGGCCAAGGAGCGCGGTGAGAAGTGGGCGATGCTGACCGCCTACGACACCTACAGCGCGGCCATCTTCGAGGAGGCCGGCATCCCGGTGATGCTGGTGGGTGACTCTTCCGGCAACGTCGTCCTCGGGTACTCGTCCACCGTCCCGGTGACCGTCGAGGACATCCTGCTGATGACCAAGGCGGTCACCCGCTCCACCAGGCGGGCACTCATCGTGGCGGACCTGCCGTTCGGCA
>JAODNJ010000255.1 GCA_025465155.1 Frankiales bacterium
AGGTGCTGCTGCGGCCCGGCGACACCGTCGTCTTCTACACCGACGGACTGATCGAATACGGCCGCACCGGCGTCGACGAGGGGATCGCCCGTCTCACCGGGCATCTCGCCGAGCTCGCGGACCTGCCACTGGAAGACCTGTGCGACCGCCTGTTGGACAGCGTCGGCACGGGACGCGCCGACGACGACATCGCCATCCTCGCCGTCCGCTGCCACCCCGAGGACGCCGACCGGCTCACCTGAGCCGTGCCGACTCGCTCCTCGAACCGGTCGAGCTGCTGCTCGGCCTCCCGGGTGGGAGCCGCGGATCTGCCGGGGGATGGTCCGGACGCGGCGGACGCGCGCGGTCGCTGGGTCAGCCCTCCCGGCGGCCCGGCGCGGCCGCGGCCCAGCGGCCCTCGACCCGGGCGAGCTTCCAGTAGCCGATGGCCGCAGCCCAGACCACGACGAAGACCCCGACGATCAGGAACCCCACGTTGTTGAGGTCGAGTCCCGCCAACCAGCCGCTGAGCCCGTCGGTCCAGTGCAGCTGGTCGTGCAGCAGGGTCACCAGCTCGATCGTGCCGATGAGCAGCGCCACAGCGACCGAGAGCCCGGTGATCGTGAGGTTGTAGTAGAGCTTGCGCACCGGCGAGGCGAACGCCCAGCGGTAGGCCACGGTCATGAAGGCACCGTCGAGCGTGTCGAACAGGCACATCCCCGAGGTGAATAGCAGAGGGAGGACCAGGACGGCGTACCAGGGCAGCCCGGCGGCGGCTCCCGAGCCGGCCAGCACGAGCAGGGTCACCTCCGTCGCCGTGTCGAAGCCGACGCCGAACAGCAGCCCGACCGGGAACATCTGGACGGGGTGGCGGATCGAGCGCAGGAGCGGCCGCAGGATCCGGTTGATCAGCCCGCGCCTGTCCAGCGCTCGCTCCAGCTCACCGGAATCGAAGCTGCCTGCGCGGGCCCGGCGGTAGACCCGGGCGATGCCGACGAACGCGGCCAGGTTCAGGACGCCGATCAGGATGAGGAAGAGCCCGGAGACGCTCGTGCCGACGGCGCGGAGGTCGTTGCGCGCCGCCGACCCGTCGTCGGTCAGGGCGACGACGACGTGGGCGCCGGCGCCGATCCCCCCCGCCAGCAGCCCGACCACGCTCGCGTGACCGAGCGCGAACCAGAAGCCGACCGACACGGGGCGCCGTCCGTGGGCCATCAGGGTGCGTGTCGTGTTGTCGATCGCCGCGATGTGGTCGGCGTCGAAGGCGTGCCGGACTCCGAGGGTGTACGCCGTCACCCCCAGGCCGAGCCCGAACACCTTGGTGCCGATCTGCAGGTGCTGGGGAACGACGAGGGCCGCCAGGACCAGCCAGGAGGCGATGGTCAGGACTGCGACGATGCCCAGCAGGAGGGAGACCTCCCGCCATTCTGTGCGGGTGAGCCGGCCCGGCCTCTCGATCGCGGGCCACTCGGCGGCGGGGAGCGGTTCGACGGTGAACGGTGGCAACGGGACCTCTTCCAGCACCTCGTGGACGAGCTGTTCGGTGCCGTGGCCGGTCTCCTGGCTCTCAGGCGCCGGACGGGCCGGCACCCTCACCCGCCTTCCCGGACGGGTCCAGTGGCTGCCACCCCGAGGGTGGCGTGGGCGAGGGCTTCCTGATCACAGTGGCGAGGGCCGCTCCGGTGTCGCACCGGTATTCCCGAGCACCACGGCGTCGCCACGCTACCGACGCCCGCGCGCGGTCCACAAGCGGCCCCCGGGAAGCGGAAGGGCCCGCACCGGATCTTCCGGTGCGGGCCCCTCCAGGGGTGGAGTGCTGGTCAGCGGGCGGGCTGGCCGGTGCTCGGGTCGAGCAGGAGCGTGCCGTTGCCGGAGCCGCGGTTGTCACCCTGGTGACCGGGAGCGAAGTCGAACATCGCGTTCAGGCTGTTGGCCTTCTGGTCGAACGAGCCGTTCCCGATCGTGCCGGTGTTCCAGTTGTCCTCGACGAACCTGAGGATCGAGGTCTGGTCGGTGATCGTGTGGTCGACGAAGTTGGTCTTCGCGTACGGCGAGATCACCAGCAGCGGCTGCCGGGGGCCGTAGCCGCAGCGGTCCTGGTACCCGCCGAGCACCGCGTTCGGCGCGGTGCTGTTCCCACAGCCGCCGGCCCCCCCGGAGGTGGCGGTAGGAGTCAGCTTGTCGACCAGCGGATCGTGCGACTGGTTGACGATCGGGCTCGTCTGGTGGTCGTACCAGCCGTCGGAGTCGTCGTAGGCGACGACCACCGCGGTGTCCTTCCAGTACTGCGACTTCTGGATCGAGTTCATCGTGCTGACCAGGAACTTCTGCTCGTCCAGTGGGCTGGAGTATCCGGCGTGTCCGTCCTGGGCGGCGATCGCCTTGACGAAGCTGACCGACGGCAGGTTGCCGCCGTCCAGAGCCTTCTGGAACCAGCTGAGGTCGTACTGGTGGTTGGCCGGCCCGCTCTGCCCGATCTCGGCGAGGCCGCTCGGCGGTGTGTGGTTCGGGTTGGCCGTGCTCTGGTAGTACTGGAACGGCTCGTGGTGCGGGATGTAGTCAGTGACCGGGGCGCCCGACATGTTCGCGGTCTGGTGGGTGCAGCTGTCGAAGCCGCCTGCGAACCAGCCCCACGTGACCTTCTTGGCGTTGAGGAGGTCGCCGATGTTCTTGTTGCCGGGGTCAGTGGACGTCGTCTTCTGCGACGTCGCCGAGTCGCACGTGTCATTGGCCGGCTGGGGGTCGCCGATCACCGTCTGATTCGGGGTGACCTGGGACGCCGTCGGCGTGAACCCGTGCGTCTGACCCGAGACGAGGTTGAGCGCGCCGGGGGTGGACGGGCCGAACGTCGTGCTGAACGAGTTGTCGCTCATCGCGAAGTTCTGCGCGTAGTTCCACATGGCGGTGACGGTGTTGCCGTCGTAGTAACCCATGACCAGGCCGGTTCCCTTGCCGTAGCTGGCGCAGTTGGCCGCGGCCTGGCCCACGGTTTCAGGGAACTTGTCCATCGCGCCCTGGTCGTACGCCTGTTGCTCCTGCGTGTACCCGTGGCCCTGGTCGCAGGTGTAGTTCTGCGACCGGTCCAGCCGGAACGGCTGCGTGGAGTTCGGGTTGTTCGGGTCGTTGAGCGCGATGCCGAGACCGTTCACGCTGGGAGTGCTGGACGAGGCGCGGAACCTGGGCTCGCCAGGCGTGTTCGCCGCCTGCGGGTAGGTGGCGAAGTAGTGGTCGAAGGAGACGTTCTCCTGGTAGATCACGACGACGTGCTTGATCGGGGTCGCGGTCTCGGATGCCTGCCCGCCCGGGCTGGCGTTCCCCACCCCGATGCCGATGGCCGCCACTCCGGCGATGCCGGCCATCCCGGCGGCCGCGACACGGCCGGGTCGTGCGAATCTGCGATATGTCACCCGAGAACTCCCTGTGAATCGTGGTTACGACACCGACACAGTGCCGAATCCGGAGGGACGCCCGGTTAGGGAGCGGAGAAGGCTCGATGAACGCTTCGGTGGTCCGTCACAGCGGCCACCCTCGCGGTGACCGGTTGTCGCGCGGCGGGACGGGATGCCGTCCGCGATCATGATCGGGTGACCGGAGGGGGCCCGACCTGGCTGAGACGGCTGGATGCCTGGGCCTCGTGGGCGCCCAGCGGCCGCAGCGCAGTGCCGGTCATCGTCGCGCTGGTCCTCGTGGCCAACCTGATCGGCGTCGCGACGGTGACCCTGCTCCAGCGGGGCGTCACCGGAGGCACCGGCCCGGTCGGTCGCGCGCCGGTGCTGCTCACCGCGGCCGGCTACCTCGTCCTGGCGTTGCCCGTCGGCACGGTGGCGGGGCTGGTCCGCCAGCGCGTCACCAACCGCTGGCTGCTGGCCGGGCGCGAGCCCACGGGAAAGGAGGCCGCGCACGCCCTGCGGCTGCCGGTGGACACGGCGCTGGTCGCCGGCCTCACCTGGCTGGTGGGTGCGGTCCTCGTCGGCGCGGTCTCCGCCCTGGCGTACCCGGATGCCCGCGTGGGCATCCGGATCGGGGCGTTCACCCTGCTCGGCGGCCTCGTCACCGCCGGCGTCACCTACCTCCTGGTGGCCCGCGCGGCCCGCGGGATCACTGCCCGCGCCATGGCGGCCCACCCGCCGGCCGGCCGGCTGACCCTCGGCGTCCGCCCCCGTCTCCTCCTCGGCTGGGGCCTCCCGAGCGGCGTTCCCATGCTCGGGGTGGTGCTGCTCTTCCTCGACCCCACCGATCCGCATGGACCGACC
>JAODNJ010000266.1 GCA_025465155.1 Frankiales bacterium
GGGCCTTGATCCCCCACCCTGCATAGAAGGGCAAGAGATCCATGTCTAACGCTACGGAAGACACCCGCCAGGTCCAGACGGATACGCGCGCGGTTCCCCCGATGGTGGGCTGCCCCACCTGGTGCCACGGCGGGCACGACGCCTGGAAGCCGGATGGCGACGAGTTCGCCACCGACCACCACAGCGCACAGCTCGCCTCGCCCGGAGCCAGCTACTCGCTGACGCTCTACGCCATTGACTGGTTCCACAACGGCACACTCGAGATCGATCCCGGCTGCCCCGTCCTCCAGCTCGAGGACGAGATCCTTCAGCCGGAGGACGCGACGCTCCTCGCGGACGACCTGGCCCGGGTTAACGCCATGGCCGCTGACACGCGGCGGCGCGTCCGCGAGCGCTGCGACCGGAGCGAGCGGGCCCTGACCGAGGCCGGTGTCCGATGACCAACTTCCCCGCCGCTGACGCTCTGGACGCCGTCGTCGCCCGAATCGAGGCGTACGGCGTGCCCGCCAACGACTACGACGTGCTCGAGATTCTCGGGACGATCCTCAACGACTACGGGGTCCAGGTCGACGACGTCACCGAGGGCGACTTCCTGCGACTTCTGACCCTCAACCACCGTGACGACAAGACGGGGCTCCCGTGCCCCGAGTGGTGCAGCCGCCCGGCTGGGCATCCCTTCGAGAGCGAGTTCGATGACGGACGTCAGTCACGGCCACACGAGACGAAGCTGCCCCGGCCGGACATCCCCGGCGGGGTCTACCTCTCCCTCGTCCAGGAGGACGTGCGCGCCAAGGGCGACGACTCGTCGGCCGTCCGGACGGTGCCGGAGGTGTCGTTCGCGGTCGACGCCAGCTTCCAGTCCGACGAGCTTCGCAAGCTCGCGGCGGCACTGCTCAACGCGGCAGACAAGCTCGACGACGTGAACGCCCGGCAGGACAAGCAGTTGACGGACGACGAGCTGTGACCGCGCTCCGACTGGTAGCGGCAGCCGCGTCGCCCATGGGCGACGCGGACCTGGCGGCTTTCAGTGACTGGCAGACCGAGCTCCGAGGCCTGCGGCCGAACACGGTCCGGGTCCGTGGCGACGTTCTCGGCCGGCTGTCACTGTGGCTGGGCAAGTCGCTCCGCGAGGCGACTGAGGATGACCTGCTGCGCTGGGAGCAGGCGTCCGTAGCTGGACGCGCCGCGGAGACTCGACGGGCCTACGTGTCGCACGTGAAAGCTTTCTATCGATGGGCACGGCTGGCCGGGATCGTGTCGACGGACCCGGCGAGGCGGCTCACCACACCGAAGCTTGTCCGCGGCCTCCCGCGACCGATTCCCGAGGAAGAACTCCGGACGGCGGTGGAGGCGGCCGGGGCGAAACTGCGGGCCATGATCCTTCTCGGCGCGTTCTGTGGACTGCGCTGCCAGGAGATCGCCGGCCTGCATTGGTCGGATCTGCGGTCCGACAACGGTGAGACGACCTTGATGGTGCGGGAAGGTAAGGGTGGCAAGGAACGCGTCGTCCCCGTTCCTGGGGTGACGCTGGCGGCACTCTTCGCCCTTGGCCGTCGCAGAGGTGGACCGATCTTCTACGGGATGGATGGCGCTCAGATCCTGCCGAACTCTGTGTCGAGAAGCATCAACCGGCACCTGCGTCTGTGTGGCATTGAGTGCACGGCCCACCAGTTGCGACACCGGTACGGGACGACCGCCTACCAGTTGACCAAGGACATCCGACTCGTGCAGGAGATGCTCGGCCACTCCTCGCCGACGACGACAGCCCGGTATGCGGCCTACGACACGACCCAGACCGTCGACATGGTGAAGGCGATGGATGCGGCGTGGGCGCACGACACGGAACCGCTGACCAAACAGCTCAAGGAGGAAGCGCCACCGGCCGCTCGGCGCCCCACGGTCAACGAGCTGGGACTACTCCACCGTCGCTGAACCGGGACGGGAAGGGGGTACCTGGAGGTGGTCCCCGCGGAGGTCACCTCCAGTACTCAGAACCTGAGTAGCCCCAATGGGGTCGGTAGTACCGACCCCATTGCCCCCTGAGAGGCGCTGTAACGGCCTCTCAGGGGGTTCGGCATGTCAGAGGACCCGGGCGATCAGTCCTTATCGGGCTCCGGGTCACCTTCGACGGTGGCATCGGCGTTGCCCGGACGCTCACGGAACTTCGCGATCACTCCCTTGATCGTCGCGATGGCTCCCCAGGTAATGAGGTTGACGACGACCTCTTGCGCAGCTCCAGGCAGGTCCCGATGTTCCATGGGCGGCTCGTATTCGACGCGGATCCCCTGCTCGCGGAGCATCTGTGCCAGAAGGCCAGCTAGGCCGGGATGCCCCTTGTAGGCGATCCCATGTGGCCGCGACGCGATGAACTCCGAGACTTCGTCGCGGAAGAGCACTCCCTCTGGCCCCGGCTGCACGTCGGGCCAGTAGGCGCCGATCGCTAGAGGGCCTTCCTCGCGGACCACGTCGGCCCACAGATCCCCCGGCACGGCAGACCACGGGTCGTCCTGTAGCCGGCGCCGTGTCTCAGGCTGGAGGCTTGTCCACCACTTCTCAAGGTCGCTCATATCGGGACCGTAGCGGCTCGCAGGTGTCCCAATCTGGGACACCTGACGAGCCGATCGACGCCGAGATCATCCACGACGGCCTGGCCGCGACAAGATCGCATCGTCGGACGAGTCCGGGTGTACGTTCGCTGCCCGCTCCCAGCCGAAGGAGACCCACCTTGGCCCGCTCGACGCTCTCTCAGCTCCGCCGGCTCATGTACCTCGGGCAGCGCGACATCGGCGACGTTCAGGCAGCCGAGCGAGGCCCGAACGTGCTCGCCAAGCGGCTCGTGCGGCGGAAGGTCACTCGCTCGCTGTTTCGACTGCTGAAGTAGCTGCCCGTGTGAGCAAGGCCACCTGGCCTAATGATCTTGCTCTAGCTACGTTCATCGCAAGCGCGCCCCCGGTCTGAGTGCACAGACCGGGGGCGCTGCCATGTCACGCTGCCGATCTCCCGACACGCCTTCGCTCGTTGGGCAACGTCCCGCCCCCAAATACCCTCACGCTCAGCGGCCCTCTCGGGCGTACTCGCAGGAGTGTCGCTTGCCCGGTGCCACCGCTATCCTCCCGCCGGGTGGGATGGCGAGATGGACAAGCAAGCCGGTGATGGTCGGCTCGACGAGCTGCGCCTGGACGCGTGGGCGCGTGCTCTGTGGGCGGTGGGTACCGCCAAGATCTTCGAGGTGCGGGCTCGGGCGCTCCGGCGCAAGATCGCGCTTCTGACGTATGGGGGCCTAGCCGTGCCGGTCATGATCGGCGCCACGGTCCTCGCGTACGGAGTCCACGTCAGCTTCCTGCCGACTCTCGTAACCCTCGCCGCCGCGTTACTCATCATCCAAGCGCTGGTCGCACTTTGGTCCTTGGTCGCGGACTGGCCGGGCAACCTGGAACGAGCCGTGCGCTCTCTGGTGGCTAACGAAGCGCTGGCGCAGCGATTCGAGTCTCTCGGGAAGACGCCTTCCAACTCGCCCGAGGGCCTGCGGCAGGAACTGGCCGTCGTGGCATCTGCTGACGACGTCCAGCGACAACAAGATCAGACCCTCAACGTATCGGAAAGAGAGAAGCGCATGGGCTATCGGGCCGCACTGCTCCGCTATCAGCGCCGCTGCCCAACGTGCGATGAGACGCCGTCCAGCATGAAACCATCGAAGTGTGGGGTGTGTGGTGACTTCTAGTCGACGGGCGACGCTTGCGGCCCAGAAAGTCTTCCACGGCTATACGGAACTGAGCCATGATGAGCGGGCTGCCGTCGTTGATTTAATCAACCAATACACGGCCGCGGGTTGGACGGTTCGGGAATCCATTCGCAAGAACTATCAGAACATCCCTGGCGTCATCCTGGGGCCGACTCCGACCGGAGGCTGCCCCTGCTGCGGGTCGGGATGACCGACGCATCCACAAGTCAGTCGGCGACTCGGATTCGTTCGGGCGGCACCATCGTCACATACTTGCCCGGCCCCCACTCGTGCTGCTCGGTCCAGCTCACGTCGGCCATCCATCCGCGGTCGTCGGCGCAGAGCCGCCAGGCAGACTGACTCGCAGGCCACCACAAGCCGTTGTGCTCGACCTGGACGGGACGCGGCGGATCAAAGCGGCGTTCCTCGATGAGGCGGATGGGTGCGGTCACACGGCAGGTCTATCCCGTCGAACGCTCGTTCGATCAAGACTCCTCCGGTCGAGTGACGAGTCGTGACGAACTCGTAGTCAGCAGGCGCCTGTCGGCCACGCTGGCGGGGTGACGTTCACAGCGACGACGGCTCTGCCGTACCCGCACCTCGAGCGGGCCACGGCAGGACTGCGTGGGGAGCTGCGCCGGCAGATGGTCGCCGCGGACGTCCTCGAGCCGCCCCACTGAGACGCCCTTGAGGTGGTCGGACCTGTCGGGACGCCCGACAGCCGAGGGCGGACGTGGTTCGAGTACAGCGCAAGTGTTGAGGCGTAATCCGCGCTCAAACAGAGACGGTGCTGCTCCAACTGCCCAGGACGATGGAGCAAGCCGTGCACCCGGACTACAACAGTCAGTTCACCGCCGAAGAGCGCACGGAGGCCTTCCGCACGGAGATCGCCCAACTCCAGTTACGTCAGACGAAGGCTCTCGAGTCAATCCGAGGGATGCTCACCTTTATTGTCGCGCTCATCTGCCTAGGACTCGTCCTCGGCATCTTCGCCTCCATAGCAACGTCAAGAGGCGGGTTGTAAGCGCAGCCGTCACTTACTAGGCGGCCACTCGTCGAGCACCGCGGCGGTCGTCGGGCAGCGAAGACTCGGTCATTCAGCGACGTCGTCGTCAATGACTACATCTGGACGCTCAACACCCGGGAAGGTCAGCCTCGGGGCCGTCCCCAGCTTCGAACGCGAGCCGCGCCATGTCGCCGAAGTACCGGGCGCGGTCTTCCTCGGCGGGCCACCGCCCCATTGCCACCAGCAGGCCCTCCGCTCCCCACATGAGGATGTCCCCCCGCAGGCGGTCGTGTAGCTGCACCCGCAGCTGCTCTGTGTCCGGGTCGGGGGGCAGCGGGATGGCGTCGGCGATGGCCTGCCTGCCCTCAGCGGTGGCCCTCTGCTCGGGGGTCAGGCCCCCGGTGAGCGTCAGGGCGGCCTGGCGGACGCCTGCCTTCATGTAGAAGAGCTCTTCGGTGCTGGTGAGTGCATCGCGGAGCTCGGTCGCCTCGTCGACGCGCCGCGCGTTGAGGAGCAGTAGGTACTGGTAGGCCCGCCTGCTGGCGGCCCATTCGCTGGATCGGTCCACGGTCATGATGCTCACGGGTGGCGGCTCGTGTGGCCAGCCAGGGACTGCTCAGCCATACAGGAACTCGCTCTGGAACATCATGTCCCTGAACTGGCGCTCGGTCGTGGGCTGGGTGCTGGTGGCGTTGAAGGTGTACTGGCGGGCATCGGTCTTGTGCACGATCGTCTGCCCGCCTCCAACCCCGACCATCTCCCGCGTGCGCATGGCGATGGAGCGCAGCGCTGCGTTGTCGGAGCGGGTAAGCACCGCCTCGCCCTGGTGCAGCCCGGCGAGGCCGGTGGCGCCCACGTAGTCGGTGCCCTTCTCGTACCAGTGGTGCCCGGCCCAGAACGAGGCCGCGCCGTTCGGGGAGCCGTACCGGTCCCGCATGTAGGCGATGCCGTCACGGATCTGCTGCCCGGCGTCCGACGTCTTCCCGCCGTACGGGCCCCACGTCGAGTCAAGGAACTGCGGGATCCCGTAGGCGGTCGACGTCGGGTTCTGGGCGTGCGGGTTCCAGCCGGACTCGTGGGAGAACACGTAGTCGATCGCGCCGAACTGCGAGCCGTAGCCCATGCTGGCGGCGATCGACATGCCCAGCGCCCGGATCGCAGCCGACCCAGCGCCACCCCCACCGCCGGTGAACGTAGCTGCGGCTGCGAGCGAGCGGATGCTGGCCTCAGCCTGCCGGATCGCCGACGCCGACAGGCGAGCCGGCATCGTGTCGTACATGTCGAAGTGCCCGATCGGGCCACCCGCGGCCCGGCCGCCACC
>JAODNJ010000270.1 GCA_025465155.1 Frankiales bacterium
GATCCGGCGACGACGCGCTCGCGCCACACCCAGCCGGGGACGACCGGCTCGGCCGCCCGGCGCTCGACGACCACGGTGGCGGCCACCAGCAGTGCCGACCCCACGAAGCAGGCGACGCTGGCCCCCGACGCCCACGCCCAGGCGACCCCGCCCTGGAGCAGCGCGAAGACCAGCAGCCCGCAGGACAGCAGGATCAGCACGCTGCCGCCGTAGTCGATGCGGTGCCGCCGCGCCGCCACCGGTGCCTCGCGGAGGAACCGGACGATCAGCACCAGCGCGACCGCCCCGAGCGGCAGGTTGATCAGGAAGATCCAGCGCCAGCTGACGTAGTCCGCGAACAGGCCCCCGAGGGTCGGGCCGGCCACCGCGGCGACTGCCCAGACGCTGGAGAGCCAGCCCTGCACGCGACCGCGCTCGCGCAGTGAGTAGAGGTCACCGGCGACTGTCTGCACGGTCGCCTGGATCGCGCCGGCACCGATGCCCTGAAGCGCCCGGAACGCGATGAGGGCGACCATGCTCCACGCGAGGGAACACAGCGCCGAGCCGGCCAGGAACACCACGATGCCGGCGAGCAGGATCGGCTTGCGCCCGTAGACGTCGGCGAGCTTCCCGTAGACCGGGATCGTCACCGTCTGCGTCAGCAGGTAGATCGAGAACAGCCAGCTGAAGATGGAGAAGCCGCCGATGCCCCCGACGATCTGCGGCACCGCGGTCGAGACGATGGTGGTGTCCATCGCGGCAAGGGCCATCGTGACCATCAGGCCGAGCAGGACCAGGCCCCTGCGGGGCGGCGTCCCAGCCCGCTGGAGGTCGGCACTGGCGGGCACTGCGGCGGTCATGCTGCTCCCCGGACGAAAGGACGACGGCGCCGGCCGGAACTCCGGCCGACCGCTCAGTCTTCCCGGCGGCCGGCCCCCGGTCACCGCGGAGCCCCACGGCGAGGACCGCGGCTGCGGCCCGTCCGGCCCCGTTCCGCTGCAGACCCGCCGTGTGACGGCGGGCCGGCAGCACACCCACGGCCACGCTCGGTAGCCAGCCCAGCGAGCCCGGGAGCGGGTCCAGCTGCTCGAACCTGTCCATGGCCACGATCACCCCGTTGGCCAGACCGAACACCACCGCCGAGTACGTGGCGCTGATGTTGACGATCATCCAGATGGCGTGCCGCTCCGCCTCGGCCAGGGCCCGCTCGCGGGCGATGGGAGTGCGCTCCTCGGCCCCGGCTCGCTCCGCCAGCCCTGCCTGCGCGGCGCGCAGTTCCGCGACCAGACCGCGCTCGCGGCGGACGAGCAGGGCGGCGTCGACCGTGCAGCACGCCCCGAGCCCCCATGCGGCCAGCGCGCCAGCCGGCCAGGACACAGACGGCGAACCAGCCGACGTTGCCGGGCGTCGCGGTGCACAGGACCGCGACCCCCGCCGCTCGAGCCCGGGTGGAGGCGGTGGCTATCCGCGCTTCCGGTCCAGCCGTTCCAGCAGGTCGTCGGCGGCCTTCTCGATCTCGGCATGGTCATTCTGCGCGGCTCGCTGCTTGGCGTGGATCAGCGCCGCCCGGTTCACCTTGGTGAAGTCGCCGTAGGGGAAGGCGTAGCGCGCCTTGGTCTCCTCGGACGCCTCGGGATCCTCCGCGAGGTGCCAGGCGGCGAAGGCTTCCCAGCCCTCCTTCTCGATGACGCGGTTGGCCTCCTCGGTGGACGGCGCGGCATCGGACCACGGCGTCTCGACGTCGACTGCGCCGTCGTCGATCAGCTTCCTGGCCTGCGTGACGCCGGGCTTGTAGACGCGGTAACTCGGCATGAGGCCGCTCTACCCCTCCGAACGCCAGCTCACCACCAGCTCGTTGTGCCGGCCGAACCACCCCGAGCGGCCCGCGAGGCGGTCCGGATCACCCCTCGGGAGGCACTCGGCGCGGCAGACTGGGCAATGCCACGCCCCAGGACCGTCCGGGCCCACGGCCATGAGCACCGTAGCCGCTCGCGAGGAGACCATGCCCCGTTCCGTCCGCGTCAGCACGGCACTGTGCGCACTGTGCGCAGTCCTGCTCGGGGCGTGCACGGCGAGCGCCACTCCGCGGTCGTCGCCGGCCTCCACGGGGCGGACACGAGACACCACCGGTCCTCCGTCGGCCTCGAGTTCCCCGCCGACCTCTGCGCCGCCGTCCACGCCCGGGTCGCGGAACGGGCCCGAGGACGGCCTCCCGGTCGTGGACGCCGCGCTCGCCCGGCTCGGTCCCCGTCAGCGGGTCGCCCAGCTCTTCGTCGTCGGCGTGCCCCTCTCGAACCTGGCGTCCGGGGACGCCCTGGTCGGCCAGGGCGTAGGAGGGGTGTTCCTGGCCGGCCGGTCGGCGGCCGCCGCCACGGACCTGGCGGCGACGACGGGCCGGTGGGCATCGCTGACGCCCGGACCACGCCCGTGGGTGGCCACCGATCAGGAGGGCGGTCTCGTGCAGACGCTCTCCGGCCCCGGCTTCGACCGGCTGCCCTCCGCGCTGGACCAGGGACGCCTGCCACCGGACCAGCTGGCCGCGCTCGCCGATCGAATGGGCGCCTCGCTGCACACCGCCGGTGTCACCCTCGACCTCGCCCCGGTGGCCGACGTCGTCCCCGCCGGGACCGAGGCCGGCAACGCCCCCATCGGTGCCAACGACCGCCAGTACGGCAGCACCG
>JAODNJ010000271.1 GCA_025465155.1 Frankiales bacterium
ATCTCCAGCGCCTCGTCGAGGCTGTCGACGGTCCACAGCGCGGCGACCGGTCCGAAGACCTCCTCGGCGTACAGCTTCATCTCCGGCGTGATCCCGGTGAGCAGGGTGGGCTCGTAGAACCAGCCGGGACCGTCGACCCGCTTGCCGCCGACGACGACCGTCGCGCCCTTCTCGACGGCGTCCCTCACGTAGTCCTCGACGTCCTCGCGGCCCTGCTCCGTGGCCAGCGGCCCGACCTGGGTGTCGGGGTTCATCGGGTCCCCGACGGTCAGGTCGGCGATCTTCCGGGCGAACACCCTCGTGAAATCCTCGGCGACGTCGCGGTGCACGAAGAACCGCTTGGCGGCGATGCAGCTCTGCCCGTTGTTCTGGTTGCGCGAGGTCACGGCCACCCCGGCGGCCGCATCGAGGTCCGCCGACGGCATCACGATGAACGGGTCGCTGCCACCGAGCTCCAGCACGGTGGGCTTCAGGGCGTCCCCGGCGATCGAGGCCACCGACTGGCCCGCCGGGGCGCTGCCGGTCAGGGTGGCGGCCACCACGCGGTCGTCGCGGAGCACCTTCTCGATGGTGCCGGAACCGATGAGCAGCGTCTGGAAGACGTCTGCCGGGAAGCCGGCCTTGCGGAACAGCTCCTCCAGATACAGGGCGGTCTGCGGCACGTTGCTCGCGTGCTTGAGCAGGCCCACGTTGCCGGCCATCAGCGCCGGGGCGGCGAAGCGCATCGCCTGCCAGAGCGGGACGTTCCACGGCATGATCGCCAGGACGACGCCGAGCGGCTGGTACACGACGTAGGCCTCCGTCGCACCCACCGCACCGGCGTCCTTCGGCTCCGGCTCGAGGAACGCGGGGCCGTGCTCGGCGTAGTAGCGCAGCGCCTTGGCGCACTTGGCCACCTCGGCCTCGGCGGAGGCCAGCGTCTTACCCATCTCGGTGGTCATCAGCTCGGCCACGGTGTCGGCGTCGCCGTCCAGGACGTCGGCGGCAGCGCGCAACCAGCCCACCCGGTCCTCCACCGGGGTGAGCCGGTAGCTCTGCCAGGCCCGCGCCGCGCGGGCAATCCTGTCCTCGAGCGCCTCGTCCGAGAGCGGCTCGTACGTCTTCAGCGTCTCGCCGGTGGCCGGGTTGATCGTCGCGATGGCCATGCTGTCCTCCGTCGGAGCGGTGTTCCTGCGCGTCCCGTCGTCCCGAGCCTTCCCTATCCGGCCGGGGTCGGACGAAACCGGCCGGGCGCGCGCTCAGCCGGCTCCGGGCTCGTCGCCGGCCGGCGGGGCGACCACCTCGACGATGGGGAACCGCCGGGGGCAGACCATCAGCACGAGCGCGGTCAGGACGGCGACGATCGTCAGGCCGATGTACACGTGGTGCATGGCGGCGTCCAGAGCGCGGCGCAAGTAGTCGAGGACGTCGCCCGGCAGGTGACCGCCCTCGACCGCCGGCTCGACGGCGTCGACGCTCCGCGGGAGCCCGCTGGACAGGGCCGGCGGCGCGGTGGCGAGGCGCTGGTGCAGCGAGCTGTTGACGATCGCCCCGAACACGGCGGCGCCGAGGCTCTGGCCCAGGAACCGGCAGAACATGAGTGAACCGGTGGCCACGCCCCGGCGCTCGTGCGGCACGGAGGACTGGACGCCCACCACGAGCGGGGTGGAGATCAGGCCCAGGCCGGCACCGAGGACCAGCGTCGAGCCGACCACCGTCCACACCGGCGGGGGGAACGGAAGGAAGAGGAACCAGCCGACCCCGACAAGACACAGGGCCGAGCCGATCAGTGCGCTGTCCCGGAAGCCGATCCGCAGGTACAGCCGGCTGCACAGTGCGGCCGCCAGCGGCCAGCTGATGCTCATGCTGGCGAGGACGAAGCCGGCGGCCACGGCTCCGTACCCCAGCACGGTCTGGGCGAAGGTGGGCAGGAAGGTGCTCGGGCCGATGACCAGCAGCCCGAGGGCGACGTAGCCCAGATTGGATCCGGCGACGACGCGCTCGCGCCACACCCAGCCGGGGACGACCGGCTCGGCCGCCCGGCGCTCGACGACCACGGTGGCGGCCACCAGCAGTGCCGAACCCACCAAGCAGGCGACGCTGGCCCCCGACGTCCACGCCCAGGCAACCCCGCCCTGGAGCAGCGCGAAGACCAGCAGCCCGCAGGACAGCAGGATCAGCACGCTGCCGCCGTAGTCGATGCGGTGCCGCCGCGCCGCCGCCGGTGCCTCGCGGAGGAACCGGACGATCAGCACCAGCGCGACCGCCCCGAGCGGCAGGTTGATCAGGAAGATCCAGCGCCAGCTGACGTAGTCGGCGAACAGGCCCCCGAGGGTCGGGCCGGTCACCGCCGCGACTGCCCAGACGCTGGCGAGCCAGCCCTGCACGCGACCGCGCTCGCGCAGCGAGTAGAGGTCACCGGCGACTGTCTGCACGGTCGCCTGGATCGCGCCGGCGCCGATGCCCTGCAGCGCCCGGAACGCGATGAGGGCGACCATGCTCCACGCGAGGGAACACAGTGCCGAGCCGGCCAGGAACACCACGATGCCGGCGAGCAGGATCGGCTTGCGCCCGTAGACGTCGGCGAGCTTCCCGTAGACCGGGATCGTCACGGTCTGCGTCAGCAGGTAGATCGAGAACAGCCAGCTGAAGATGGAGAAGCCGCCGATGCTCCCGACGATCTGCGGCACCGCGGTCGAGACGATGGTGGTGTCCATCGCGGCCAGGGCCATCGTGACCATCAGGCCCAGCAGGACCAGCCCCCTGCGGGGCGGCGTCCCCGCCCGCTGGAGGTCGGCGCTGGTGGGCACTGCGGAGGTCATGCTGCTCCCAGGACGAAGGGACGACGGCGCTGGCCGGAACTCCGGCCGACCGCTGAGTCTTCCCGGCGGCCGCCCCGGTCACCGCGGAGCCCCACGGCGAGGACCGCGGCTGCGGCCCGTTCGGCCCCCGTCCGCTGCACACCTGCCGTGTGACCGAACACCACCGCCGAGTACGTGGCGCTGATGGTGACCATGATCCGGACGGCGCGCCGCGTTCCGCGAGCAGACCGCGCTCGCGGCGGACCAGCAGAGCGGCGGTGGCTATCCGCGCCTCCGGTCAAGCCGTTCCAGCAAGTCGTCGGCGGCCTTCTCGATCTCGGCATGGTCATTCTGCGCGGCTCGCTGCTTGGCGTGGATCAGCGCCGCCCGGTTCACCTTGGTGAAGTCACCGTAGGGGAAGGCGTAGCGGGCCTTGGTCTCCTCGGACGCCTCGGGATCCTCCGCGAGGTGCCAGGCGGCGAAGGCTGCCCAGCCCTCCTTCTCGATGACGCGGTTGGCCTCCTCGGCGGACGGCGCGGCATCGGACCACGGCGTGTCGACGTCGACGGCGCCGTCGTCGATGAGCCTCCTGGCCTGCGTGACGCCGGGCTCGTGGACGCGGTAACCGGGCATGAGGCCGCTCTACCCCTGCGAACGCCGGCTCACCACCTCCTCGTTGTGCCGGCCGAACCACCCGGAGCGGGCCCGCGAGGCGGTCCGGATCACCCCTCGGGAGGCCCCCGGCGCGGCAGACTGGGCAGTGCCACACCCGCGGACCGTCCGGGCCCACGGCCAGAAGCACCGTAGCCGCCCGCGAGGAGACCATGCCCCGTTCCGTCCGCTCCAGCACGGCACTGTGCGCCCTGTGCGCAGTCCTGCTCGCGGCGTGCACGGCGAGCGCCATTCCGCGGTCGTCGCCGTCCTCCACGGGGCGGACACGAGACACCACCGGTCCTCCGTCGGCCTCGAGTTCCCCGCCGACGTCTGCGCCGCCGTCCACGCCCGGGTCGCGGAACGGGCCTGAGGACGGCCTCCCGGTCGTGGACGCCGCGCTCGCCCGGCTCGGTCCCCGTCAGCGGGTCGCCCAGCTCTTCGTCGTCGGCGTGCCCCTCTCGAACCTCGCGGCCGGTGACGCCCTGGTCGGCCAGGGCGTGGGAGGGGTGTTCCTGGCCGGCCGGTCGGCGGCCGCCGCCACGGACCTGGCGACGACGACGGGCCGGTGGGCATCGCTGACGCCCGGACCACGCCCGTGGGTGGCCACCGATCAGGAGGGCGGTCTCGTGCAGACGCTCTCGGGCCCCGGCTTCGACCGGCTGCCCTCCGCGCTGGACCAGGGACGCCTTCCCCCGGACCAGCTGGCCGCGCTCGCCGATCGCATGGGCGCCTCGCTGCACACCGCCGGTGTCACCCTCGACCTCGCCCCGGTGGCCGACGTCGTCCCCGCCGGGACCGAGGCCGGCAACGCCCCCATCGGTGCCAACGACCGCCAGTACGGCAGCACCG
>JAODNJ010000301.1 GCA_025465155.1 Frankiales bacterium
GCGCTGGGCGGGGGCACTGAAAGGATGAGATTGCGCGCTGGCGAGGGCAGGCCACGGGATCGGCAGCGCTGGGCGAGCCCAGGTCCGCTGCGGTGAGCCGCCTCCCTGGGCAACTGCTCTGTCCCTGAGCGGCCCTTCTGGGCCACCGAGCCGAAAGATTGAACTGGGGGCTCCCCCGAGACCAAAGCGACCGCGATCATGGCGGGCGTGGCCTCAACGGCGGACCTGGGCGGGTTGGATGTCTACCCATTCCCTCTAGCGACTGCGGTGCATTGGACCGACAGGGGCTTCGAAGTCGAACTGATAGTTGTGATCGAGGTGCGAGACGACGGGCATTCATCGATGCCGATAGCGTCACACACAGTTCCGTACGTCAGCGGCCGTCCTCCGGAGCAGGCTTCAGTCGAGTTGGATGCAGCCTTGCGAGACGCTTGGCGCGTCTTCGCGGAAAAGCTTGCTCGAGCGCTTGGTGACTGAGTCACGACCCGAGTAGCCCTTAGCGGCCGTTTATAGCGATCTTGGGTCACACGTGCTCAGTCGCTAGTGCCCCAGCCTCTGGTGCGAACCACGCAGCTACCAGGCGTGGACCGACCAGCTGTGTTCCGTCAGGACATGGTTGTCACTCGCCACCTCGAGCGAAGATGTCGCAAGGCGAACAGCGAGAAAGCCGTTGGCGGACGCAGGACGACCACGGCTACTCTCTTCCGGAGGCCGGGCGAGAGAACGAGGAGGTGGTACCCGTGAACGTATCGACGTGGGTGCTCCTCTTCGGGGTCACGGTCGGGCGATAGGTCGTCCGGGGAGCGCCGTTCAACGAGCACTCCCGAAAGGCACGACCATGCACTTCACTTCCGAACAGCGCCTCGACGACGGCAGCCTCGAGCGCGACTTCACCCTCGGCGCGATCCCCGGCATCCTGTGGACGCCCACATCCTCACCAGCGCCGCTGATCCTGCTCGGCCACCCCGGCGGACTGCGCACCATGTATCCCCGGCTGGCGGGGCGAGCCCGGCGCTCCGCGGCGGACGGCTTCGCCGCGGCCACCATCGAGCTCCCCGGGAGCGGTGACCGGCCCCGATCGGCCGACGCCGAGCAGGCCCGCGCCGATCTGCGCAGGGCGTTGGCGGCCGGCGAGCCGGTCGACGAGATCGTCGACCGACTGGTCCTCCCGCTGGTCGAGAGGGCGGTCCCGGAATGGCAGTCCACCCTGGACGCGCTCCTTTCGCTGCCCGAGGTCAGCGGCCCGGTCGGGTACTCGGGTGGGGTGATCGCCATCGGGATCCGGCTGGCGGTGGTCGAACCGCGCATCGTGGCCGCCGGTCTCTTCGCCGGGAGTTTCGTGCCCGGCGCCATGTTCGACGAGGCCCGTCGGGTGACCATTCCGCTGCACGTCCTGCTGCAGTGGGACGACGAGGGAAACGACCGGCAGCGAGCACTGGACCTCTTCGACGCCATCGGCTCCCAGGAGAAGACGCTGCACGCCAACATGGGCGGGCACACCGGCGTCCCGCAGTTCGCCGGGGAAGACGCGGCCAGGTTCTTCGCCCGGCACCTGAAGTAAGGCCGAGGCCGTCAAGCTACCGTCGCCTGGGTGCCGGCTCTCCCAGCGACCATGAGTCCGAGGCGCTTCGGCTGCTCGGGAGGTGTCGCGTGTCGGATCGCGACTACCAACGCATCCTTGATGGCTTCCTTGCACGGGAGGGGCCAGCAGCGTGAGGACTGGCTGCTGGCCGTAGTGATCGACTTGGTTTGCCACCCGGTACCTGATAGCAGGCCGCTGAGAGCCAAGAGCCTCAGTGCCGGGGTGGCAAACGCAAAGCAGCTCTGTGCCAAGTGGGGCTGGGTGGACCTTCGGAGGGCTCTTGTCGGTGGCGGGCCTCATCGCGCTGGGCGGCGACCCGAGGGAATACGACTAGGCCAGTGACCGACGTGGAGAACTGTGCCGAAGAGATGGCGCTGGAGAAGACCGACTTCCGACGGAAGAGCGTCATCCGGAGTGCTAGTGGCGTGCCGGTCGATGGCATGACCAGCTGATCTACTCCTCCCTACGCAGCGATCGCTGATCCTGTTACGGCCTGGAAGTGGCGCTGAAGCCGCCTTCGGGGTCGCCCATAACGGCCTTCAGAGCTACCTCGGTACGTCGCGCAACCGCGGTCTCCGGGGAACGGTGATCGTCCGGTGGCGTTTGGCCTATCAGGCCCGGTCGTGGAGGGTGACCTGGTAGCCGTCGGGGTCGGCGAAGGTGAATGTCCGACCGAACGGGCCGTCCATCGGTGCGGAGACAATGGTGTGACCGTCGGCGACAAGAGCATCGTGAATGACCTGGACGTCTGTGGCGTGGAGCCAGATCGCGGCACCGATGCCGGGCTGAGCAACGGATGCGAGATCGGTGCCGGGAACGACGTCGCGGAGTGCAAACGCGATCGGCTTCGTCTCGAAGACGACGGCGTGCGGAGGTCCGGCCTGCGAGCGGACGAGGCCGAGGTACTGCTCGTAGAACGCCTGCGAGGCGTCGAGGTCGCGCGCTTGGAGCGAGATGAAGTCGGGGCCGGTGGCGGGCATGATGATGCTCCCTCTTTCGTGTCAGATTACTGACACAGGTCAATCTATGTCAGAATGCTGACATGAGTCAAGACGGTGCCGGCGTCGACCTGAAGACGTCACTGGGCTACCTGCTGAAACAGGCGTCGAGCGCCCTCCGCGCAGCGATGGAGGAGGTGCTCCGGCCGCTCGGGATGAGCGTGACGCGCTACTCCTGCCTCGAGCTGCTGGCTCAACGACCGGGCTTGTCGAACTCCGAGCTCGCGCGGGGCGCGTTCGTGACCCGGCAGTCGATGAATGTGCTGCTCCAAGCCCTGGAACGAGAGGGTTACGTGACCCGGCCAGCGGCGGCTCCCGTCGGGAAGGTTCTTCCCACGCGGCTCACGCCTCGCGGCCGACGGAGCCTGGAGAAGGCGACCGTAGCGGTCCGGTCCGTCGAGGTCAGAATGCTGGCCGGCATGACCGAGACCGAGCAGTCAGACGCGTTCCGGATCCTGCAGAGCATGATCCATTCCCTGCGCGATGCCGACGACGGTGCATAGCCCGCCCAGAAGCCGCCTTCTGAGTCGCTCAGAGCGGCCCTTCACGCAGCCTTCACGCCTGGCCTCGGACAGCCGGGCTCGCTGTCACAGCGGGGCGCCTCCGAACCCGATCTCGTTGCCGTCCGGGTCGAAGTACGTGGCCTTACGCACGCCGTTCGAGTACGTCTCTCGTTCGGCGGCGTCCAGGCCGCGCTCGGACATCTCGGCAAGCCTGGTATCGAAGTCGTCGACGACGAGCGTGTGCACAGCGTGTCCGGCGTCCTTCGGCCGAAGCACGATGTACAGGTACCGGTGTTCGGCGACCTCCCACACGGCCTCGGTCTCGTTCGGAAGGAACGAGGGACGCGAACCGAGCAACTTCTCGTACCAGGTCACGGCCTCGTCGTAGTTGCTCACCGGTGTTCCTGCGAACAGGTCGAGGGCCACGCCGTCAGGTTATGGGCAAGGCGCTGGCCGCGGGCCCTCGCCCAGAAGCCGCCTTTAGGGCGAAGGTTGCCGGTCGCGGTACTAGTCACCGTCGCGAGCCCGGCTCAGGCGGCTCGCGCCCTCTCGCGCCGCAGCGCGGAGCGGCCGGCGTCCCAGGCACCCAGTAGGTGGGCGGCGGCCAGCCCGTCCATCGCCAGCGCACACGCGCCTCCGAAGAGGACGTCGGCGGCGAGTTCCGGGGACTCGGCGACGAGCGATCCGCACATGTCCACCGAGGCGATCTGCTCGTGGACGGCGTCGGCCTCCACGTGCTCGTCGTAGAACACCGTCGTCCGCCGGCCGTACCCGAGCCGGCGCAGGCCCGCGGAGTACCGGCGGCTGGGCTCGCTCGAGGTCATCTCGACCACCGCCAGATGGCCGAGCGCCGCGCCGCGCCAGCGCCGGTGCAGCCCGAACAGCGACATGGTGTT
>JAODNJ010000321.1 GCA_025465155.1 Frankiales bacterium
GACCACCGCGGCGCCCGATGAGCGCGCCGCTCGAGGGCCTGCGCATCCTCGATCTGACCACCGTGGTGATGGGCCCGTACGCCACGCAGGTGCTGGCCGACTACGGGGCCGACGTGGTCAAGGTCGAATCGCCCACCGGCGACACGACCCGCCAGATCCCGCCCATGCGGCACCCGGACATGGGCTGCCAGTTCCTCCACCTCAACCGCAACAAGCGCAGCCTGCGGCTCGACCTGAAGGACCCGGAGGCGGTGACCGCGCTCGTGGAGGTGGCCGTCACCTGCGACGTGTTCATCACCAACGTCCGGCCGGCCGCGCTGGCCCGCCTCGGCGTGACCTACGAGACGCTGGCCGCCCGCCGCCCGGACCTGATCTGGATCAGCCTGGTGGGCTTCGGCAGCAACGGCCCGTACGCCGGCCAGCCGGCCTACGACGACCTCATCCAGAGCCTCACCGCCATCCCCGCGATGCTCGTGCAGGCCGGCTCGGGCCATCCGCACTACGTGCCGCTGTCGTTCAACGACCGGGCGGTCGGCCTGCACGCGGCGATCGCGCTGCTCGCCGCCGTCCGCCACCGCGACCGCACCGGCGAGGGGCAGTTCGTCGAGGTGCCGATGCTCGAGACGATGGCGCAGTTCACGCTGGGCGACCACGTCGGTGGCCACACCTTCGACCCGCCTCTCGGGCCGCCCGGCTACAAGCGGACGCTCACGCCGGAGCGGCATCCCTACGCCACCCTCGACGGGTACGTCAGCGCGATCATCTACACCGACCGGCACTGGCGCAGCTTCTTCGACCTGGTGGGCCAGCCCGACCGGTTCACCACCGACCCGCAGGTGGGCAGCCTCCTCGCGCGGACCGAGCACGCCGACGTCCTGTACCGGGAGGTGGGCGAGCTGCTCCGGAGGCAGCCGACCGCCCACTGGCTGGCCGCGTTCGCCGCGGCCGACATCCCTGCGGTCCCGCTGCACGACCTGGAGTCGGCCCTCTACGACCCCCACCTCGTCGCGGCGGGCTTCTTCCAGGTCAGCGAGCACCCCACGGAAGGCTCGATCCGTGAGCTCGGCGTGCCCACCGCCTGGTCGGTGTCCGACATCCCGAAACCGGCGCCGGCCCCGAGCCTCGGCCAGCACACCGCGGAGATCCTGCGCGAGGCCGGGCTCGACGAGGACGCGATCGAGCGGCTGGACTCCACGAGGGCCGCCGCCGGTCCGGGCGCGTCGCCGCAGGCGGAGGGCGCGTGAGGCTCACGACGATCCGCAGCGGCGGGCGCGACGGCACCCTGGCACTGGTGGACAGAAGCTTCTCCCGGATGCTCGCCGTTGCCGAGATCGCGCCCACCCTGCAGGCCGCGCTGGACGATTGGGCGACGGTGGAGGGCCCCCTCCGGACCGCCGACGAGCGACTGCACGCCGATCCGTCGGTAGGCACCCCGTACGACGGCGCGCGGCTGGCCGCACCGCTGCCGCGGACCTACCAGTTCCTGGATGCCGGCATCTACCTCCGCCACATGTGGGCGATCAGGGCCGCGCGCGGGGACGACCTGCCGGCGGACGCCTACCAGACCCCGCTCATGTACCAGGGGCCCGGCGATCCGCTGCTGGCCGCGACCGACCCCATCCGGTTGCCGGCGGGGGAGGACTGGGGGGTGGACATCGAGGCCGAGGTCGGCGTGCTCACCGGCGACGTCCCGATGGGTACCTCCGCGGCGCGGGCCGGCCGGCACATCCGGCTGCTCGTCCTGCTCAACGACGTCTCGCTGCGCGCCGTGGCCCCGAAGGAGGTCGCCCGCGGGTTCGGCTTCCTGCACGGCAAGCCGGCCAGCAGCCTCTCGCCCGTCGCCGTCACACCGGACGAGTTCGGGGCGGCCTGGGACGGGTCGCTGCTGCACGGCCGCTACGTGGTCTCCGTTCGCGGAGCGCGTCTCGGCGACCTCGACCCGGGAGAGGACACCTCGTTCACCTTCGCCGACCTCCTGGCGCACGCGGCGCGCACCCGCGACCTGCGCGCCGGCACCCTGGTGGGTGCCGGCGCGCTCGCCTCCGTCGATCCCGGAACCCGCGGGTACGGCTGCATCGCGGAGGCCCGGGCGTACGAGCAGCTGGAGACCGGGAGCCCCCGGACGCCGTTCCTGCAGGCGGGGGAGTCCTGCCGGCTGGAGATGCTCGACGCCTCGGGGGCCTCGCTGTTCGGGGCCATCCAGCAGACCGTCGAGGCGGTCTGACGCCGACCCTCAGCGGGCGGGGGTCAGGATGCCGACGCGGCGAGCTCCGCCCGGCGGGTGGTGACGACGCCCATCCCGGTGATCCATTCGGGCACCGGCTCGTAGGCGACCTGCTCCATCTCGGTGCGGCCGGCCGCGATCGCCGCGATCCAGGTGCGGACCTCGTGGGCGCCGACGCCGGCCCGCTCGATCTCGGCGGAGGTCAGCGATCCGAGCGTGTCCGGCTCCTCGACGATGCGGCGGAGGAACGCGGTGTCCCAGCCGGGGTCGATCTTCTTCTTCGCGTCCTCCCGGCCGGCCTCGTTCATTGCCAGCCGCTCCGCGTCGCTCAGACCCGCGGCCGCGGCGACGAGGCTGGGCGGCGAGTGGGAGAGCCCGCCGGAGCCGATGAACAGCACCCGCTGGTCGAGGCCGGACAGCAGTTCGCCGACGGCCCGGCCGACGGCGTGCGCACGGCTGGGCCGGCCGAGCGGCGGGGTGGCGCAGTTCAGGTAGATCGGGAGCACGGGGGTGGTCGGCAGGTCGCCGATGAGCTGCGCGTACGTCTGGCCGAACCCGTGGTCGAGCGCGACCTTCCGGACGAGGGTGATGTCGAAGTCGCGGTCGAGCAGGCCCTCGGCGAGCTCCTCGGCCAGTTCGACGGGGACGTCGTACCTGCCGGTCGCCGAGCCGAGATCGCCGAGCCCGTCGGCCGCGGCCATGACCGCGACGGCCGGAATGGCGTCGACGAAGGCGCGGCGGTGGTCGCTGCCGAAGAACACGACGAGGTCGGGGGCGAACTCGGCGACGCGCTCGGCGGCGCGGGCGACGCCCGCCCGGAAGGCGTGGCCGAACTGCGCCTCGCCGTCCCGCAGCATGCCGGGACTGTGCGACGCGCAGACCACCATCCGGCTCGGTTCGGGGCGGACGGGCATCGGGACCTCCTGACCGTCGCGGCGTTCGGTGCCGCGGACAGCGAAATCGGGGACAGCGGATCGGGGACAGCGGGGGTGGAGGGACAGAGGGGTGCGGGCCGGCGTCGGCCCCGGTCAGAGGAACGTCGTGATGCTGCCCACCGGCAGCGTCGTCTGGTCGAGGAACACCGTGCGCCGGGCCAGCCGAAGCCGTCCGTCGATCCGTTCCAGCACGTCGGAGCGCGCACCGGAGAGCGATTCGGTCCGTGACTCGTCGAAGCGGCTGCGGGTGAGCAACAGGTTGGAGGAGACCTTCAGCGCCCCTGTCGCGGAGACCGCGGTGACCAGGACGTTGGTGACCATGTGCCGGTTCCGGCTCGGCGGGTCCTCCGCCCAGGCGAACCGGGTCGCCAGCCGCTTCACCCGCATCGTCAGGCTGAACAGGTCCTCGTCGAAGTGGAAGGAGGTCGCGCTGAACTCCTCGTCCGCCCGCCCGTATCGCGTGCTGCGGACGGGCACCTGGTACTGGATGTCAGGCGCCAGCATCGCCAGCCAGGCATCGAAGTTCCCGGAGTCCAGCGCTGCGGCCTCCCGGTAGAGGAAGCGGGTCGCCTCCGTCTCCAACCCGGGGGCCACCTCGAGGTCCACCTCGGCGGGCAGCTCGGCGCGCGCCGTTCCGGTCATGCCGGCACCCCCGCATCGTCGGGCCGGGCGACGGCCGCCGCCGACGGCGGCGCGGCCATCGCGCGTTCCCACAGCTGGTGGAACCGGCGCAGGCCGGCGTCGGTGTACGTGGTCGCGACCGCGGTACCCGGGCCGCCGAAGGAGGGCATCGCCAGCTCCTCCTCGCGGAGCCCCCGGCCCATGATCAGCTGCTGTGGGACGTCCTTGGCGCGCACCCCGGCGAGCCCCCGCTGCATCTGGGTGAAGTTCTCCACGTCGTCCTGCTCCTCGGTCCCGGTCGTGCCGAAGGTGAGCACGTAGGAGCGCATGGAGTCGCGCCGGAACGACGGCGACGCGCTCTTCTCCACCAGCACCCAGGACCACGTCTCGATGGTCTCGGCGTCCAGCGGGCGCCACAGCCGCACGTTGAGGAAGGGCACCAGCCGTCTCTCCGCGACGAAGGCTCCCGCGTTGAGGAAGCTCAGGTTGGGGAACAGGTGGCCGCCGGTCGGCCACCGGGGCTCGTCCCCGAACAGCAGGTCGCGCTGGGGCGCGGGCAACGTGCTCCGGAACAGGTCGACCATGTCCGGGGGGTAGCCCCGCTCGGCGGCGGACTGCCGGGCCAGCCGCATCACGCCGGGGCCGGCCAGCACGTTGATGCCGTCGCGCTTGCCGCGGCCCTGGAAATCCTTGGGACTGTTCGGATGCAGGCCGATCTCCAGCACGCTGCGGTGGGTGTACTGCGCGTGGTAGCTGTCCCCGGCGAAGTTCTCCGCCCCGATCTTCCAGTTGTTGCGCACGATCCAGCGCTGCGGGGGTCCGAGCACCTCGAGCCCCTGCGGATCCCGGCGGGTATGGATGGCGAGGTACCAGGCGAAGTCGCCCAGGTACTCCTCGAGCGGCTCGCCCTCGCTCGCCAGGCTGCCGAAGACGAATCCCTCCGTGACGCCGAGCCGCGGCAAGGGGCGCAGCGACAGTTCCTCGCGGTCGACACCCGACGTGGAGAAGTACGGCCGCTCGAGGGGGAGGCTGCTCAAGCGTCCGTCCATGTCATAGGACCAGCCGTGGTAGGGGCAGACGAACTTCCTGGCGCTTCCACCCTCTGCTCGGCACAGCAGCATCGACCGGTGCCGGCAGACGTTCAGGAAGGCCCGGATCGTCCCGTCCCGTCCCCGGGAGACGATGATCGAGTCCTCGAGGATGTAGCGGACGACGAAGTCGCCCGGCTCGGGGATCTCGGACTCGTGCGCCAGGAAGTTCCATCCCGGCTCGAAGATCCGCTCACGCTCCCGGCTCCAGATGCCGGGGTCGCTGTAGATCTCGCTGCGCACGGTGTCGCGGCCGGCCGGCAGGCCGTCCCGCACGTCGGCGATGTCCTCCACTGCTGTCATGCGGGTCTGCCTTCCCTCTCCTGCTGATCGATGCCGGTCGTCCGGGTGCCGGTCGCGCCGGTGCCGGTCATGCGGAATACGCGTCGGGGCTCTCCCCGACCGCGCTGGCGAGCGGCCCGAACCGGGCGGGGATGCCGGCGGCCGTGCCCACGTGCAGGACGGCTCCGGACACGGTCGCCGCCTCCTCGCCCGCCAGCCACGCGATCGCCGCCGCGACGTCCTCGGGCTCGTTCACCCGGCCTCCGACCCCCCGCCGCGCGGCCGCGGCCAGGCGCTCGGGCGACATGCCCCTCGTCATCCCGGTGCGGGTGAAGCCCGGGACGACGACGTTCACCCGGACGCCGGTGTCCACCGCGGCGGCGGCCAGCGACCGCGCCAGGCCGATCACGGCGGCCTTGGACGCCCCGTACAGCGGGTTCTCGTGGTCGCCGTGTGCCGAGGCCGACCCGAGCAGGACGACCGAACCGCCGGTCGCGGACAGGTGGGGAAGCGCGCCCTGGACCGCGAAGAAGGCGCCGCGGACGTTGACGTCGAAGACGACGTCCCAGCCGGCCTCGTCGAGGGTGGCGATGTCCACGGGCGGCTTGATCCCGGCACAGGCGCAGAGCAGGTGCGGGCGTGTCATCCCGCTCATGGCCTCGTCGACGACGGCGCGCACCCGCCGGGAGTCCCGGACGTCGACCTCGCGGAACGAGACGGTGCCCGGGGCCGCGGAGTCCTCCGGTGGACCGCCGCTCGCGGCGGCGATCGCGTCGGTGTCGGCGTCCAGCACCAGGACCTCGTGCCCGGTTGCGGCGAGCCGGCGGGCGACGGCCAGCCCGATCCCACTCGCGCCGCCGGTGACCACGGCGCCCGGCCGAACACTGTCGTCCGAGCGCATGCAGAACACCTCGACCAACTGGACCGCCGTCCGGCCGGACTCGACAGACCGCGGACGGTGTCCCTATAGGATATAGCGACGTGGCGGACCCTATACCGCCCGGATCGGGGTGCTCAACCTCCGGGGGTGGCGGCCCCGAAGGTGTGGGCCGGGACTGCACGGGCAGGGGGCTGGGCGATGGACGGGGTTCCGAGCGGGCAGTCGTTCGACGCCCGGGTCGTCCTCGTGACCGGCGGAGCGTCCGGGATCGGCGCCGCCTGCGTCCGCGTCCTGCTGGCGCGCGGCGCGCGGGTGGTCGTCGCCGACCTCTCGGCCGAGGGTGCCCACGACCTGGCGCGGACGGCGGGCGACCGGGCGGCGGCGGTGGCGGTGGACGTCGCGGACGCTGCGTCCGCCCAGCGGATGGTCGACGAGACGCTGCACCGGTTCGGCCGCCTGGACGCGGCCGTGAACTGCGCCGGGATCAGCAGCGGCCTCGCACTGCCGCTGGCCGAGGTCCCGCTCGACACCTGGCGCCGGGTGCTGTCGGTCAACCTCGACGGCGTCTTCCACTCGCTGCGTGCCGAACTGCCGGCGATCGTCGACGCCGGCGGCGGTTCGGTCGTCAACATCGCGTCGGTCATGGGGGTTGTCGGCAGCGAACGTTCGGCGGCCTACACGGCGGCCAAGCACGGCGTGGTGGGGCTGACCCGCGCGGCCGCCCTGGAGTACGCCGACCGCGGGGTGCGGATCAACGTGGTCGGGCCCGGCTACGTCGACACCCCGATGCTGTCGCCGGCCACCCGTGAGCGGGCAGCGCAGATCGCGGCGCGGCACCCGCTGAACCGACTGGCCAGGCCCGAGGAGATCGCCGAGGTGGTCGCCTTCCTGCTCTCCGACGCCGCATCGTTCGTGACGGGTGCGTTCTACGCCGCGGACGGCGGCTACACCGCCCGGTGAGCCGGTGCTCGACCGGGGAGGAAACCTCCAGCATTCTATATCGGCAGGACAGACGCACGGCCACGGAGCGCACGACAGGGCGCACGGCCACGGAGCGGGAGATGGACGCGATGCAGACGACCTCAGCGGGACAGGCGGCCGAGCCCGGTCTCGTCTCGGCGGCCCGGCTGACCGACCCGGGTTTCTTCGCGGGCGACCCGTACCCCGTCTACGCCCGCCTGCGGGCCGAGGCGCCGGTCTTCTGGTGCGAGGAGGGCTCGTTCTGGGCGGTCTCGACGTACGAGGACGTCCGCCGGGTCGGACATGACACGGCGGTCTTCTCCTCCCGGCGGGGCACCCTGCTCACCGAAGGCCGCGCGCGCGATGCGGGCGGCCCGCACGCGCCCGGCGCCCGGCATCTGATGCGGACCGATCCGCCCGAGCACTCGGCGATGCGCAAGCTGTCCACCCGGTCCTTCACCCCCCGGATGGTCACCTCGCTCGAGGGGCGCGTCCGGACCATCGCCCGCGACCTGATCGCCGACATCGAGGCGGGGACGCCGGTCGACGTCGTCGGTGTCCTCTCGGCGCCCTTCACGACGTTCGTGATCGCCGAGCTCATGGGCGTGCCCCGGGACCGGTGGTCGGAGTTCTGGGCGTGGACCGACAGCGCCATCCTCCAGGTCGACGCGGGGCGGCAGGACGCGCGCCTGGCCGCCGACGTCGCCGCGCTGATGCAGTTCTTCGGGGAGCTGATCGAGGAGCGCCGGGGTTCTCCCGGGGACGACGTGGTCAGCGACCTCGTCGCCGGGGAGATCGAGGGGCAGCCGCTCACCGAGCTGGACCTGCTCACCTATTGCAAGTTCCTCCTGGTCGCGGGCACCGAGACGACCCGCAACCTGATCAGCAGCGGGGTCGCGCTGCTCAGCGAGCACCCAGGTCAGCGGCGCCTGCTGGCTGGGGACCGGGACCTCGTCCCGGCAGCTGTGGAGGAGATGCTGCGCTTCTCGAGCCCGGTGCTCGCGTTCTGCCGCACGGCGACCGTGGACACCGAGATCCGCGGTCAGGTGATCGCGGCCGGGGACTACGTCGCGATGCTGTACGCCAGTGCCAACCGCGACGAGGAGATCTGGCCGGACCCGGAACGGTTCGACGTCACCCGCCGCCAGGCCCGGCCGCACGTCGCGTTCGGCTTCGGTCCGCACGTCTGCCTCGGCGCGTCCCTGGCCCGGCTGGAAGCCCGTGTCCTGTTCGAGGAGTTGCTCTCCGCGTATCCGGACTTCTCCCTCGCGGGTCCCGTGGAACGGGGGTTGTCCACCCTCGTCGCCATGGTGTCGCGACTGCCCACCGTGTTCGGCGCGCCGGCCCCCTAGCCACGGGGCCGGGTCGTCGCGAGGATCACCACATCGGGTTTCCGAACCCCCGACAACGCCGTCCGTTCCTATATTCTGTTCGGGACCGGTGTCGGACGACCCGGCGGAGGCCCACCGTCCGGCGGTGGTGACGTCCTGACCGGCCGCACGGCCGCACGCGTACCGGGTCGCCGGGAGCGCACACCTGGGAAAGGAAAGCCGATGAGCGAGGCCAGGGCGGAGCGGGGCAACCCGTTCCCACGGCGCCAGCTGAGCGACGAGGTCGCCGGCCATGTGCGCGAGCTCATCATGAGCGGCCACCTGCGCCCCGGTGAGTTCATCCGGCAGGAGCGCATCGCCGAGGAGCTCGACCTCTCCGCCACCCCTGTCCGGGAGGGGCTGCTGGCCCTGCGCGGCGAGGGCTTCGTGACGCTCAAGCCGCGTCGCGGGTTCGTGGTCGCCCCGCTTTCGGCCTCCGACGTCAAGGACCTGTTCACCGCCCAGGCGCTGATCGCCGGCGAGCTGGTCGCCCGGGCCGCGGCGAAGATCGACGCCACCGATCTGCGCGAGCTGGAGTCGGTGCACAAGACCCTGCGCACGGCGGCGTCGGCCGGCGACGGCGACCTCGTCGAGAAGCTCAACCACGAGTTCCACCGCAAGATCAACCTCGTGGCGGACTCCCCGAGGCTGGCCTGGATGCTCTCGATCTCCACCAAGTTCGCCCCCCGGCGCTTCTTCGCCACGATCCCGGGATGGTCGAAGGCGTCCGCCCAGGACCATGCGGCGATCATCAAGGCGCTCGTGGCGCGCGACGGCGACGAGGCGCGCGAGGCCATGACGCGGCACATGCAGAACGCCGGCGAACTGCTCGCGGCCAACTTCGACGCCGCGCAGCTCGCCGCCGGCCAGCACTAGGCCGTGGGTAGCCGCGACGCCTTCGACCCGGAGCTCGCCACCGCCGCCGGTCGGTTCGCCGCCCGTGACCTCACCGACCTCGACGGTGCCCGCGTGCCGCGGGCGACGTCCCCGCCGGCGACCCCTGACGACGTGGAGGTCCGCGACGTCCTCCTGCCGCGGCCCGACGGGGACGCCCCGCTGCTGCTGCGGCTCTTCCGTCCGCGCGGCGCAGGGACCGGCCTGCCGGCCCTCGTCCAGCTGCACGCGGGCGGGTTCGTCCTCGGCGACATCGCCCAGGACCATCAGCGCAACGTCCGGCTGTGCCGGTCGTTGCCCGCCGTCGTCGTGTCCGTCGAGTACCGGCTGGCCCCCGAACACCCCTATCCGGCGGCGTTCCAGGACTCCTGGACGGCGCTGAACTGGGTGCACGAGAACGCCGGGGAGACCGGCGTCGATGTCTCCCGCGTGGCCCTGCACGGGCGCAGTGCCGGGGGCGGGCTCGCCGCGGCCACCGCGCTGATGGCCCGCGACCGCGGTGGGCCCGCCGTCCGGTTCCTCTACCTCGGCATGCCGCAACTGGACGACCGGATGGCCTCGCCGAGCATGCGGGAGTTCGCCGACACTCCCGTCTGGACCCGGGCCTCGGCCGAACGCAGCTGGGAGCTCTACCTCGGTGCCGGCGTGGCCGGTTCCGCGGACGTCGACCCGTACGCCGCGCCGGCGCGGGCGCGGGATCTCTCCGGGCTGCCGCCCACGTATGTCTCGGCCATGGCGCGCGACCCGCTGCGCGACGAGGCAGTCGCCTTCGGCGCCGCTCTCCTGTCGGCGGGAGTGCCGACGGAGCTGCACGTCTTCCCCGGCACCTTCCACGGCTCCTCGGCGCTCGTGCCCGGGGCCCAGATCTCCCACCGCGAACTCGCCGAGGAGATCTCGGTTCTGCGGCGGGCGCTGCACGGCGTCGTTGACACCTGCCCGTAGCTTGTATTTTATAGAGAATCACGCGGCGGGACGGCTGGTCGCAGCGCAGCGACGACGGGACGGGCGATCTGATGGACGAGACGGTGGTCGCCAACGAGTTCGCCGCCGTGGTCGTGGAGGTCGTTGCGCAGGGCCACGGTCAGCGGCTGCGGCTCCGGGACCTCGACAGCGGCGCCTGCGTGACGCTCGACGCCCTGGACCTGCGGACGTTCTGCCTGGCCGACGAGGACGAGCAGCAGGCCTGGCTGCGCATCGGGGAGTACCGCGAGGCCACGGAATGACGTCAGTACGTGCTGCCGTGCTGAGCGCGCCGCGCACCATCGACGTCGTCGCACTGCCGGTCACCGAGGTGCCCGCCGCGGGCGCGTGGCTCGACGTCGAATCGTGCGGCGTGTGCGGCAGCGACTGGAGCTGGTACCGCGACCGCCCGATCCCGTCCCCGTTCGTCCCCGGTCACGAGATGGTCGGGCGGATCGGCGAGGTCTGGGGCGACCACGGCAACCCGGGCCTGCGCGTCGGCGCGCGCGTCGCCGTCGAGGAGGCGCTGCCCTGCGGATCGTGCGCCGTCTGCCGCAGCGGCCGGCACCGGTTGTGCCCCCTGTCGACCCGCTACGGCGGGACCGGGCTCGACGTGGCGCCGGGGTTGTGGGGCGGCTTCGCCGAGCGGGTCTACCTGGCGCCGCGCAGCAACGTGCACGAGGTGCCCGACGACCTCGACGCCGAGCTGGCCACCCTGTTCATCCCGGTCTCGAACGGGCTGTCGTGGCTGTCCTCGACCGCGGCCCTGCATCCCGGCGAGTCGGTTCTCGTCCTCGGCGTCGGTCAGCACGGGCTCGCCTCGATCGCGGCGGCACGCCGCAGCGGCGCGGGTGCCGTCGTGGCGGTCGGGCGAGCCGGTGACGAGGCGCGGCTGGCGGCGGCCCGCGAGCTCGGTGCCGACGTCGTGGTCGACGCCGACCGGATGGACTGGACCGACGCCGTCCTGTCGGTGACCGCCGGAGTCGGCGTCGACGTCACCGTGGACACGACCCCCGCTGCCACAGACAGCCTCGGCCGGGCCGTCTCGGTCGCCGCGATCGGCGGCCGGATCGTGATGGCCGGACTGAAGTCCGGTCGCCCGAGCCCGGTGCCGACCGACCTGCTGGTCCGCCGGGAGATCAGCGTCCGCGGGGTCGCGGCCCGGGAGAGCTGGGCCGTCGACAGCGCCCTGGCCTGGCTCACCCGCGAGCCGCAGGCGTTCGAGGCGTTCAGCTCGGTGACCGTCGGCCTCGACGACGTCGAGCGGGCCCTGCTCGCACTGGGCGGGGAGCAACCAGGGGAGCGGCCGGTGCACGCGGTCGTCCGCTGCCAGTGACGGGACCAGACGTCTCCGTCCGCCCGGGATTCGCACAGGAAGAAGGACGTATGAGTCAGGCAGTGGTCGCCGAACCGCAGCGACTGGTCCGCGCGAACGGCGTGCACCGCGACATCTACCGGGATCCCGACGTGTTCGCCGCCGAGATGGACCGCATCTTCACGCGGACCTGGGTCTATCTGGCCCACGAGAGCGAGGTTCCGGAGAACGGCGACTACCTCACCCTGCGGATCGGGCTCGAGCCGGTGGTGCTCGTCCGCGGTGAGGACGGCCGGCTGCGCGCGCTGGTCAACCGGTGCCGGCACCGCGCCGCCGTGGTGTGCGAGCAGCCGGTCGGGAACGCGAAGTCCTTCCGCTGCCAGTACCACGGGTGGACCTACCGCAACACCGGCGAACTGGTCGGCGTCCCGTATCCCGAGCGGCACAGCGCCGACGTCCGGGAGCGGCTGGGGCTGATCTCGCTGCCGCGGGTGGAGTCCTACCGGGGCCTCATCTTCGCCTCCTTCGCCGAGGACGTGCCGCCGCTGGCCGAGCACCTCGGCCCCGGCGTCACCGGGTACATCGATCGGTTCATGGACCAGTGCCTCGGCCTGCCGCTGGTCGCGCACCGGCAGGCGCACCGCATCGCCATGAACGCCAACTGGAAGCTGCAGGTGGAGAACGGCCTCGACGGCTACCACGCCGGGTTCACCCACCGGTCGTTCTTCGACGTCATGCAGCGCCGGACCGGCTCCAGCGTGCGCTACGCCAGCAGCCTCCCGACGGCGACCTCGCGTGCCTTCCGCAACGGCCACTGCGCCATCGACCCGGAGACCTCGTCGCGCAAGCCGCTGATCGCGCGGGTGCGGACCCTGCCCGAGGCCACCCAGCGGCTCGACCAGTTGCTGGCCGAGGTCGGGGAGGAGCGGTTCGAGGACTACCTCGCCGGGCTGCCGGGGGCCGGCATCAACATCGGCGTCTTCCCGAACCTGCAGCTCATCGGCATCCATATCCGCCGCATCGAGCCGGTGGCCGTCAACAAGACCGTGGTCTCGGTGCGCCCGCTGCTCGTCGAGGGTGCACCGGAGAGCCTGAACTGGCTCCGGTTGCGTTACCACGAGCTGTTCTACGGGCCGGCCGGCTTCGGGCAACCCGACGACTTCGAGATGTTCGACCGGGTCGAGACGGGCCTGGACGCTGCACACGACGGCTGGCTGCGCTTCGAGCGGGGCCTCGGGGAGGAGACGCCGGCCGGGGACGGGGACGCGGACACCGTCGTCGGGAACGTCACCGACGAGACGCCGCAGCGCGGGCAGTACCGCCAGTGGGTCGCCCTCATGGCGGGGCAGGTGCGGCCGTGACCGGGGCGCCTGCGCTGGACGCCACGATCCGCTTAACCCACCGCTGCGAGCGGTTCCTGCTCGAGGAGGCGGACCTGCTCGACCGGCGCGCGCTCACGGAGTGGTTGTCGCTGTTCGCCGACGACGCTCTGTACTGGCTGCCGATGGACCCGGCACAGACCGATCCCGGCGACGGCCTCAACATCGTCTACGACGACACCGCCCGACTGTCGGACCGGGTGGCCCGCCTGCAGAGCGGCCTGGCCTTCTCCGACGAGCCGCACAGCATCACCAGCCGGGTGCTGTCCGGCGTGCGGGTCCTCGCGGGGGAGGAGGCCTCGTCGTCCGCGGCCGGCCGCATCCCCGGCGCCGGCGAGCACCTGGTCGTCGCGCGCTGCCTGATCGGCCGGAGCCGGCAGGGGGTCACCGACACCCTGCACGGCCGGGTCACCTGGATCCTCCGGGAGGACGGCGACAGCTTCCGCATCGTCGTGAAGCGGATCGACCTCCTCAACGCCCACGAGCCCCTCCCGGTGCTCGCCTTCCTGCTGTAGCGCCCATCGATCGGAGCACGACCTGTGACCGAGCAGCCCTCCTCGTTGGGGACCGCGAGCGACGAGTTCCTCGAGGCGATGCTGAGGGACGCCGAACTCCCGTCGCTCATGCCGGCGCTGGCCTACCTGACCGGCGACCTGGAACTGGTCGCCGACGACGTCCGGCCGGTGAGCAACGGGCCGACCGTCGTGCTCGCCCCACAGGGCGGGTTGACGCCGGACCAGCAGCACCTGGCGCGGCGCCGGGCCCTCGCGGCCCTGGCCCGCTTCCGCGACGGCGGCTGCCTGGCCGCCGCGCCGCCGACCTCGCTGGAGGCCCAGCGGGCACTGCTGAGCTTCATGACCGGCCCGGTGGACGACCGGTACCTGCCGATGCTCGGTTTCGAGCTGGGCCTGCCCGACGACGTCGACGCACCGGACTGGCAGGCATCAGCGCTCGGACCGGGCCGGTCGTTCCGCGTGGCGATCATCGGTGCCGGCATGTCGGGGCTGGCGATGGCCTTCCGCCTCCAGCAGGCCGGCGTCGACTTCGTCGTCTTCGAGCGCAACGACGACGTGGGCGGGGTCTGGCTGGAGAACCGCTATCCCGGCTGCCGGCTGGACACGAGCAACTTCTGCTACAGCTACTCCTTCCTGCAGCGCGACGACTGGCCGCACCAGTACTCCCTGGGGTCGGAGATCCGGGAGTACTTCCAGGAGGCGAGCGACAAGCTGGGGCTCCGGGAGCGCGTCCGGTTCCGGACGGAGGTGACCGCGGCCCGTTTCGACGAGACCGCGGGGGAGTGGGAGGTCACCGTCACGTCCGCTGACGGCGGTGCGGAGAGCCTCCGGTTCGGCGCCGTCATCAGCGCCGTCGGCCAGCTCAACACGCCCAGCTTTCCCGACATCCCCGGGCGCGAGCAGTTCGCCGGCCGCAGCTTCCACAGTGCCCGCTGGGACGAGTCGGTCGACCTCTCCGGCCTGCGGGTGGGCGTCATCGGCTCCGGTGCCAGCGCGTACCAGGTGGTGCCGTCGATCGGGGGCAGTGTCGGCTCGCTGCACCTGTTCCAGCGGACGCCGCCCTGGACGGTGCCGACACCGAACTACCACGCCGGGCTCGCACCCGGCCTGGAATGGCTGTTCGCGCACGTGCCCTACTACCACCGCTGGTTCCGCTTCTACCAGTTCTGGACGTCGGTCGAGGGACGGCGCGACTTCGCGGCGGTGGACCCGGAGTGGACGAAGCCCGGTTCCGTCTCGGCAAAGAACGAGGCGCTGCGGCAGACCCTGACCGCGCATCTGCTCGCCGAGTACGAGGGCCGGCCGGACCTACAGGAGAAGATGATCCCGCCGTATCCGCCCTACGGAAAGCGGATGCTGCGGGACAACGGGGCCTGGGCGCGCACGCTCACGCAGGACAACACCGAGCTCGTCACCGAGCGGATCGAGCGGATCACGCCGTCGGGAGTGCTGACCGCAGACGGTGTCGAGCACGAGCTGGACGTCCTGATCTACTGCACGGGGTTCCGGGCCTTCGACTTCCTCGCCGGCGTCGAGGTCACCGGCCGCGGCGGGGCGGACCTGCACGAGCAGTGGGGCAGCGAGCCGTGTGCGTACCTCGGCATCACCGTGCCGAACTTCCCCAACTTGTTCTGCCTCTACGGCCCCAATACCAACCTGGTGGTCAACGGCAGCATCGTCATGTTCAGCGAGTGCGCCGTCCACTACGTCCTGGAGTCCGTCCGGCTGCTGCTGGCCACCGGGCACCGCGCGATGGAGCTGCTGCCCGAGGTGCTCGCGTCCTACCAGTTCCGGGTGGACGAGGCGAACGCGCTCATGGCCTGGGGCGTGGCCGGGGTCGACAACTGGTACAAGGGCCCGTCCGGGCGGGTGACGCAGAACTGGCCGTTGTCCACGCTGGAGTACTGGGAGCTGACCCGTCGGCCCGACGAGGAGCACTACGAGTTCCTCTGACGTCCAGAGGCGAGGCGGGGAGCGGTCGTTCCGCTGCCCACGACCGAAGGACGGGTGAGCTGGTGACGACGCTCGGCCTGGTCCACGGCGCGTACCACGGCACATGGCAGTGGGGCCCGCTGGTGGCGGAACTGGAGCGGCGTGGGCAGCGCTGCGTCTGCGTGGACCTACCCGTCGATGACCCGAACTGTGGCGTGCTGGACTACGCGGCAGCGGCAGCACGGGCATGGGCGGGTATCGACGATCTCGTCGTCGTCGGTCATTCGCTCGGCGGGCGCGTGATCCCGTTCATCGCCGAACTGCGCGCGGTTCGCGAGCTGGTCTTCCTCGCCGGCGCTGTACAGGACGGGGTCTTCGGGCCGGTTCCCGACGGCCCGGCCCTGCTGATCTCGGCGACCGACCGCACGGTGGGCGACGACGGTCTGGTCCGGATATCCGAGCGGGCCGTGGAGCGGTACTTCTACCACGACGTTCCGCCGAGCCTCCGTGCCTGGGCCGGCAGCCAGCTCCGGCCCCAGTCCGAGCGCGCCGTGGCGCCCGTACGGATCCCCCGCCTCGATCCGGTGCCGGCCGTGTCCTACATCGTCTGCACCGACGACCGCGCCATGTCGCCGGCGTGGCAGCGGGCGGTCGCGAGCCGGACGCTGCGGGTGCGCCCCTACGAGATCGCCGGCGGCCACTCGCCGTTCCTGGCCAGGCCGGCGGAACTGGCCGACCTCCTCGTGCACATCGCGACCGGGGCGGACAGAGCCGGCTCCGGGTGAGTCCTCCCGCGTCGACCTCGTGCAGATCCCGTCAGGCTGGGCCGAACCGCACCACCGGCTTGACCGCGGTGCCGTCCACCATCGCGGACAGGGCGTCGTTGATGTCCTCCGCTGGCCACACGCTCAGCAGCGCGTCGACCGGGAACCGGCCGTCGCGCCACAGCTCGAGCAGGCGCGGAATGAAGACCTGCGGCACGGCGTCGCCCTCGACCAGCCCGCAGACCCGGCGGCCGACGATCAGGTCGCGCAGCGGTACGGCGAGTTCGGCGCCGGTCTGCCCCGCGGCGACCAGGCCCACCGTGCCGGTGCTGTGCAGCGCCTCGACGGCGCTGCGGACGACCTCGGGGCGCCCGGACGTGTCGAGGGCCCAGTCGAAGCCGTCGGCCAGGATCGCGCGGAGGGCGCCGGAGGCCACCTCGGCGGGGGTGAGTGCATGGGTGGCCCCGAGCTGCAGGGCCAGCTCGCGACGCCGCTCGACCGGGTCGACGGCCACGACGGTGCCGCCGCCGGCCACCGCCGCGGCCATCACGGCGCTCATCCCCACGGCACCCGCGCCGAACACCACCAGCGACTGGCCGGGCCGCATCCCGAACGTGGTGAGGACGGCACCGGCGCCGGTCTGCACCCCGCAGCCGAACGGCGCGGCGACCGACGTCGGCGCCCAGTCCGGCAGCCGCACCAGGTTGCGCGGCGTGGTCAGCGCATGGTCGGCGAACGACGACTGACCGAAGAAGCCGGCGGTGACGTGTTCGCCCGACGCGCGCCTGACCCGTGGCTCCTGCTCGCGGCCCCCGCCGAAGCCGCTGTTGAGAGTGCGGAAGGAGTGGCAGTAGGCCGGCCGGCCGGTCAGGCAGGGCCGGCACGAGCCGCACGACGCGAAGGACATGACGACGCGGTCCCCGACGTCGAACCCGGCGACGCCCTCGCCGGTCGCGGCGACGACACCGGCGCCCTCGTGGCCGGCGATCAGCGGGAACGGAGAGGGCCGGCTGCCGTTCACCCAGGCGATGTCGGTGTGACACACGCCCACGGCCTCCACGCGCACGAGCACCTCGCCGGAGCGCAGCCCGTCCAGGGTCAGGGTCTCCCGCACCAGCGGCGGGCCGCCCACGTCGGCCACCCAGGCGTCGATCAGCGCGGGCCCTCCCGCGGGCGGAGGGGTCACGTGGGCGACCGGTCAGGCATCGGCGCCGTCGGACAGCACCAGGATGGCCTGGGTCGGGCAGTGGTCCGCGGCGTCCCGGAGGGCGTCCAGCAGGTCGGGAGGCACGTCGCCGACCAACGGGGTCGAGATGCCGTCGTCATCGAGCTCGAAGAGCTCGGGCGCCAGCGCGTTGCACTGGGAGTAGCCCTCGCACCGTTCCCGGTCCACCCGTGCCCGGATCACGGGACGTCCCAGACGACGGGCAGGGCCCGGGGGCCCCGGACCAGTGCGGTGCGCATCTCGATCGTCGCCCCCGGAGCCAGCCGGTAGTCCGGCACCCGGGCGAGCAGCTCCTCGGCGACGATGCGCATCTCCAGCCGCGCGAGGTGCTCACCGATGCACCGGTGCCGGCCGAACCCGAAGGCGATGTGCGGTGGCCGGTCGGTGCGGTCGGCGTCGAAGACCTCCGGATCGGGGAACCGGCGGGGGTCGTGGTTCGCCGACCCGTACATCAGCAGCACCTTGTCGCCGGGCTGCAGCTCGGTGCCGGAGACCTCGACGTCCTCGGTCACCGTGCGGGCCAGCCCGAAGACGGGGGACTCGAAGCGCAACGACTCCTCGATCGCCCGGCCGAGCAGCTCCGGGTCGGAGCGCACGCGGGTACGGAGGTCCGGGTTCTCCATCAGGTGGCGGAGCATGCTGCCGATGCCCGCGACCGTGGTGTCGTGGCCGGCCACCAGGATCAGCTGCGCCATGCCGTACCGGATGACGTCGGAGAACTCCGCCTCCTCGGAGGTGGCCTGCGCGATCGTCGTCAGCAGGTCGTCGCGCGGCTCGGACTTGCGCTGCTCGACCTCCGCGACCAGGAAGTCGTAGAGCTTTGCCGCATAGTGCGCGCGGGTCTCGGTGTCACCGACGTGGGACGCGGACTCCATGCCGTCGACCCACTCCATGAAGTCGGTCCACTTGTCGCGGTCGAGCCCGAGCAGGAGCGCGATGACGATGCACGGGACCGGCCCGGCGATCTCCTCGATGAGGTCGGCCTGCCCGCGGCCGGCGAAGGCCTCGACCCGGTCGATGACGACCTCGCGGATCGCCGGCCCGAGCGCGGCGACGGCCGTCGGGGTGAAGAACGGCTGCAGCGCGCGGCGGTAATGCTTGTGCTCCGGCGGGTCGGTGGTCAACGGGACGGACCCGACGGGAAGTCCCAGGGCCGGCACCGTGACGCCCTGCCGGGTGGTGAAGTGCTCGTGGTCGTTGGCGGCACGGGTCACGTCAGCGAACCGCGACAGCGCCCAGAAACCGCCGTGACCTGACCCGTGCAGCACCGGGCAGCGTTCTCGCTCGGTCGACAGCAGTCCGTAGATGTCCTGCGCGGCGAGCGGATCGGTGTGGTCGAAGTCGAGCGGACACGAATCGACAGGGACATCCGTGGCCGTTGTGGGATCCGCCATGCGCGCACTTTATAGGATATGTCACGCTGCGAGTGGTCGCCGGGCCGTCTGCCGGCGCGGATCCCAGTGACAGGAGAGTCATGACGCGTCGGGCAGTGGTGGCGGGGGGCGCCGGGGACGTCGGGCGGCTGGTGGCGGCCGGGCTGTCGGCCGAGGGGTACGAGGTGCACCTGCTGGACCGGGCGGACAGCCTCCAGGACGTCGCCGACGAGATCGGCGCCGTGGCGCACCGGTGCGACGCGACGGACTACGAGTCGCTGGTGGCGGCGACCGCCGATCTGGACTCCGTGGACGTGCTGGTGAACGCGGTAGGTGCCTGGCCCAGGGCGACCATCGACGAGCTGCGCCCGGAGGAGTGGGAGCAGGTGCTGCGGGTGAACCTCGGCGCCCCGATGCTCACCACGAAGGCGCTGCTGTCAGCGTTGCGCCGGGCCGGGGGAGCGGTCGTGAACGTCTCCTCCACGACGGCGCTCCGGGGCGCTCCCGGCATGGTCGCCTACTCCTCGGCGAAAGCGGGCCTGATCGGCCTGACCCGTTCGCTGGCCGCGGCGCTGGGCCCCGACGGCGTGCGCGTCAACCTGGTGTTCCCAGGTGTCCTGGTCACCGACAGCAATGGCGATCTGCCGGCGCAGCCCTTCGAGCGCGCCCGCGCGGAACGGGCGCTGCGCCGCGACGGCTACGCCTCGGACATCGTCGGTGCGGTGCTGTTCTTCGCCTCCGACGCGGCCGGCTTCGTGACCGGGCAGTCGCTGGTGGTCGACGGCGGCCAGCTGTTCGCCTGATGGCGGCGGAGCAGATCGGCGGCGCCCGGGCATGAGGCACCTCGGGGCGGATCCGGTCACGGATGCGTACGACGTCGTCGTCGTCGGTTCCGGGGCCGCGGCGCTGATGGCGGCGGCAACGGCCGCGCACCGGGGCCAGGCCGTCCTGGTGCTCGAGAAATCCGCCCTGGTCGGCGGGACGTCGTCGATCTCCGCGGGCACCGTCTGGGTGCCCTGCAACCCCTACCAGGCCGAGCTCGGTCTGGCCGACGACGCGCACGACGCCCTCCGGTACCTCGTCGCCGTCGCACACGGCCGCGGGGACCCCGACGTGCTGACCGCGCTCGTGAGCTCCGGCGGCGAGATGCTGCACTTCGCCCGCGACCACTGCGGCCTGGTCTTCGACGCGGTGGCCGACTACCCCGACTACCGGCCCGGGCTGCCGGGCGCCGCGACCGGAGGGCGGTCGCTGCAGCCGCGCCTGTTCGACGTCGGTGCGCTGGGCGACGTCGCGCCGTTCCTGCGCCGTGATCCGGTCCCGCCATACACGATGGCCGAGTTCAAGGCGTGGGGGTCGTGGAACGAGTTCCCGTGGGCAGAGCCGGAGCGGCGCGCGGAGCAGGGCTGGGTGGCCCGCGGGGGAGCGCTGGTCGCTCCGCTGCTGGCCGCCTGCCTCGACCGCGGGGTGCAGCTGGCGGTGCAGGCCCCGGTCGAGGGGCTCGTCGTCTCCGGCCCGGCGGTGGCCGGCGTGCGGGTCGGGGGCCGCACGATCGCTGCGCGCTCCGGAGTCGTCCTGGCCTGCGGCGGCTTCGAGTGGGACGCGGACATGGTGGAGCGGCACCTCGCCGGCCGGCTGCGCTGGCGCTGCAGCCCTCCGGCCAACACCGGGGACGGTCACCGGATGGCCCGTGCGGCCGGGGCCGAGCTCCGGAATCTGGACCAGGCGTGGTGGGCGCCCATGGCGGTGATCGGCGACCGGCGGGACGGCCGTCCCGTCGGTCGGCTGATCCGGACCGAGCGGCAGGGGCCCGGCTCGATCATGGTCGATCCCACCGGGCGGCGGTTCGCCGACGAGTCCCAGAACTACAACTCGCTGGTCCGCGCGTACCACGCCACGGCCGAGGCCGACCCCGCGCGCTGCCGGGCCATGTTCGTCGTCTTCGACCAGCGGTTTCTCGATCGGTTCGGCTTCCTCAGCCACCGCTCCGGACGTGACCTGCCGCCGTGGCTGACCCGCGCGGCATCGCCCGGCGAGCTCGCCGAAGCGCTCGGGATCGACCCGGCCGGGCTGGCCGCGACGCTGGACCGGTTCAACCGGTTCGCCCGGGACGGCGCGGATCGGGACTTCGGCCGCGGTGACGACGTCTACGACAGGTACGGCGGCGATCCGGCCAACCCGTATCCGAACCCCTGTCTGGCCCCGGTGGACACCGGCCCGTACTACGGCATGCCCCTGCAACCCGGGGCCTTCGGAACGAGCGGCGGCGTGGTCACGGACGGCCGGGGCCGGGCGCTCGACGCCGACGGCGAGGTCGTGCCGGGGCTGTTCGCCGCCGGCAATACGTCCTCGCATCCCGTCGCCGCGGGTTACCCGGGGGCCGGCGGCACGCTGGGGCCGGCCCTCACCATGGCCTATCTGGCCGGCCGGACGGTGACGGCCCGATGACCGTCGGAACCGGGCGGGCGAATCGATACCCAACGGTCCGCGGCGACACGGGGACGGTGTCCTAGTCGTTACTTGACGACGAGCAGCCTGTAACACATATTCTACATTCCCGAGAAGCCAGCACAGTGCCGTGTAGGCCTGCCCGCTGTGCTGCTCGAGCCCCGATCGGGGTCTCCCCACAGCAGTCCAGCAGCAGGTCGCCAGTCGCTCGGTTCCGATCGGGCCGGCTTCCCGCGGTGGACGTCCGTACGACGGAGGTAGTCCAGGATGAAACGGCTCATCGCTGCAGGGAGCGCGCTGGCGCTGGCGCTGCTGGTCAGCGCCTGCAACAGCGGATCGACGAGCAGTGCCTCGTCGAGCAGCAGTTCGTCGAGCGGTTCCGGCTCGGTGCTGGGCACGCCCGCGAAGGCGGCCAGCGGCTCGCCGATCAACGTCTTCTTCTTCAACGAGGAGGGGGCGTCGGCGGCGGCGAGCTCGCCGGAGAGCTTCCAGGCGGCGGAGGCGGCCACCGACTACGTCAACAAGAACCTCGGCGGCGTGAACGGCCGGCCGCTGGCGCTCACCCACTGCGCCACGCTCGGCACCCCCGACAGCGTCACCAACTGCGCCAACAAGGCCGTCGACGCCAAGCCCGACGTCGTGGTGAAGGGCGTGGAGGTCCAGAGCGCGAACGCCGTCCCGATCATCACCGGCGCCGGCATCCCCTACGTGACCCTGAACGCCGGGGCGCCCGCGGAGCTGAAGACCCCCACGTCCTACGTCCTGTCGGCCGGCTTCGCCTCGCAGTTCGCGCCCGTCGTGCCCTACATGAAGTCGAAGCAGTACAAGAGCCTCGGCGTCATCTACACCAACGTCACGTCGCTGAGCACGGCCCTGGACGGCACCGTCTCCAAGGCGATCAAGGCCGCCGGCCTGTCCTACACCTCCGCGCCGGTCGACATCACGACCGGTGACCTCACCCCCGCCTACAGCGCGCTGGTGGCGAAGAAGGTCGACGCGATCATGGTGGTGACCAGCGCCGGGCAGTGCGCCGCCGCGCTGAAGGCCCGCTCGTCGCTCAGCGACACCACGCCGCTGCTCATGTCGAGCAGTTGCAACGTGGCCAGCGTGCTGAACACCGTCCCGGCGACGGTGACCAACGGCGCGGTCTTCGCCTTCCTCGACACCTCGGCCGTGCCGAGTGACGCCGACACCAAGATCTACCTGGCGGCCATGAAGCAGTACCAGCCGTCGGCCAACGTCGGGTCGTTCGCGCCCACGTCGTTCGAGGCGATCGTGGACCTCCAGCGAGCACTGCTGACAGTGAAGGACCCCAAGACGCTGAACGCCCAGTCCATCTCCGACACGGTGGGGGCCACGAAGAGCGTCAAGCTCTTCATGGGCGGCGGCCAGACGTTCTCCTGCGGGGAAACGCTCTTCGCGGCCTCGCCGTCGGTGTGCACGGGCGCGGCCTTCCTGGTCTCGTACAACGCGGGCACCTACAAGCTGATCAAGGGCTACGACGCCTCGACCATCCTCAACTGAGGACGGGCGACGGGGTCGAGTAGCAAGGTGGCGTACGTGCCGACCGCAACGGTGCAACACGGAAGTGAGTTGTCGTGACCCAGAACCTGACCTTTCTGATTCTCGGGCTCGGCAACGGGGCCATCCTCGCCGCCTTCGGGCTGAGCCTCGCGGTGTTCCACCGCAGCTCCGGGGTGGTCAACTTCGCCACCGGCGCGATCGGCATGTACGCCGCGTACACCTTCAACGGACTCCGGTCGGCCGGCACGCTGTTCAACCCGATCTTCGGGCTTCCGTCCGAGGTCTCGGTGTACAGCGGGCCGATGCCGACCTGGCTGGCGCTGGTGGTCACCACGATCATCAGCGTCCTGCTCGGTCTGCTGTGCTACGTCCTGGTCTTCCGGCCGCTGCGGCACGCGCGGGCACTGGCCAAGGCGGTCGCCTCGGTCGGCGTGCTGCTGGTGCTCGAGGGCCTGGTCAGCCTGCGGGTCGGCACCGACCCGGTCGGGGTCCAGCCGCTGTTCCCGGCCGGGAGGATCTCCCTCGGCGGCGTCCGGATCCCGACCGACCGGTTGTGGGCCGCCGGGTTCGCCGTCGTCCTGCTGCTCGTCGCGGTCGCGATCTACAACTTCACGCGGTTCGGGACCGTCACGCGGGCCGTGGTCGAGTCGGAGAAGGGCAGCGTGATCGTCGGCGTCTCGCCGGAGCGGATCGCGCTGGCCAACTGGGGGCTCGGTGCGGGCATCGCCGGGCTGGCGGGCGCGGTCGTCTCTCCGCTGGTCCCCCTCACCCCCTCGGGTTTCACCCTGCTGGTGATCCCCGCCCTCGCCGTGGCCCTGGTCGGCGGGTTCAGCTCCCTGGTCGTCATCGTCATCGCCGGGCTGGCCCTGGGTGCGGGGCAATCGCTGCTGAGCTTCCAGACGACGCAGTCGTGGTATCCGCACTGGCTCGGGACCGGCGCCCAGGACCTGTTGCCGCTGGTCGTGGTCCTCGTCGTCCTCATGCTCCGGGGCACGTCGCTGCCCACCCGCGGACTGCTCACGGTGCACGACATGCCCGAGGCCCGGGCGCCCCGCCACGTCGGGGTCACCACGGTCGTCTCGTTCGTCGTCGGGCTGGTGCTGCTGTTCGTGCTCAGTGGTGGCTACCGCGCCGCGCTGATCACCACGCTCGTGCTGGCCGTCCTCGCCCTCTCCTTCGTGGTGGTGACCGGTTACGTCGGGCAGATCTCCTTCGCTCAGTACAGCCTGGCCGGGGTGTCGGCGCTGCTGCTGTCGCAGATGACGACGAACTGGGGCGTCCCGTTCCCCGTCGCCCCGATCCTGGCCGCCCTGTGCGCCGGGGTGGTGGGCATCGTGGTCGGCCTCCCCGCGGTGCGGGTCCGCGGCGTCAACCTGGCGGTGGTCACGATCGCCACGGCCATCGCGATCGAGTCGATCTACTTCCACAACAACTCGCTCAACGGCGGCACCGGCGGCGCCCACGTGACGGGACCCTTCCTGTTCGGCCTGGACCTGCGTATCGGCAACGGGCACGGCTACCCACGCGTGCAGTTCGGCATCCTGTGCCTGATCGTCCTCACGCTGGTCGCGCTGGGCGTGGCCAACCTGCGCCGCAGTCGGCTCGGCGCGCAGATGCTCGCCGTCCGGGCCAACGAGCGGTCCGCGGCGGCCAACGGCATCAATGTCGCGCGCACCAAGCTCGTTGGCTTCGCGATCGCCGCGTCGATCGCCGGCCTGGGTGGGGCGATGCTCGGTTACGAGCAGACCGCCGTGTCCGGTGACTCGTTCGACGCCCTCACGTCGATCCTGCTGTTCGCGGTCTGCTACATCGCCGGCATCACCACGATCGCCGGTGCCGTCATCGCCGGCCTCGTGGGCAGCAACGGGCTGGTCTTCGTGATCATCGATCGGCAGATCAGCTTCGGCAACTACTACCTGCTGGTCACCGGACTGCTGCTCGTCGTCGCGATCATCCGGCACCCGGAGGGCGCCGGCGGTGCCATCCAGGAGCCGCTCGGCCGCCTGGCCACACGGCTCCGGCGGCCGCCCGGCTCACCCCCCGGCGGCTCCGCCGACCCCATTCGCGAGCCGGTCGCGACCCAGGTGCCGGCCGCGGAGAAGGTGCACTGATGGCGCAGACGACCCCCGAGCGGCCCCTCCTGCAGGTCACCGACCTCACCGTCCGATACGGCGGCGTGGTGGCTCTCGACAAGGTGTCGCTGTCGGTGCCCCGCGGCTCCATCGTCGGGCTCATCGGACCCAACGGTGCCGGGAAGACGACCTTGGTCGACGCGCTGACCGGCTTCGCCCGCAGCACCGGGGAGGTCCGCTTCGGCGACGCCCGCCTCGACCGCGAACGGCCGCACACCCGGGCCCGGCGCGGGCTGGCCCGCACCTTCCAGGCCGGCAACATCTTCGACGACCTCACCGTGGAGGAGAACATCCTGATCGGCGAGCGCCGCCGCTCGGCGTGGCTGTCCACGGCGTGGGCCATCCTCAGCGGCCGCCCCGAGCGGCCGCGCCCCGAGACGGCACGGCTGGTCGAGTCGCTGAACCTGGGCGAGGTCCTCCAGGCCCAGGTCGCCGAGCTCAGCGAGGGTCGCCGCAAGCTGGTGTCCGTCGCGCAGGCGCTGGCCAGCGGACCCGAGCTGGTCCTCCTGGACGAGCCCGCCGCCGGGCTGGACTCCAGCGAGAGCGCGTGGCTGGGCACCCAGCTGCGCGCGGTCCGCGACTCCGGTGTGACGATCCTGCTGGTCGACCACGACATGGACCTGGTCATGAGCGTCTGCGACCACGTCGTGGTGCTGGACTTCGGCAAGGTCATCGCCAACGGCGACCCGCGCACCGTGCTCGAGGACCCCAAGGTGGTCGCCGCCTACCTCGGCAGCGTGATCCCGACCGTGGAGGAACTGGCATGACGGCGATCCTCAGCTGCGCGGCACTGGATGCCGGGTACCACCGCAGGCCGGTGGTGCGCAATCTCAACCTCGACGTGAACCCGGGTGAGATCGTCGCGATCCTCGGCTCCAACGGCGCCGGGAAGACGACGAGCCTGCTGACGATGGCCGGCCTGCTGGCCCCCCTGGGCGGCTCGGTCCTGCTCGACGGCAAGCCGGTGAACCACAAGCGACCGTTCCTGTCGGCCCGCTCGGGGGTCCAGCTGGTCCCCGACGACAAGTGCCTGTTCACCACGCTCTCGGTCGCCGACAACATCTCGTTCGGGCGCCGCGGCAAGGCGGCGGTGGACGAGGCGCTGTCCTACTTCCCGGCCCTGGAGAAGCGGATCAAGCTGCCGGCGGGCGTGCTCTCCGGCGGCGAACAGCAGATGCTCGTGCTGGCCCGCGCACTGGTCGCGGAACCCAAGGTCATGCTCATCGACGAGCTGAGCATGGGGCTGGCCCCCGTCATCGTGCAGGAGATCCTGCGCGTGGTCCGTCGTATCGCCGACGAGAAGAGGACCGCCGTCGTCCTCGTGGAACAGCACGTGCACATGGCTCTGCAGATCGCCGACCGCGCCACCGTCCTCGCTCACGGCGACGTCGTCCTCGAGGAGAGCGCGGAGGTCCTGCGGGCCGACCCCGACCTCCTCCGGGCCAGCTACCTCGGGCGGGCGGCATGACGGCGCAGGGCCGGCCGGCCCGGGTTCGTCCGGGCGGCCGCGCATGAGCGCGCAGGAGTCGACCGACGTCCTGGTCGTGGGTGCCGGTCCGTGCGGGATCACGCTGGCCAACCTGCTGTCGTCGTGGGGCGTGCGCGCCCTCGTCGTCGACGGCGACGAGGACATCTACCCGTACCCGCGGGCCGTCGGCATCGACGACGAGTCACTGCGCACCTACCAGCTCATCGGCGTGGTCGACCGGCTGCTCGAGGACATCGTCCAGAACACCCCCATCCGGTACTACGCGTCGTGGGGCCGGCTGATGGCCCACGTCGAACCGAGCGTCCGACCGTTCGGCTGGCCGCGGCGCAACAACTTCCTGCAGCCCCTGTTCGAGGCGGCCCTGCGCGAGCGCGTCGCCGCCAGCGACTCCGTGACGCTCCGGACGGGGGTGCGGCTCACCGGCTACGAGCAGGACGCCGACGGGGTGACCGCACAGCTCGAGCAGGACGGCGGCCCGGTGCAGGTCCGGGCGAGGTACCTGATCGGCGCCGACGGCGGTCGCAGCGTCGTCCGCCGCATCGCGGGCATCGAGATGCAGGGGAGCACCGCGCCGCAGAAGTGGCTCGTCGTCGACGTGGACGAGGACGAGCTGGACGCCCCCTACTCGGCGGTCTACTGCGACCCGGAGCGCCCGGTCCTGATGGTGCCGTTGCCCTACGGGCACCGGCGGTTCGAGTTCAAGATCACCGACACGGACGACGAGGCGGCGCTCACCGAGCCCGACCGCGTCCTGAAGGAACTCATCGCCCCTCGCTACCCGGAGGGCGGTCGCCTTCCACGGGTCCTGCGCAGCACCGTGTACATGCACCACTCGCGCACTGCGGAGCGGTTCCGGGACGGCCGCGTGTTCCTGGCCGGCGACGCCGCCCACATGCAGCCCCCGTTCTTCGGCCAGGGCATGAACTCGGGCATCCGCGACGCGACGAACCTCGCCTGGAAGCTGGCGCTGGTGCTCCGGGGTGGTGCCGGTGACCGGCTGCTGGACACCTACGACAGCGAGCGGCGTGAGCACGCCCGCACGATGGTCAACTTCGCGACGCGCATCGGGCAGATGTACAGCCCGCGCAACCATCTGACCGAACGGGTGCGCGAGGTCGCGTTCCGGGGCATCCAGCGCGTGCCCGGGGCCCGCGACTACATCCTCCAGATGAAGTACAAGCCGCTGCCGCGCTACGTGGACGGCGCCGTCGTGCCCTACCGGGGCCCGGGGGAGGACACATCGGTGGGCCGGATGTTCCTCCAGCCCGACGTGGAGAACGCCGCCGGTGAGCGCGTACGGCTGGACGACACCCTGGGGACGTCGTTCGCGGTGCTGGGGCTGCACGTGGATCCGACGTCGGTGCTCGACGAGCAGACCGTCGCCTGGTGGCGGGCGCTCGGAACCCGGTTCGTGCAGGTCGTCGCGCCCCGTGGTGCTCCCGGACCCGATCCCGGCGGCCGGCGCAAGCGCCCGAGCGGGCAGGGCAGCGGGGAGGACACGGTCGTCGAGGACGTCGATGGCGCGTTCCGCGACCGGCTGCTCCGCCGGCCCGGCGACCAGGTCATCGTGCTGCGGCCCGACCGCTACGTCGCAGCGGTCTGCTCGCTCGAGGAGCTCCCCGAGACGACGGCGCGGCTGCGCGCGATCCTGGGTGAGCCGGGCTCCGGCCAGTGAGGCCCTGATGCTGACGCTCGTCGAGGCGGCGGCGCTGCTCCGCCGCCGGGACGTCACGAGCGTGGAGCTGCTGGACGCCGCGCTGGCGCGTGCCGACGCGGCCGACGCGACCCTGGGCGCCTACGTCCACCGGACCGACGAGTCGGCGCTGGCCGCGGCGGTCCGCGCCGACCGGGATTTCGCGGCCGGCATCGACCGGGGTCCGCTCCAGGGCATCCCCGTCGCGGTCAAGGACAACCTGTGCACGGCGGATGCACCGACCACCGCGCAGAGCGCCGTCCACGACCCGGCGTGGGACCGTGCCGGAGACGCCACGGTGGTCGCACGGCTGCGTGCCGCGGGCGCCGTCCTCACCGGCAAGCTGACCCTGTCGGAGTTCGCGATCGGGCCTCCCGGCCCCGACTCGGCCTTCCCCTGCCCGCGCAATCCCTGGGATCTCCGGTGCTGGCCCGGCGGGTCGAGCTCCGGCACCGGTACGGCCGTCGCCGCCGGCCTGGTCTTCGCCGGGCTGGGCACAGACACGGCCGGCAGCATCCGGATCCCGTCGGCCATGTGCGGGCTGACCGGCCTCAAGCCGACTTTCGGCCGCGTACCGGTGTCGGGATCGATCGCGCTCGCGCCGTCCCTGGACCACGTCGGACCGATGACCCGCTCGGTGGCCGACTGCGCGGCCGTGCTCCAGGTCATCGCCGGCCATGACCCCGCGGACCCCTCCTCCTCGCGGGCCGACGTCCCCGACTACGCCGCCGCGTTGGCCCGGCCGCTGCGGGAGCTGCGGGTCGGGGTCACCATGCCCTTCGACGACGACGTCGACGCGGAGGTCGCGGTCGCCTTCGACGAGGCGGTCGCCGCGCTGCGCTCCGCCGGGGTAGCGGTGCGCGACGTCGTCCTGCCGGACTTCGCCCCGACGGCGGCTGCCGCCAAGGTGATCCTGGAGGCGGAGTCCTTCGCCCTGCACGAGCCGATGCTGCGCACGCGCTGGGCCGACTACTCGCCGGCGACGCGGCGTCGGCTGGCCACCGGCGCCTTCGCCGGTGCGGCCGACCTCCTACGCGCGTACGAGCGGCGGGCCGCGACGTCCCGGCTGCTCGGGCGGCTGTTCGCCGAGGTCGATCTCGTCGTCGCACCGGCCATGCCGATGCCGGCCCCCGTCCTGGCCGCCGACGGCAGCCTCGACCGCGACACGGTGAGCCGGTCGACCCGTTCGATGCGCTACTGGAACTGCGCGGGCCTTCCCGCGCTGGTGCTGCCCATGGGTCGCTCGGCCACCGGCCTGCCGCTCTCGCTGCAGATCGTCGGAGACGTCCTCCGCGAGACCGATGTCCTGGCCCTCGGCTCGGTGCTCCAGACCGTCACGGACTGGCACCGCGCCGTGCCGGTGCAGGGCGGGGGAGTGGCGGACCGCCGGCCGGCCGGAGACCGGACGCCGCCCGTGTCCGCGCCCGCGGTCGAGCCGGCGGATGCCGCGGCAGCGGCGGCGGAGCTGGGCCGCCGTGGCATCCACGTGGGCGAGGACCGGGACGAACTCGGGCGGGCGTACGCGCTGCACCGGTCCGACGTGGTGACCATGGGCTCGCCCGGGGGGCACGGGCTCCTCGCGCCGGCACCGTGGACGGCGGCACGGTGAGCCCGGCACTCACCCGGTCCGTGCTCGGCGCCTACGTGCTGCCCGGAGCGGCGCACGATCCGCGCGAAGGCGTGGAGCAGGCCCGGGCCTGCGAGGCCGCCGGGCTCGGCGCCGTCTGGATCGGCGAGCGCTACGACTCCAAGGACCTGCCGGCGCTGGCCGGCGCGCTGAGCCAGGTGACCGAACGGGTCCGCATCGCCGCGGGGGTGACCCACCCCTACCTGCGCCATCCCATGGTGCTCGCCTCGATGGGCCAGACGCTCCAGTCGCTGACCGGCGGCCGGTTCGAGCTCGGGTTCGGCCGGTCGGCGATGTGGCGGTGGCGCGCCTACGGCGTCCCGAGCCCCGGCCTGCGCGCCCTGGCCGACCTGACCGACGTGCTGCGCCGGCTGTGGGACGGCCGGACGGTCGCCTACGACGGACCGCTCGGCTCGTTCCCGAGCCTGCGCCTGCCGGTCGTCCTCGACGGCGCGCCGCCTCCGCTGCTGTTGGCAGCGGTCGGCCCGAGGACCATCGCCCTCGCGGGCAGCCACTACGACGGCGTGATCCTGCATCCGGTGCTCACCCCCGAGGCGGTCGGCCGGTCGGCGCGCACGCTTCGCGAGGCGGCCGAACGCAGCGGGCGCGACCCCGGCGCGGTGCGCTGCATCGCGACGGTCATCACCGCGCCGGACGTCGACGAGGAGCAGCGGCGGCTGGCGATCGAGTCCCGGGCCGCCGGCTACCTGTCGGTGGAGGGGCTCGGCGACGCCATCGCGGCCGCGAACGGGTGGAGCGACGAGGACCTGCGGCGTTACCGGGCTCAGCCGCGGCTGGTCGACCTGGGCGGCCTCCCGGCCGACAAGCACCTGTCCCGGCAGGACCTCATCGAGCTGTGCGCGGGAATGCCCCCGAGCTGGCTGCCCTCGAGCACCGCCGCCGGGACCCTCGCCGAGTGCGCCGACCGGCTCGGCGACTACCTCGAGGCCGGTGCCGACGAGATCATCCTGCACGGGGCGGTGGGCGCGGCCCTCAGACCGCTGGCCGACCACGTCGCCGGTCGCGAGGGCTGAGCGGATGGATGCGCTCGATCCCGCGTCGGTCGACCGGCTGACCCGATGGCTGCTCGGACGGCTGACCGGCGAGTCGGCCGAAGCGGTGCGCGACGTCGGCGTGAGCGACCTGCGCGGAGCGGGCGTCGGCCAGTCGAGCGGGACGCTGCTGTTCGAGGCGACCTGGTCGTGCGGCGGCCGGCGCGACAGCGGTCGGTTCGTCCTGCGCCGTCAGCCGGCCGCCGGCGGGATCTTCCTGCGGCCAGACGTGGTCCGGGAGTTCCGGATCCTCGAGGGGCTGGCCCGGGCCTCCGCCGTCCCGGTTCCGCCGGTGCGCTGGGTCGAGCCCGATCCGGCCGTCCTCGGCACCCCGTTCCTCGTGATGGACGCCGTCGACGGCGTCGTGCCCTCCGGCAAGCCCTCCATCCACGCCGTCGGTTGGTTGCCCACCCTCTCGCCGGGGGAGCGGCACACCGCCTGGCAGTCGGGGATCGATGCGGTCGCCGCGCTGCACGCCGTCGACTGGCGGGCCGCCCACGCCTTTCTCGCTCCGGGGGACGGGGATCGGCCCGGCCTGGATGCCCACCTGCGGGAGACGGTGCGCTGGTACGGCTGGGCCACCGGCCGGCGGAGCTACCCCGTCACGGACGCCGCGCTCGCCCACCTGCTGCAGCGGCGCGGCACCGTGCGGCACTCGGAGACGGTGCTGGTCTGGGGCGATGCCCGCCTCGGCAACACCATGTTCGACCCGCGCACCGGCACGGTCGTCGCCCTCCTGGACTGGGAGAACGCCACCCTGGCACCCGCCGAGCTCGACGTGGCCCATTGGCTGGTCTTCGACGAGTTCGCCACCGTGGCGTCCGGCGTCCAGCCGTTGCCCGGGTACGCCTCGCGGGCGGAGATCATCGACCGGTACGAGATGCGGTCGGGCCGCCGCCTGGGCGACCTGGACTACTTCGAGATCCTGCAGTGCCTGTTCCTGGCCACCACGCTGATCCGCCAGGCTGACGCCCACGTGCGCGCCGGGCGGCTTCCGGAGGGGACCCGGATGGGGCACGACAACGCCGTCACCCAGATGCTGGCCCGCCGCCTGGGCCTGCCCGTCCCGCCGTTGTCGGCCGACTACCTCCAGCACCGCGGCGCGCCGGCCGGATCGGCCGGCATCCCCGCACCGACGACATGACCGCACCGTTCGAGGAAGCAGGGCCCGTCATGTGGACGTACGACACGCTGTTCATCGGCGGCGCCTTCGGAACGCCCGCCGGCGAGGAGACGATCGAGGTCGTCTCACCCGCGACCGAGGAGGTGATCGGGTACGCACCCGCCGCCTCGGCGGACGACGTGGACCGGGCGGTGTCCGCCGCCCGCTCGGCGTTCGCCGGCGAGTGGCCCCGGATGAGCGCTGCCGAGCGCGGCGAACGGATCGCCGCGCTGGCGGCGGCGATCGACGCCCGGTCCGATGAGTTCGCCGACGTGCTCTGCGCCGAGCAGGGGCTGCCCCGGCACAGCCTGCCCCGCGGTCAGGTGGCGAAGGCCGTCGGGACACTGCGGGCGTTCACCGAGATCGGCGCAGGCTTCGCCTGGGAGGACACCCGTCCGGGAGCGGGTGGGCGCACCCTCCGCGTCCGTCGGGTACCGGTCGGCGTCGTGGCGGCGATCGTGCCGTGGAACGCGCCCCTCTTCGTGGCGGCCATGAAGCTGGCCCCGGCGCTGCTGGCGGGCAATCCGGTCGTCCTCAAGCCGCCGGTCGAGACCCCGCTGCACACCTACGTCCTCGCCGAGGCCGCGCGGGAGGCGGGCCTCCCCGACGGTGTGCTGAACATCCTGCCGGCCGGCCCGGAGGTCAGCGAGCTGCTGGTCCGGCACCCGGGAGTCGACAAGGTCAGCTTCACCGGGTCGACGGCGGTCGGCCGCCGGATCGGTGCCCTGTGCGGCGAGGCCCTCCGGCGGTGCACCCTGGAGCTGGGCGGCAAGTCCGCCGCCGTCGTCCTCGACGACTTCGAGCTGTCCGCGCCCAACGTCCGGTCGCTGGTCGCCGGCGTGATGACCAACGCCGGGCAGGTGTGCGCCGCCCAGACCCGGGTGCTCGTGCCGCGCCGGCGCTACCGCGAGGTCGTCGACGCGATGGTCGAGACCACCCGCGCGCTCGTCGTCGGAGACCCGTCGTCCCCCTCCACCGACATCGGGCCGCTCATCTCGCGCGCCCACCGCGACCGCGTCGAGCGCTACGTCGCCACCGGCGTGGCGGAGGGCGCCACGCTGCTGACCGGCGGCGGTCGCCCCGACATCGACCGCGGCTTCTACGTGCAGCCCACTGTCTTCGCCGACGTCGACAACCGGATGACGATCGCGCGCGAGGAGATCTTCGGACCGGTCGCCGCGGTCATCCCCTACGAGGACGACCGGGACGCCGTGGAGATCGCCAACGACTCCGACTACGGCCTGGCCGGAGCGGTGTGGACGGCGGACCTCCAGCGCGGCGAACAGGTCGCCGCTGCGCTGCGGACGGGGTCCGTGGCACTGAACTCGCCGGGCGCGCTCGACGCGTACGGGCCGTTCGGCGGCTTCAAGAACTCCGGGATCGGCCGCGAGGGCGGTCCCGAGGCCCTGGCCGACTACACCGAGTACCAGACCATCCTGCTGCCCTGAGCCGGCAGCCAACGAAGGGAGCTCTGTCATGAGCGTTCTCGTCCTGGGCAGCTCCGGCCTCGTGGGCCGGAGACTGGTCGCCCGGCTGGCCGCCGACGGGCATCCGGTGGTCGCCTCCGACGTCGTCCCTCCGGTCGGCGGCGAGCTGCCGGGTGTCGTGTACTCCCGCGCGGACGTCACCCGGCTCGACCGGCTGATCTCCGTCGCCCAGGAGCACGACGTCACCTCGATCGCCCTGCTGTCCTACATCATGGGGCCGTTGATGTCGCCGGATCACTCCGACATCCCGCTGGCGTGCGACGTCAACGTCACCGGCGTCACCAACGTGCTGGAGGCGGCGCGACTGGCCGGTGTGGGCCGGGTCGTCTTCCTCAGCACGGTGGGGACCTACGGGCCGCAGCGGATCTACGGCGACCGGCCCGTCGCCGAGGACGAGATCCTGGCCCCGGCCAGCATGTACGGCCGGATGAAGGCCCTGAACGAGTCGATCTGCGACCGCTACGCCGCGCTGTACGGGCTGGAGGTCGTCAAGGTGCGGCCGTCGTCGATCCTGGGCCCGGGGAGCACCATCTGGCCGTCCCGCTTCCTGGAGCGCATCGCCGTGGGGGACGTCGGCCTGGTCCCGTACGCGCCCGAGGCCGGTGACAACGTGATCGGCGTCGCTGACCTGGCGACCCTGCTGACGCGGTTGCTGACCGGGGAGCGACCGCGCTCCTCGACGTACCTGGCGTCGGGGCACAACGTCACGATGGCCGAGCTCGCGGGGGCGGTGCGGCAGATCGTTCCCGACGCCCGGATCGAGTTCCCCGATCCCGACCGGCGGCCTTCCTACCCCTCGACCTTCGACAACTCCCGGGCGGTCACCGAGTTCGGCTGGAAGGTGGCCGACCTGCTCGAGACCGTGCGCGCGCACCTGGACGACGTCCGCGCCGAAGTGGGCCTGCCGGCTCTCGGCGGGGTGGCGGGGTAGCGGCCCGGCGGCGGTGAGCACGGGGGTGCCTGTCATATACTGCGTGTCAGAAACCGCCACGACGCCGCCGCCGGAAGACCGGCTGGGATCGACGAACGCGCTGCTCAGCCGCGCATCGCCCGGGCGATGGAACATGTACACACTGGTCAGCGCAGGGATCGTCAGCAGCACGATGGTGAGCGAGGAGAGTTCGTGACCGCGGAAGTGAACGCCGAGGAGCCGTACCGCAGCATCTGGGGTTTCCTGCGGGAGCTCGAGTTCCGGCAGGGATACCTGGAGGCCGACGGCGTCCGCACCCGGTTCGCCGAGGCCGGCAGCCCTGACGCACCCGCACTTCTGCTCCTGCACGGCACCGGGGGCCACTGGGAGACCTTCGCCCCGAACCTGACCGCACTGTCGGAGCACTTCCGCTGCATCGCCGTCGACATGGTCGGAAACGGGTTCTCGGAGAAGCCCGACCACGACTACGAGATCCCGGTGTACGTGCGGCAGGTGCTCGCCGTCCTCGACGCCTTCGGGGTGCAGCGCGCGCACGTGGCCGGCATGTCGCTGGGCGCCTGGGTGACCGCCCGGCTGGCGATCGACGCCCCCGAGCGGGTGGACCGGCTGATCCTGATGTCGCCGGCCGGGATGATCGCGACGGCGTCCAACATGGCTCGCATCCGGGCCGAGCGCACCCGCGCGGTCCAGGAGGCCGACTGGGCATCGATCAAGGCGATGTTCGACCACCTCATGGCCGACGAGCGCAACCGGCTGGACGACCTCGTGGCGCTGCGCCAGGCGGTCTACCAGCGGCAGGACACCCGCGAGACGATCGACCACCTGTTGATCCTGCAGGACGCCGAGGCGCGCGAGCGCAACCTCATCCCCGAGAAGGAGTGGCGGTCGATCGCCGCCCCGACGCTCGTGGTGGCCTCGGGCAAGGACGTCTCGGAGTACCAGAGCACCGCGCGGCAGGTGGCCGAGCTCATCCCTGACAGCGAGGTGCTCGAGATGCCCGGCGTCAAGCACTGGCCGCACTTCGAGGACCCGGAGACCTTCAACCCGGCGGCCGTCCGGTTCCTCCTCGGCGCGGAGAAGTGACGCTCGACGAGACCGCCGTGGCCGACGCCGCGGCCCGCCTCGACGACGCCGAGCGCATGCGGACACCGATCCGCCAGCTGTCGCTGCAGTACCCCGACATGACCGTCGAGGAGGCCTACGCGGTGCAGCACGCCTGGGTGCGGTCGAAGGTGGCCGAGGGCCGGACCGTGCTCGGCCGCAAGATCGGGCTCACCTCGAAGGTCATGCAGCAGGCGCTGTCCATCTCCGAGCCCGACTACGGCGCCCTCTACGACGACATGTTCTTCGACGACGGCGCCACCGTGCCGCACGACCGGTTCATCTATCCCCGGGTCGAGGTGGAGCTGGCCTTCGTACTGGGCCGTCCGCTCACCGGCCCGGGCGTGACGCTCTTCGACGTCCTGGGCGCGGTCGACTACGTGACGCCGGCGCTGGAGATCCTCGACGCGCGGGTGCAGATGAGCGATCCGGAGACCGGCCACCTGCGGACCATCGTCGACACCATCGCCGACAACGCGGCCGACGCCGGCCTGGTGCTCGGCGGCCGTCCGGTCCGCCCGTTCGACGTCGACCTGCGCTGGGTGTCGGCCCTGCTGTACCGCAACGGGCAGATCGAGGAGTCGGGAGTGGCGGCGGCCGTGCTCAACCACCCGGCCAACGGCGTGGCCTGGCTGGCCAACCGGCTGGGCGCACACGGCGTGACCCTCGAGGCGGGACAGGTGATCCTGGCGGGCTCGTTCACGCGCGCGGTGCCGGCCGCCGACGGCGACCTGTTCCACGCCGACTTCGGTCCCCTGGGCGCTGTCGGGTGCCGCTTCGCCCGGAGCGGGTCGTGACCGAGTTGCGGGAGCGCCTGGCGGGTCCGGGCCGGCTGATCGGCATGTGGGTGGTGTCGGGCAGCGCCTACGTCGCGGAGATCTGCGCCGGGGCCGGCCTGGACTGGCTGCTGGTCGACTGCGAGCACGCGCCGAACGACCTGGCCACCGTGCTGCCGCAGCTGCAGGCCGCCGCCGCGTATCCGACGCCGGTCGTCGTCCGGCCTCCGTCCGACGACCGGGTCGGGATCAAGCAGCTGCTCGACATCGGGGTCCGGAACCTGATGGTGCCCATGGTCGAGTCGGCGGAGCAGGCCCGCGCGATCGTCGCCGCGACGCGGTACCCGCCGGAGGGCGTCCGGGGCGTGGGCAGCGCGTTCGCCCGCGCGTCGCGCTGGAACCGTACCGAGGGCTACCTGCACACCGCCGCCGGGCAGCTCACACTCACCGTGCAGGTGGAGTCCCGGGCCGGGCTGGACGCCCTCGCGGAGATCGCTGCCGTCGACGGCGTCGACGCGGTGTTCCTGGGGCCGGCCGACCTGGCTGCGTCGTTCGGTCACCTCGGGCAGGCCGACCACCCCGACGTCCTCGCGGCCGTCGAGGCGGGGATCGGCACCGTCGTCGCGAGCGGGAAGGTCGCGGGCGTCAACGCCTTCGCCGAGCCGCTCGCCCGCCGCTACCTCGACCTCGGGGCCCGCCTCGTCCTGGTCGGCGCCGACGTCACTCTTCTGGCGCGCGGGAGCGACGAGCTCGCCGCCCGGTATCGCTCCTGACCCTGGAGGACCCGTGGATCTCGATTTCTCGCCGGAACAGGTGCAGTTCCGGGAGGAGGTGCGCACCTGGCTGACCGAGCACGTCCCGCGGGAGCAGCGCCCGGAGGAACCGGCCGGCATGCGCGAGTTCGACCTGGGCTGGCAGCGCACCCAGTGGGAAGGCGGGTGGGCGGGGATCGCCTGGCCGGAGCAGTACGGGGGCCGTGGGCTCACCCTGGTCCAGCAGCTCATCTGGTACGAGGAGTACGCCCGCACGGGCCTGCCGGGGATCGACGCGAACTTCGTCGGGCTCAGCCATGCCGGGCCGACGCTGATGACCCGGGCCACCGAGGAGCAGAAGGCCTTTCACCTCCCGCGGATCCTGCGCGGCGACGTCGTCTGGTGCCAGGGCTTCTCCGAGCCGGGCGCGGGCTCGGACCTGGCCGCCCTGTCCACCCGTGCCGTCATCGACGGAGACGAGCTCGTCGTCACGGGGCAGAAGATCTGGACCAGCTTCGCCAACATCGCCGACCACCAGGAGCTCCTGGTCCGCACGACCCGCGGCGACTCCAAGCACCACGGCATCACCTGGGTCATCTGCGACATGAACTCCCCGGGCATCGACGTGCGGCCGATCGAGACCATCGAGGGCGGCGCCGAGTTCTGCGAGGTGTTCTACGACGAGGTGCGCATTCCGCTGGAGAACGTCGTCGGCGGGGTGGACGACGGCTGGCGGGTCGCGATGTCGACGCTCTCCTTCGAGCGGGGCACCGCGTTCACCGCCAACCAGGTGCGGCTGGCCGACACGGTGGAGAAGCTGATCGACACCGCGCGGGAGCACCCCGGGCCCGACGGCCGGCGACCGGCGATCGAGGACGACGAGATCGCCCGTCGGCTGGCGACCGCACGGGCCGAGGTCGCCGCCCTGCGCGCGATGACCTACGCCGGCGTCTGCCGCAACCTGCGCACCGACACGCCAGGCCCCGAGGGCTCGATGCTGAAGCTCTACTACGCCGAGGTGGCCAAGGAGGTCGGCCGCCTGGCCATGGACGTGATCGGCCCGGATGCGCTGCGGCTGGTCTCCCGGTGGGCGCCCGGCGGCGGGTGGACCGGCAACTACTTCTACTCGTTCTCGCAGTCGATCGGCGGCGGTACCTCCGAGATCCAGCGCAACATCATCGGTGACCGCGTCCTCGGCCTGCCCCGCTGACCTCCGGATTGGACTGAACCGTGGATCTGCTTCCTTCCCGCGACCAATTGGAGCTGACGGCCGCGGCCGCGGAGTTCTTCAGCGAGCAGGTGCCCATCGCCGGCATCCGCGCCCGGCGGGACGAGCCGGCGTCGCTGGACACCAAGACGTGGCTGGCCGGCGCCGAGCTGGGCCTGCTCGGGCTCTCGGCCCCCGAGGAGGTGGGTGGCTCCGGCCTGGGCCTCGACGACGAGGCGCTGGTGTTCCGCGAGATCGGCCGGGCGCTGGCCCCCGGACCGTTCCTCGGCACGGTGCTGGGTGCTCGTCTGGCCGTCCTGGCCGGCCGGCCGGATCTCGCGGCGTCGATGGTGGACGGGCGCACCGCGGTGGCGCTGGCCGAGCTCCGGGACGGCTCGGTCGGCCCGGAGGGGCTCGGCGGGCGGCTGGACGTCCTGGATCCGGAGGGCAGCACCTACGTGCTGGTCCTCGGCGAGGACGGCGCCGCGCTGGTCGAGACCGCCGCGCTGGGCGACCTCGAGCCGCTGGCCGGCATCGACCCGGGCACCCGGCTGGCCTCGGCGACCGTCGGTGCTGCCTCCGCCGCCTGCTGGCTGCCGGCCGACCAGGAGCCGCTGCGGCTGCGGGCCCTCGTCCTGGCCTCGGCCATGCTCGTCGGCATCGCCGAGGCCGTGCGGGACCAGGCCAGCGACCACGCCAAGAACCGGGTGCAGTTCGGCCGGCCGATCGGGGTCAACCAGGCGATCAAGCACCGGTGCGCGGACATGGCGGTCGCGGCCGAGGCCGCGCTGTCGCAGACGATGTTCGGTGCCGTGGCTCTGCAGTCGGGCCGCGCGGACCGGGAGTTCCAGGTCCTGGCCGCCAGGATCGTCAGCAGCCGCGCCGCTCTGGACGGCGCGAGCGCGAACATCCAGATCCACGGGGGGATGGGCTACACCTACGAGCACGACGCCCACCTGTACCTCAAACGGGCGCAGGTGCTCGACCACCTGTTCCTCCAGCGGACCGACGCCCTCGGCGGACTGCTCGCGCAGGCGGCGGCCCAGTGACCGCCCTCACGGGCCGGGTCGCGGTGCCGAAGGGCCGGGGCGCCGTCATCGCCGGGGTGGCGCTGGCCGACCCCGGCGCGGTCGCCACCAACCCCTACGGGCTCATCGCCCAGGCCTCGCTGCGGGCGCTGGCCGACGCAGGGATCTCGCCGGGCGAGGTGGACGGGCTGGGCTCCACCGGCCTGGGCACGCTGCCGCCGATAGACGTCGCGGAGTACCTCGGTCTGCGCCCCCGCTGGATCGACTCGACGTCGGTGGGCGGGGCCTCGTGGGAGGTCATGGTCGCCCACGCGGCGGACGCGATCGCCGCCGGGCACGCCGACGTCGTCCTGCTCACCTACGGGTCGACGGCGAAGTCGGACCTGCGCCGCGGCCTGCGGACGGCGAACCTCAACTGGGGCAGCCGCGGCCCGCTGCAGTGGGAGGCGCCGTACGGGCACACCCTGATCGCCAAGTACGCCATGGCCGCCCGCCGGCACATGTACGAGTACGGCACCACCATCGAGCAGCTCGCCGAGGTGGCGGTCTCCGCCCGCTACAACGCCGCGGACAACCCCGAGGCGGCCTACCGGGACCCGATCACCGTCGAGGACGTCCAGTCCGGCCGGATGATCGCCGACCCCTTCACCAAACTGCACTGCTGCATCCGTTCCGACGGCGGAGCGGCGGCCGTCCTCGTCTCCGAGGAGCGGGCGAGGGATCTGGCGGGCACGCCCGTGCACGTCCTCGGCGCCGCTGAGAACGTCTCGCACGTCTCGACCAGCCAGTGGCCCGACCTCACCACCGGTCCGGCGTCGATCACCGGGCCGCTGGCCTTCCAGCGCGCGGGCGTGCGCCCGGAGGACATCGACGTCTGCGAGGTCTACGACGCCTTCACCTACATGCTGCTCATGACGATGGAGGACCTCGGGTTCTGCAAGAAGGGGGAAGGCGGCCCGTTCGTCGCCGACGGCCGGCTCCGGCTCGGCGGCGCGCTGCCGACCAACACCGACGGCGGCGGCCTCTCGGCCATCCATCCGGGGCAACGTGGCCTGTTCCTGGTCGTCGAGGCGGTGCGGCAGCTGCGCGGGGAGTGCGGCCCGCGCCAGGTGCCGGACGCCGAACTGGCCTGCGTGAGCGGTACCGGCGGCTGGTTCTGCTCCAGCGGCACCCTGATCCTCGGAACGGAGCGGCGATGAGCACCCCGCCCCTGGGCGACGACTGCGCCTCGTTCGACGAGCTGCTCCGGGCCGCGGCCGGCGCCTACGGGGACCGTGAGGCCTACGTCGAGTCCGGCGGCGGCCGGCTCAGCTTCGCCGAGTGGGACCGGGCGTCCGACGGCCTGGCCGGGGCGCTCGCCGAGCGGGGTGTCCGCGCGGGCGACGTCGTCGCGCTGATGCTGCCGTCCTCGATCGACTACGCCGTCTGCTACGCCGCGCTCGCGCGGCTCGGCGCGGTCACCTCCGGACTGAACACCCGACTGGGCCCGCGCGAGGTGGCGGCCGTCCTGGAGCGGGCGGCGCCCGCGCTGGTCGTCCGCGACCCGGCCGCTCGGCTGCCGGAGGTGCCCCCGACCTTGCCCGTGCTGGACCGGACCGACCTGCCGGGCCTCTACGCGCACCCCGGCCTGGGGGAGCAGCGGCCCGCGCCGGCACCGGAGGACCCGGTCGTCATCATCTGGACCAGCGGGACGACCGGGCTGCCGAAGGGCGCCTGGTTCGACGTGCACAACCTCAAGGCCGCCGCCCACTCGGCGGGGGTGATGAGCACGCCGGGCGACCGGCGCCTGGTCGCCACGCCCTTTGCGCACGCCGGCTACATGTTCAAGCTGTGGGACCAGCTCGCCTGGGGAGTCACCGCGGTGATCCCTCCGTCGCCGTGGTCGGCCGCGGAGATGGCCCGCGTCATGCGCGACGAGCGCATCTCGGTGGTCGGTGGCGTGCCGACCCAGTGGGCGAAGCTGCTGGAGCAGCCCGACGCCGAGCGGCTGCCCCACCTGCGGATCGGCATCGCCGCGACCGCGCCCGCGCCGCCCGATCTCGTCGAGGCGGTCGCCGAGCGCATCGGGGTGCCGCTCGTCGTCCGCTACGCCATGACCGAGTCCCCGACGATCGCCGGCACCGAACCCGACGATCCGCCGGAGGTCCAGTTCCGCACCGTCGGCCGCCCCCAGGAGGGGATGGAGGTCGTCGTCACCGACGGCGCCGGCACGCCGCTGCCCCCCGGCGAGGTGGGCCGGGTGCGGGTACGCGGTGGCTGCGTCATGCGGGGGTACTGGAACGACCCCGAGCGGACCGCCGAGGTGCTCACCGACGACGGGTGGCTCATCAGCGGGGACCTCGGGCGGTTCACCCCCGAAGGGAACCTCGTGCTGGTGGGCCGCGCCGGCGACCTCTACATCAGGGGCGGCTACAACGTGCACCCGCTCGAGGTGGAGAACGTGCTGGCCGAGCACCCGGCCGTCCGCAGGGCGGCCGTGGTCGGCTCGCCGGCGCCGGTCATCGGGGAGATCGGGGTCGCCTTCGTGGTGGCCGCCGACCCCGACAGCCCGCCCGAGCTGATCGAGCTCCGGGAGTGGGTGCGCGAGCGGCTGGCCGACTACAAGGCGCCGGACCGCCTCGTCCTCGTCGACGACCTGCCGGTGACCGGCATGCTCAAGGTCGACCGCGACGCGCTGCGCCGCGACGCCGAGGCCCTGGAGCCGATGCGACGCTGAGCGTCAACGGCCGAGGGCGACCGCGACCTCGTGCATGAACAGCCGCAGGGTCTCCGGCGACCCGTGGTCGGAGAAGCGCAGCACGAACATCTCCACGCCCCGCGCTCGCTCGGCCTGCAGCGCAGCTGCCAGCTCGTCCGGCGTCCCGACCAGCGGGTCGCCCCAGGCGGCCGGCGGCATGCGGCGGGCCACCTCGGCCGCGACGCTGTCGCGCTGCGCCGACGTGGCGGCCAGGCCGATGGCGTACTGCGCGGAGATCCGGGCCCGTCCGCGCAGCGGCGCCAGCTCGTCCAGCCGGTGCCGCGCAGAACCCAGGCAGTTCCACCAGTCGGCATGCCGGGCCACCAGCGGCATGGTGAGCGTGACGCCGGCGCCGCCGATGTGGACCGGCACGCGGGCCTGCACCGGTCGCGGGAGGCCGCACGCGCCGCGCAGCCGGAAATGGCGGCCGTCGTGGTCGAACGGCTCGCCGCTGAACATCAGCTCGACGATCTGCAGCGTCTCGTCCAGAGCCTCGGCCCGTGCCCGCCGGGTGGCGCCGCCGAACCCGAACGCCTCGAGCTCCTCGTCCACCGAGCCCCAGCCGAGCCCCAGGTCCAGCCGGCCGCCGCTGATCACATCGACCGTCGCCGCCATCTTGGCCAGGAGGGCGGGGTGCCGGAACGGGTTGCAGCCCACGAGGTGACCGAGGCGAATGCGGGAGGTCGCCCCCGCCAGCGCCGTGAGCAGGGTCCAGCTCTCCAGGGTGTCGACGTGCGGCGCACCGGGTGTGGCCAGGTGGTCCATCAGCCAGAAGCCGTCGAAGCCGGCGTCCTCGGCGGCCCGAGCCCGCTCGACCATCGTGGCGACGTCGGTGCGGAACTGGGGAACGTGCACGCCGAAGAGGGGACTGCCGGGTGGCGCGACTGTCAGACTCACTCGGGAAACGGTAGTTCAGTCAACGCATTGAACCAAGAAGGACCGCGATATGCGGGTCCTCCCACCGGGGGAACGGGTCGGGCAGGAAGTGACCGCGGTGTCAGAGTCGCCGGTACCATCGACCGGTGAGCAGCGAGGAGATCCTGCGTCGCCCCAGCTACGGGTCGAACAGCCGGGTGGTCGGTGCCCGCGGCGCCCAGACCCGCCGGCACATCCTCGCCGTGGCGCTGCAGCTGTTCGGTGAGCGTGGCTTCCACGACGTCGCCGTCGACGACCTCGCCCGCGCGGCGGGGGTGTCCCGGGCGACGCTGTACCAGTACTTCGAGAGCAAGGACGAGATCTTCGCCGAGCTCCTGGAGGAGTGCGGCGGCACGCTGATGCGGCTGATCCGCCGGCTGGGCCCGCTCGGCCCCACGCTGCAGGGCTTCGACAACCTGCACTGGTGGCTGGGGGAGTGGGCCTGGGTCTACGACCGCTACGCCACCATGTTCGCCCAGTGGGACCACATCGAGACCTCCGACACCGCCTTCCGGCCGATGGTCACCGGATTCGTCGACGCCTATGCCGGGCGGATAGCCGAGCGGCTCACGGCGGCCGGGTTCGCCGGGATCGAGGGGGTCGACACCGCGGCCGCGCTGCTGCTCGTCGTCCACCGGTTCAACTACCTGCGGCACAGCGGCCGATCCTCGGCCCTGACGGTCGACGAGATGGTCGACGGGATGGCCGTCGTGCTGCAGCTGGTGCTCTTCCCGGACACCCCGCCGGAGGTGCTCGCCAGCCAGGGATCGCGGTCGGCCGGGCTGCCCGCGTCCTGGACCGCGGACGTCCCGTCGCCGCGGCCGGGTCCCGACCGCTTCGCCGGGCTGCGCGACCGGGCTCGGGCCACGGTCCGCCAGCTGCTGGACTCCGCCGCGCGGACCTTCGCCGCCCGCGGGTTCGCCGGCTCCAACCTCGACGCGGTGGCCGCCGGCGCGGGCGTGGCCCGGGCGACGCTCTACAAGTACTTCACCGACAAGCACGACGTCCTGGCGGCGCTCGCCGAGGAGGCGCGCGACGACGTCGTGTCGGCGGCGCAGCGCTTCGGCGCGATCGCCCGCAGCCCGCACGCGGGCACCGAGCTGCGCCGGTGGCTGGACGACCTGGTGGCGCTGTCCGCGCGGCACGCCGGCGTGCTGCGCGTCTGGGTGGAGCGTCAGCCCGATGACCCGCGCGTGCAGGAGCTCGGGGAGGAGGTCACCCGGGCCACGCGCGCGGCGGTCGCCGGGGCACTCACCAGCGTGCAGCGGCCCTATCCGCTCGACCTGCACGTGGCGGGGCTCGTGCTGATCGCCGTGCTGGAGCGCATCCCCACGGGGCTGGTCCAGCAGAGCCGGGAGGTGCCCCGGGCGGAGGTCGTGGAGACCATGGCGACGTTCATCGAGCGGGGCCTGCTCGCCGGCACTCCCGCCTCCGAGGCCGCCGCCGCGAGCTGAGGGCCCGCGGCGGCGACGTCGTGGCTCGTCGGTGCGAGAGCTCAGCCGCCCATGCGCAGGCCGGGCGCCCGCGTGCGGAAGACGTCCTTGGCCAACAGGTCGCCGAGGGTCGCGGCGTCCCAGCGCTTGCCGCCGTTGGAGATCGACGGGCCCTTCCGCCAGCCCTCGGCCAGCTCGACGAGCTCGCCCATCGCACGGACCACCTGACCGCTGACGTGCCCGGCCTCCGGGCTGGCCAGCCAGGCCACGACCGGGCTGGCCAGCGAGGGGTCCTTCGGGTCGAACTCGTCCTCGGGCCGCTCGTCGGGCTCGGGCACCGCCGCGGTCCCGCCCATCGTGGCCGACAGGCGGGTGATGCCACCGGGGCTGATCGCGTTGACGGTGACGCCCAGCCGCGCCAGCTCCAGGCTCAGCGTCTGGGTCAGCCCGACGATCGCCGCCTTCGCCGTCGCGTAGTTGGTCTGGCCGAAGTTGCCCCAGAGGCCCGCGCCGGAGGTGGTGTTGATGATCCGGCCGTACACCCGGCCGTCCTCGGCGGCCTTGGCCGCCGCGCGCCAGCGGATCGCCGTCGCGCGGCTGGTCAGCCAGGTGCCGCGCACGTGCACGCGCATGACCAGGTCGAAGTCGCCGGCGCTCATGTTCCAGATCGCCTTGTCGCGGACGATGCCGGCGTTGTTGACCAGGATGTCGAGGCGGCCGAAGTCGTCGAAGGCGCGGCCGATCATCTCCTCGACCTGGGCCTCGTCGCCCACGTCGGCGTAGTCGGCCACGGCCTTGCCCCCGCGGCCGCCGATGATGTCGACGACGCGATCGGCGTCGCGGCCGGAGCCCTCCCCGGACACCGACGTCCCCAGGTCGTTCACGACGACGGTGGCGCCGTGCTTGGCCAGTTCCAGCGCGTGGCCGCGGCCGATGCCGTGGCCGGCGCCCGTGACCAGCGCGATCTTGCCTTCGAGCAGGCGGGTCATTGCTTCTCCTCCGGGACGGCCGGGCGGAACACCGGCGCCGTGATGTCGTCGTCGAGTTCGCGGAAGGCCACCCGCAGCGGCATGCCGATCCGCAGGTCCTCGGTGGCGCAGTCCACGATGGTGGTCATGATGCGGGGGCCCTCCGCCAGCTCCACGAGGGCGGCTACGTAGGGCAGCCGGTCGCGGAACGGCACGAGATCGTTCATGTACACCGTCGAGTGGGTGTAGAGGGTGGCCCACCCGCTGGCCTGCTCCCAGGTGACCTGGTCGCTCCAGCAGAACGGGCAGAACGGGCGGGGGTAGTGGTGCGCGCGGCCGCAGCTGCCGCACCGGGCCACGAGGAAGCGGTCCTCCTTCGCCGCGTCCCAGAAGGGCCGGCTGTCGTCGTCGATCGTGGGCAGGTCGCCCCGGGGAGCGGTCATGGCTGCCGTCGGCTCCTTTCGCTCAGTAGCCGCGGTACTCGGGCGGGCGGCGCTCGACGAACGAGCGGATCCCCTCGCCGGAGTCGTGGGCGCCGGACTGGATCTCCTGTGCCATCCCCTCGGCGAGGTAGGCCCCGGCACGGTCGGTGTCGGGGGAGTCGTTGAGCAGCCGCTTGGTCAGCGCGATGGCGCTCGTCGCGGCCGAGGCCAGGCGGACGGCCAGCTCGTCGGCGGTCGCCGTCAGCCGGTCGGCCGGCACGACCCGGTTGACCAGGCCGAGGGCGTAGGCCTCGTCGGCGGCCAGCGGATCGCCGAAGAAGACCAGCTCCTTGGCCTTCTGCATGCCGATCCGCCGGGGAAGCAGGTAGGCGCCGCCGCCGTCGACGACCAGGCCGCGGCGGACGAAGGACTCCACGAACGTAGCGTCCTCGCTGGCGACGACGAGGTCGGCGGCGTAGGCCAGGTGCGCGCCGATGCCGGCGGCCGGGCCCTGCACGACGGCGATGACCGGCTTGCCGCAGTCGAGGACGGCCGCGATGAGCCGCTGGGCGCCGCCCATGATCTTGCGCATCGTGTCGCCGACGCGCTTGCCCTCGCCGGCCGACCGGCTGCCGGCCATCGCGCGGACGTCGGCGCCTGCGCAGAAGTGCCGCCCGTTCGCGGCGATGACGACCACCCGCACCGACGGGTCGGCGTCGGCGTCGGTCAGCAGGTCGATCAGCGCGTTGCGGTCGTCCGGCCGCAACGCGTTGGCCGCCTCCGGCCGGTTCAGGGTGATCCGCCGGACGCCGTCGCGGTCCTCGGACAGGACCGCCTGCTCCTCCCCGGCGCTCACGAGGCGGCCACCGTCGTCGGCGTGAACCGGGCCTGGAGGTGCTTGATGCCGTGCAGCAGGTTGGAGCGCAGCAGCTGCGGTTCGCCGACCGCCTCGATGTCGGGCAGGAGCTCCAGGAGCATGGGGAAGACCACCGAGAGCTCGAGCCGGGCCAGGTTGGCACCGAGGCAGAAGTGCGGCCCCGGGGCGCCGAAGCCCAGGTGCGCGTTGGGCCGGCGGCGGATGTCGAACCGCGTGGCGTCGGGGAAGACGTCCTCGTCCTGGTTGGCCGAGCGGTACCAGAGGACCACCTTGTCGCCCTGGTTGAACTCCTGCTCGCCGAGGCGGACGCCGTCGTTGGTCACGGTGCGCCGGAAGTGCAGCACCGGCGACGCCCAGCGGACCATCTCCTCGACGGCCGGCCCGGTGTACGTCGCCGGGTCGCTGCGCCACAGTTCGCGCTGGTCGGGGAACCGGGTCAGCGCGAGCAGGCCGTGGGAGATCGCGTTGCGCGTCGTCTCGTTGCCCGCGCCCACGAGCAGGATGAAGAAGCGGGCCATCTCCGCCGGGGTCAGCACCTCCTCGCCGCGGGCGGCGACGAGCTTGGTGATCAGGTCGTCCCGGGGCTCGGCGATGCGCGCCTCGGCGAGCTCGGACAGCAGGGCGGCCAGACCCTCGCCGGCGGCCTCGACGGCGGCGGCGACTGCGCGCGGGCTCTGGTCGGGCACGTACTCGGGGTCGCTGGCCCCCATGATGATGTTGGTCTGCTCGAAGATGTACTGCTCGTGCTCGGCCGGGATGCCCAGCATGTTGTTCACGATCCGCAGCGGCAGCGGCGCGGCGACCGCCGTCGTGAAGTCGATCTCGCCCTGCTCGGCGACCGAGGCGATGAGTGCCCGGGTGGTGCGGGCGACGTCCTCGCGCAACACCTCCAGCGACCGGGGGGTGAAGCCGCGGTTCACGATCTTGCGCAGCCGGGCGTGCTCCGGGTTGTCCATGTCGATGATCGAGCCGCGGTACTCCCGCAGCCGCGGGGGCTGGTCGAAGATCTGGGTCCCCTCCCCGGAGCAGAAGTCCTCCTCCCGGCGGCTGACCTCCTTGACGTCCTCGTACCGGGTCAGCGCCCAGAAGCCGTCGTGTCGTGGGCTGCCGGGCTCGTGGCGGGCCGGGACGAACGGGCGGGGGTCCTCGGCCCGGAGCCGCGCGAAGAACGCGTCGCGCTCCTCGACCGGGTGGGTCCACCAGGACAGGTCGTCCAGTTCGCGGACGGGCCGCTGCTCGGTGCTGGTCATTCGCTCGCCTCCCGGCCGAGGGCGGGGTAGGTGAGCACCCCGCGGAGGAAGTTGCCGTTGCGCATGTCCGCGAAGCCGTCGTTGATGCCTTCGAGCGGGTAGGTGTTGGACACCACCGCGTCCAGGTCCACCAGCCCCGAGGACCACAGCTCCAGCAGTTTGGGGATGTCGGCACGGGGGTTCGCCGAGCCGTAGAGCGTCCCGACGATCTGCTTCTCGTTGAGCGTCAGGTCCATCATGCTGATGCTGATCGAGCGCTCGGCCAGGGGATGGATGTTCGTGACCACCACCCGGCCGCGCTTGGCGGTCATCGCCAGCGCCTTGTGCATCAGCGCGCCGTCGCCGCGGCCCATGGTGCAGATGAAGCGGTCGGCGCCCCGGTGCCAGGTGGCGTCGGCAACCACGGCCGGCGCCTCGTCCCACGAGCCGGCCACATGGGTGGCCCCCATGGCCAGCACCTGCTCCTTCTTCGATGCCGCCGGTTCGATCGCCACGATCACGCGGGCGCCGGCCAGCTTCGCGCCCTGGATGGCCGCCGCCCCGATTCCGCCGACCCCGGCGACCACGACGGTGTCGCCCGGTGCCACGTCGGCGGCGTAGACGGCGGAGCCCCAGCCGGTGACGAAGCCGCAGCCCAGCAGGCATGCGCGGTCCAGGGGGACGGCCGGGTCGATCCGGACGCAGCTGGCCTCGTGCACCACCGTGTGGTGGGCGTAGGACCCGATCAGGCAGGAGGTGGCGAGGTCCTGGCCGCGGCCGTGGTGGCGCGCGGTGCCGTCGGCGATCTGCCGGCCGGTGTAGAGCCGGGCGCCGAGGTCGCACAGGCTCTGGTGGCCCGTCGAGCAGGACGGGCAGCGCCCGCACGAGGGCATGAAGCTGAAGACGACGTGGTCGCCGGGGGCCACCGAGGTGACCTTGTCACCCACCGCCTGCACGACACCGGCGCCCTCGTGGCCGCCGATGCACGGCAGATGGAAGGGCATGTCGCCGGTGATCAGGTGCTCGTCGGAGTGGCACATCCCGGAGGCGTGCAGCTCCACGAGCACCTCCTCCGGCCCCGGTGGGTCGAGCTCGATCGGCTCCACCGACCACTCCGGGTCGTCGCGGTTCCACAGCACCGCTGCCAGCGTCTGCACGAAGAAAACCTCCTGGGAACGAGGACGGGGGTCAGGCGGCCGGCAGGACGACGGACTGCGGCTCGAGGAACCCCGCCAGTCCCTCGGGGCCGCCCTCGCGGCCGATGCCGGACCGGCGCATGCCGCCGAAGGGACTGAGCAGGTCCACCGGTGCGGCGGAGTTCACGGCGACCGAGCCGGCGACGAACCGTGCGGCGACGGCGGCCCCGCGGGCAGGGTCGGCCGTCCAGACGCTTCCGGACAGGCCGTACTCCGTGCTGTTGGCGATGGCGACGCCCTCGTCCAGCGAGTCGTAGGGCAGCACGACCGCCACCGGCCCGAAGACCTCCTGCTGCGCGATCGGCGCGTCGGGGGCGACGTCGGCGAGCACGGTGGGCTCGAGGAACCACCCGCTGGGCTGGTCGGCGGGCCGCCGTCCGCCGGTGACCAGCCGGGCGCCCCCGGCCAGCGCGCCCTCGACGGCAGCCTCCACGCCGGTGCGTGCCGCCGCCGAGATCAGCGGGCCGATGTCGGTCGCCTCGTCGGCGGGGTCGCCCACGCGCAGACCGGCCGCGGCGGCGCCGAGCGCGTCGACGACCTCCGCGTAGCGGGCCCGCGGGACGAGGATGCGGGACTGCGCCATGCAGATCTGCCCGGTGCCGGCCATGGCGCCGTCGACCAGTTGCCGGACGAGGGACTCGTCGAGGACGACGTCGTCGAGCAGGAGGGCGGCGGCCTTGCCGCCCAGCTCGAGCGTGCAGCGGCGCACGTCCCGGCCGCACACCTCGCCGATCCGCCGGCCGACCGAGGTCGAGCCGGTGAAGCTCACCTTGTCCACCCCGGGATGCGACACGAGGTGCTCGCTGGCCTGCGCGCCGGCCGGCACGATGTTGAGGACGCCGGGCGGCAGGCCGGCCTCGACCGCCGCCTCGGCGAAGGCGAGCACGGCCAGCGGGGCGTCGGGGGAGGGCTTGAGCACGACGGTGCAGCCGGCGGTCAGCGCAGGTGCGAGCTTGAGCGCGGCGGTGAACAGCGGGGCATTCCACGGGACGACCGCGGCGACGACCCCGACCGGGACCTGCCGCACCCGCACCTCGTTGCCCAGCAGCCCGGTTCGCGTCTGTTCCCAGGGGAAGTCGCCGCCGATCGAGCGATAGGCCCGGAGCACACCCAGCGCCGTGGCGACCTGCGCGCCGCGCGCCCAGCGGAGGGGCGAGCCGACCTCGGCGCTCACCGTGGCGGCCAGTTCGTCGCTACGGGCCCGCAGCGACGTGGCCAGCCGGGCGACCGCCTCGATCCGTTCCGCGGGCGGCAGGTCGGGCCACGGCCCGGTGTCGAAGGCCGTCCGGGCGGCCGCGACGGCCGCGTCGACGTCGGCGGGGGAGGCGTCGGGCACAGTCCCGACGGGCAGCTCCGACGCCGGGGAGTGCACCTCGATGACGCCGGTCCCGGCCGGCCGCTGCCAGCGCCCGGCGATGAACAGCCCGTCGTAGTCCGGCAACGCCTCGCTCATTTCCCGTTCGTGGTCCGCGCCGCGTCGCGCGTGCGCCCGGGGGTCGGTGCGCCGGGCCCCAGCCGTGGACATCCTGATTCTGACAATCCGTGCACTTTATTGCAACCGCCCCGGTCCGCCCGCGTGCCCCGCCCGGAGCGTCGATGCCTGTGGCATTCGGACCTGGGCCCGGGCATTCCGATGGTAGGTTCTGACGTTCCGTCCGCGTAGCGGCCGCGGGGCCCGAGCCGGAGGACGCGACCGTGCAGAGGTCGTCGTGGGCGCGGGGGCCCGCGCCCGAGAGGAATGAGCACCCGGGTGACCGACGGCGAGATCGTGCGGCGGCAGGGGTACTGGCCGTCCAGCCCCGTCGTGGGCAGCCGCGGAGCGCGCACGCGGGAGCGGATCGTGACCGAGGCGCTGCTGCTGTTCGAGCGGCAGGGTTTCCGGGCGGTCTCGGTGGACAGCATCGCGCGGGCGGCCGGCACGTCGCGCGCCACGCTGTACCAGTATTTCGAGAGCAAGGAACGGATCTTCCTGGAGCTGATCGAGGAGTGCGGCTCGGCGCTGCGGCGGGTCGCCCGCCGGATCGGTGCCCTCGGCCCCACCGAGGCCGGGTTCCAGAACCTGCACTGGTGGCTCGGCGAATGGGCGTGGGTCTACGACAAGTACGCCACCGTGTTCGGGCAGTGGGCCGACCTGGAGTCCTCGGGCACGGGCATACGCCGCCTGGTGGGCGGGTTCGTCCAGTCCTACAACGCCGGGATCGCGGCCCGGCTGGAGGAGAGCGGGCTGTCCGGCCTCGGCCCGGACGAGGCGGCGATGGTTCTCACGAGCACGGTGCACCGATTCAACTACTTCCGGCACCGCCGGGCCGGCCTGCCGCCGGTGGAGGAGTGCGTCGACGGCCTCGCCGTCGTCCTGCAGCTGGTCCTGTTCCCCGGGACGCCGGCCGCGGCCTTCGCCGGCCTGCCGGCGGTCTCGGGGTCCGCGGCGGGCCGGCGGACCCCGATCGCGCGGCGCCCCCCACCGGTGGTCCCGGTGGTCCCTGTGGCCCAGCTGAGCCCACGCGCGGCGGCGACCGTGCGGGAGCTGGTCGAAGCCGGCGCCCGCCTGTTCGCCGACCGCGGCTACCACGGAACGAGCGTCGACGACGTCGTCGCCGCGGCCGGCTTCGCCCGCACGACCTTCTACAAGTACTTCGACGAGAAGTCCGACCTGCTGCTGCGGCTCACCGAAGAGAGCCGCCAGGGGGCGGAGCAGCTCAGCCGCGACCTGACCGCCCTGGCTCCCGGCCCCGGGCTGAGCGAGCAGCTGCGCGAGTGGCTGGGCCGCTACCTGCCGTTCTACCGCAGATACCTCGGCGTCTTCCGCGCCTGGGTCGAGGGCGGCACGAACGATCTCCGGGTGACCGCACTGGCCGAGCAGGCCGACGACGGCATGGCCGCGGCGGTACACGCCGTCCTCGCCCGGGTCCGTCGTTCCTATCCGCTGGACCTCGACGTCGCCGCGGTCGTGTGCATGGCCGTCCTCGACCGGCTGCCGGAGTACGTGGAGGTCGCCGGAATCCCCGCGAGCGACGAGCGGATCGTGGAACTCATGGCCGC
>JAODNJ010000324.1 GCA_025465155.1 Frankiales bacterium
GGCCGGCGGCGCGGACCTGATCATCATCTACAACTCCGGCCGGTACCGGATGACCGGCCGGGGCTCCCTGGCCGGGATGATGCCCTATGGCGACGCGAACGCGATCGTGATGGAGATGGCGGGGGAGGTGCTCCCGGTCGTCGACCACACCCCCGTGCTCGCCGGGGTCTGCGGCACCGACCCCTTCCGGCTGATGGACCGCTTCCTGGACCAGGTGGCCGGTGCCGGCTTCGCCGGGGTGCAGAACTTCCCGACCGTCGGGCTGATCGACGGGATGTTCCGGGCGAACCTGGAGGAGACCGGGATGGGGTACGGCCTCGAGGTCGAGATGATCCGGCTGGCCGCCGAGCGCGGCCTCCTCACGGCGCCCTACGTCTTCGACGTCGAGTCGGCCGAGGCGATGACCGACGCCGGTGCCGACGTCCTCGTGCCCCACATGGGGCTCACCACCAAGGGCAGTATCGGCGCGCGGACGGCCAAGACCCTCGACGACTGCGCGGCGACGATCCAGCGGATGCACGACGCCGCCGTCGCGATCAACCCCGACGTGATCGTGCTCTGCCACGGGGGGCCGATCGCCGAGCCGGACGACGCGCAGTACGTCCTGTCCCGAACGCGCGGGGTCGTCGGCTTCTTCGGCGCCTCCAGCATGGAGCGCCTCCCCACCGAGATCGCCCTGACGGCGAACATGCGTCGGTTCAAGGCCGTCCGCGCCGGCACCCCACCCGAGTCCGAGAGCAGCTGAGGAGCACCCGTGGAGTTCATGGTGAGCATCGAGATCCGCACCCCCGCCGACCTCGACCCGGAGCGGCTGGCGGCGCTGCAGGCCGCCGAGACCGTGCGCGCCCGCGAGCTGGTCGAGCAGGGGACCCTGCGGCGGATCTGGCGCATCCCGGGTCGCCGGGCGAACATCTCGCTCTACGAGGCGCCGGACGCCACCGCTCTGCACGCCGCGCTGTCCTCGCTGCCGCTCTTCCCGTTCATGGACATCGGGGTCCAGGCGCTCGCCGTCCATCCCGTGGAGCAGCAGCCGGCCGAGGTCGCCGCGGCTTCTTGACGTCGACCGACGTCGCACGTAGCTTTTCATCGATTATCGAAAGGTCGTGCCGGCAGGCGCGGACGGCCCCAGTGTTCCGGCCCGTGGCTCCCCGAAGAACGGGTGCGGCGAGGCCCAGCCGGCCTGAGAGGAACGGTCATGAGCGGCGACGACGAGGTCCTTGCTCGCTACCTCGGCGAGGACGACTTCCCGGTGCAGTGGGAGTCCGAGGCGGAGCAGGACCTGTTCTGGGTCTACGACGACCTGCACTGCCCGCACCCGCTCTCGCCGATGTACTTCGACATCGGCGGCTGGTGGCTGTCCTGCGACCACATGTTCCGCCGGTTCGGGACGCCGTTCGCCGTCGACTGGCTGGCCAAGAACGTCAACGGCTACCTCTACACCGCTGCCATCCCGGCCGACCCGGGGCTGACCGTCGGCGCCACCGAGTACGGCCACCGCTACGGCGCCCGGGTGCCGCTCGACGGCAGCTACGCCTCGACGATGGGCGCCTACCTCGACGGCGTCCTCCCGGTCTACGGCGAGCACTTCGCCGACTGGTGGCGGGACCGGCTGGTCCCCGAGATGCTGCGCAACTTCGAGTACCTCGAGTCGCAGCTCGACCGCGCCGCGGACAAGAGCCGCATGGAGCTGGCCGTCCTGCTCGAGGACGCCATGGACATCCACGACCGGCACTGGAAGATCCACTGGATGCTCAACTTCGCCCAGCTCTCGGCGACGATGAACCTGCGCGCCGTCATGGAGCGGGTGCGCGGCACCGTCGACGAGGAGCTGCTGGGCCGGCTGCAGAACTCCGCCGAGGACCGGAACTGGGACTCCGTCGAGGGGCTCTGGCGCATGAAGGAGGCGGTCAAGGCCGACCCCGAGCTGCGCAAGGCCTTCGTGGGCAACGGGGCCGGGATCCGGGCCGCCCTGGCGGCGTCCGAGGCAGGTCGGACCTTCGTCACCGAGCAGCTCGCGCCCTACCAGCGCGAGTTCGGCTGGCGGGCGGTCTGGAGCCACGAGTTCATCTTCCCGACGTGGCGTGAGGACCCCGAGCCCATCCTCGAGCAGATCCGCGGCTACCTCGACACCGACTACGACTACAGCAGCGCGCTCGAGACCGTCCGCGCCGACCTGGAGAAGGCCTCCGCGGAGCTGCTCGAGGGCCTGACCGGCGCCGACCGCGACGAGCTCGCCGCGGCCAACGCGGTCAACCTCCGGATGGCCCCGCTCACGCCGGACCACCACTTCTACATCGACCAGGGCGCGAACGCGCGGCTGCGGGTCGTCCTGGTGACGCTCGGACAGCGGCTGGTCGACGAGGGCCTGCTCGATGCCGCGGACGACGTCCTCTTCCTCCGGTACAACGAGCTGCGTGCCTTCGTCGGCGACCCGGCGGCCCTCGACGCGCAGACGGTCGTCGCCGCGCGCCGGGCCGAGCGGGACGCGGCGGGAAAGAGGCAGCCGCGCGACTGGATCGGCACCGTCACCGAGCCGCAGCTGAACTTCCCCTACTGGGTCAACTGGGGCTACCCCGAGCGGTTCCACCGCCAGAACTCCGAGGACGGCGACTCGCGGGGCGAGGCGCAGGTGGCCGGGATCGCGGGCTCGCCGGGCGTCGTCGAGGGCACGGCGCGGGTGGTGCGCACGATCGGGGACTTCGACGAGGTCGCCGAGGGTGACATCCTGGTGTGCCAGATGACCAACCCGGCGTGGGTGGTGCTGTTCACGAAGATCGCCGGGCTGGTCACCGACACCGGGGGGACGACGTCGCACCCCGCGGTCCTCGCCCGGGAGTTCGGCATCCCCGCCGTCGTCGGAACCTCGGAGGCCACCCGCCGGATCAGCACCGGCGACCAGATCCGCGTCGACGGCTCCGCCGGCGTGGTGGAGATCCTGAAGTCGGGGGAGCCGGCACAGCCGGCGCTCTCCCTGGACTAGCCGACCAGCCGACACGACCAGCCCACACGAGGCGGGAGATCACCATGGCCGACCCACAGGTGCCGGGACCGGACGCCCTCACGCGCAGCGTGCTGGCCGATCAGGTCAAGGAGCGCCTGCTCGAGGCGATCCTCGACGGCTCGTACCCGCCGGACTCGCGCATCGTCGAGACGGCGGTGGCCAAGGAGCTCGGTACCAGCCAGGCCCCCGTGCGGGAGGCCCTGCGCGGGCTCGAGGCGCTCGGCATCGTCGAGATCACCCCGTTCCGCGGTGCGCGGGTGCGCCGGCTGGACTCCGCCGAACTGCTGGAGGCCTACGTCGTCCGCTCGGCGATCGAGGTCCTCGGGGCCCGGCTGGCCATGGCGCGGATCACCGACGACGACGTGCAGCAGGTGCTCGGGACGGGCGTCCGGATGCAGGAGGCCGCGAAGAGCGGTGATGCCCGCGCGGTGGCGATGATCGACGCGAGCCTGCACGAGCAGATCATGAAGCTGTCGGGCAACGCGACGCTGCTGCGGGTGTGGCGCTCGCTGGAGCCCTTCTCCCGGACCTACATCACGCTTGCCGGGCCGCACTCGGACCCGGAGTGGAGCGCGGGCCTGCACGACCCGATGCTCGAGGCCATCCGGGCCCGGGACGGCGAGGCGCTGGTCCGGGCGATCGAGCGGCACTTCGACGAGGTCCGGGACTGGCTGGGCAGCATGCTGGCGGAGACCGCGGCGAGCGCCGGGGGGGAGCCGGACGCGGCAGAAGCGGCCCGATGAGGCCGTTCTCCTACGCCCGCCCCGCCTCGCTCGGTGAGACCTTCGACCTGCTCGACTCCGCCGGCCCCGGGGAGATCCGGCCCCTCGTCGGCGGGACCGATCTGATCGTCGGGCTGCAGAGCGGCCGGATCCGGCCGGACGTCGTCGTCGACCTCAAGCACCTCGCCGACCTGCCGGCCGGCATCGAGCAGGTCGACGGGCGGCTGCGGATCTCCGCGCCCACGTCGCTCACCGACATCATCGGCGACGCCAGGATCCGCACCTGGTTCCCGGCGCTGGCCGAGGCCGCCTCGACCGTCGGCTCGGTGCAGATCCGCAACCGCGCCTCGCTGACCGGCAACATCTGCAACGCGTCGCCCGCGTTCGACACCGGCCCGGCGCTGCTCGTCCACGACGCCGTCGTCCTCCTCTCCAGCCGGGACGGCGACCGGCGGGTCCCGGTGGCCGACTTCGTGCTCGGGCCCCGGCGCACCGACCTGCGGGCCGGTGAGATCGCCACCGCGGTCGAGCTGCCCGTTCCCGAGACGCCGCTGCGCGCCTCGTTCGCCCGGCTGACCCGGCGGCGCGGGGTGGACCTGGCGACGCTGAGCCTGTGCTGCGTCGTCGGCCCCCGGCGCACCCGGTTCGCATTCGGCGCGGTCGCGCCCCGGCCCTTCGTCGTCGACGACGACAGCGGCGTCCTGGCCGATCCCTCGTCGTCGCCCGAGGACCGCGACGAGGTCCTGCGGGCCATGACCGCGCAGGCCTCCCCGATCACCGACGTGCGTGGCGGCGCGGACTACCGGCAGGCGATGCTCCTCGTCCTCGGCCGGCGGGCGCTGGCCGCAGCCCGCTCCCGGCCGGTTCAGTCGCAGCCGGATGGTGCCCGATGACCGGCGCGACCCGGCGCGACGGCTATCCGGTGCGGGTGACCGTCAACGGGGCCGCGCGCACGGTCGAGGTCTCCAGCACCGAGACGTTGCTCGACGCGCTGCGCTGGAATCTCGATCTCACCGGCAGCAAGGAGTGCTGCGCCGAGGGCGAGTGCGGCGCCTGCACCGTGCTGGTCGACGGGCGCGCGGTCAACTCCTGCCTGGTGCTCGCGGTCGAGTCCGACGGTCTCGACATCACCACGGTCGAGGGGCTGGAGACCGGCGGCCCGGCCGGGGGCCGGCTCTCGCGGCTGCAGGACGCCTTCCTGGAGAAGGGCGCCGTCCAGTGCGGGTTCTGCATCCCCGGGATGGTCATGGCGGCGCAGGCGCTGCTGAACGAGAACCCGCATCCGCGGCCCGACGAGGTCCGCGAGGGGCTGGCCGGCAATCTCTGCCGGTGCGCCGGCTACCAGCGCATCGTGGACGCGGTGCTGCTCGCGGCCGAGGAGGACGCGTGAGCGCGCCGCAGATCGGCGTCTCCACCCGCCGCGTCGGCGGCAGGGAGCGGGTGACGGGGCGGCAGCGCTTCGTCGGCGACGTCCGGCTCGACAACCTCCTGCACGTCAGGCTGGTCACGCTGGACTGCGCCCGCGCGCGGATCGTCGCGATCGACACGACGGACGCCGAGCGGGTCGCGGGCGTCCGGGCGGTGCTCACCGCCGCCGACCTCCCCGACCCGATGCCGCGGTTCGGTCCGGTCTACGCCGACCGCCCGGTTCTCGCGGTCGGTGAGACCAGGTTCCACGGCGAGCCGGTGGCGGCGGTGGCGGCGGAGACCGAGGAGGCCGCCGAGGAGGCCGCCGCGCTCGTGCGGGTGACCGTCGAGGAGCTCCCGGCGGTGCTCACCGTCGAGCGGGCCCTGGACCCTGACGCCCCGCTGGTACAGGACCCGTGCCTGCGCAAGGGGCCGCTCGCGCAGACCAACACCCTGCGGGAGTGGCACTTCGGCTGGGGCGACGTCGACGCCGCGAGCGCCCCGTGCGTCGTCGAGAACACCTACACGTTCCCGATGGTCACCCACTTCGCGATCGAACCGCACGTCTTCCTGGCCTCGGCCGACCACGACGGCGTCACGGTGTGGAGCGCGATCCAGCACCCGTACCTGCTGCAGTCGACCATCGCGACGCTGCTCGGCCTGCCGATCGCCAAGGTGCGCGTGATCGCGCCCGATCCGGGCGGGGCCTTCGGCGGCAAGCAGCACGCCAAGTTCGAGCCGCTGGTCGCCTTCCTGGCGCTGCGCACCGGGCGGCCGTGCCGGCTCGCGCTCACCCTGGCGCAGACCTTCCAGGCCGTCCGCCGCACCGCCTACCGGGTGCGGATGCGGACCGGGTTCGCCGCCGACGGCACGATCCGCTTCCAGGACGTCGTGACCGACGGGCTGCTGGGCGCGTACGCCGACATCGGCGTCCGGGTCATCTCCAAGTCGACCTATCTCATGTGCGGCCCGTACCGGGTCCCGGACGCCCGGGTGCACGTCCGCGCGCTCCTCTCCCACACGCCTCCGGCGACGGCGTTCCGCGGCTTCGGCACCCCGCAGGTGGCGTGGGCGGTCGAGTCGCAGATGGACGAGGCGGCGCGGCGGCTGGGCATCGACCGGCTGGCGATCCGGCTGCGCAACCTCGCCCACCGCGGCGAGGAGGTCGTGCGGGGCGACAAGCCGGCCGACGGCGACTGGCACGAGGCGGTGCACAAGGCCGCCGAGGCCATCGGCTGGGGGAACCCGCTGCCGCCCGGCCGCGGCCGCGGCATCGGCGTCGCGATCAAGTCGTCGGCGACGACCGGCGCCTCGTACGCCATCGTCCGGCTGCACATGGACGGGAGCGCCACGGTGATGGCCGGGACGTCGGACATGGGCCAGGGCGCGCGGACGGTCCTGGCCCAGATCGCCGCGAACGAGCTGGGGCTCACCACCGACGCGGTCCAGGTCGTGATGGGTGACACCGGGGTGGCCCCCTTCGACCTGCAGACCTCGGCCAGCCGGTCGACGGTCTTCATGGGCACCGCGGTGGCCGAGGCGTGCCGCGACGTCAAGCGGCAGCTGGCCGGGATGGCCACCCGGGCGTTCGGCGCCGACGACGTCGGGGTCGGCAACGGCACCGTGGCGGTCGAGGGCCGCACGCTGTCCTTCCCCGACCTGCTGGTCGCCGGGTTCGCCGGCGTGCGCGGTGAGGTGATCGGCGTCGGCTCCCGCCGCGGGGAGGCCGACACGGCGCACCCGCTGGGCGGCGCGCCGTCGTTCTACGAGTTCAACTGCACCGCGGTCGAGGTGGAGGTCGATCGGGAGACCGGCGAGCTGCTGATCGTGAAGCACGTCTCGGTGGCCGACGTCGGCAAGGCGCTCAACCCCGCGCACGTCGAGGCCCAGGACGAGGGGGCGGCGATCATGGGCCTCGGCCACACGCTGATGGAGCACCTGATCTTCGACGAGCACGGCCGGATCGTGAACCTCGGGGCGCTGGACTACCGCATCCCGACGACGAAGGACCTCCCGCTCGAGCTGCACTCGCTGCTCGTCGAGAACGAGGACGGCCCGGGCCCCTACGGCGCGAAGGGAGCGGGGGAGGGCGGTCTGTTCGCCGTCTCTCCGGCCGTCGCGGCCGCCGTCACCGAGGCGACCGGCGCGGTGATCCGCGAGCTGCCGCTCACGGCAGAGCGCGTCTGGCGCGCACTCCGCACCGAAGGCTGAAGCACCGTCCCGCTACGAAGGAGAACGACGTGAGGACCATCCAGCACTGGATCGACGGCGCGGAGACGAGAGGTTCCTCGACCCGCACCGGCGCGGTGTTCAACCCGGCGACGGGGGAGCAGCAGGCAGAGGTGGTGCTGGCCGAGCCGAGCGACGTCGACCGCGCGGTCGCCGCCGCGGCCGCGGCGTTCGAGGACTGGTCGCAGTCGTCGCTCTCCCGGCGCACCGGGATCCTCTTCGCCTTCCGGGAGATCGTGAACCGCCGGAAGGCCGAGATCGCCGCCGCGATCACCGACGAGCACGGCAAGGTCCTCTCCGACGCCGCCGGTGAGGTGCAGCGCGGCCTCGAGGTCGTCGAGTTCGCCTGCGGCATCCCGGAGCTGCTCAAGGGCGAGTACTCCGACCAGGTGTCGACCGGAGTCGACAGCTACAGCTTCCGCCAGCCGCTGGGCGTCGTCGCCGGGATCACGCCGTTCAACTTCCCGGCGATGGTCCCCATGTGGATGTTCCCCGTCGCCATCGCGTGCGGGAACACCTTCGTGCTGAAGCCGAGCGAGCGGGACCCCTCGGCCTCGGTGCTGCTCGCCGAGATGTGGGCGGAGGCCGGTCTTCCGGCGGGCGTCTTCAACGTCCTGCAGGGCGACAAGGTGGCCGTCGACGGGCTGCTCGACCACCCCGACGTCGCCGCCGTCTCGTTCGTCGGGTCCACGCCGATCGCCCGGTACGTGCACGAGCGCGGCACCCGCTCCGGCAAGCGGGTGCAGGCTCTCGGCGGCGCCAAGAACCACGCGATCGTGCTCCCGGACGCCGACCTCGAGTTCGCGTCCGACCACCTGACCGCGGCGGCCTACGGGTCGGCCGGCGAGCGGTGCATGGCGATCTCGGCGACCATCGCCGTCGGCTCGGTCGGCGACGAGCTCATCGACGTCCTCGACCGGCGCAGCCGCGCCGTCCGGGTGGGCCCGGGCCGCGAGGCCACCAGTGACATGGGGCCGATCGTGACCCAGGCGTCGAAGGACCGGATCGTCTCCCTGATCACCTCCGGGGAGGAGAGCGGGGCGAAGGTGGTCGTCGACGGCCGCGACCTCGTCGTCCCCGGGCACGAGAACGGCTTCTTCGTGGGCCCCACGCTGGTGGACCGGGTCACGCCGGACATGGAGGTCTACCGCGAGGAGATCTTCGGCCCCGTGCTCTCGGTGCTGCGCGCGGGCTCCGTCGACGACGCCATCGACCTGATCAACGCCAACCCGTACGGCAACGGGACGGCGATCTTCACCTCGCACGGCGGCGCGGCCCGGAAGTTCGTCCGCGGCGTCAAGGTCGGCATGATCGGCGTCAACGTGCCGGTGCCGGTGCCGATGGCCTTCCACTCGTTCGGCGGCTGGAAGAACTCGCTGTTCGGCGAGCACCACGTGCACGGGCCGGACGGCGTGCGCTTCTACACGCGCGCCAAGGTCATCACCCAGCGCTGGCCGGAGTTGGAGCGCGACGCGTCGTTCGACATGCCCACCGCGCGGTAAGCCCGCCGCCTCCCGGTTCGACCGCGATGGCCATTGCCGTGGAACACGATGGCCACTGCCGTGGAACCGGGACGGTCGGCTCAGGCGCGGCCGGCGGCGACCTCGTCCTCGCGGGTCCGCCCGGCGAGGCGGATGAGGTCCTCGTGCAGCTCGAACCAGACCGAGTGGTAGCTGTCCACCCGCGGTGAGGCCACGAACCGGGTGTCGCCGGCCGTCACCGCCGCCATGGCCCGCTCGAAGCGGGCCACGTACTGCGGGAACCGGCCCACCGCCGAGCCGAGCGAGCGCAGCCACCGCGCCGTCTCCTCGTGCAGCTTCCCGAGCTCGGTGAGCACCGCGGCGTCGTAGGCCTCGTCGGTGTGGTCGTTGATCGCCTGCCCGCCGTCGGCATCCCGCATCTGCCAGGCCGTGACGGTGCCCTTCATCCGCTGGTCCAGCGGGAGGAACGCATCGAGGGCGGCGGTGGCGCCGGCGTCGCCCCAGCTCTCCCGGTCGGCCTTGTGCAGCTCCTCGGCGCGGGCGGTGCCGGCCTCGGTGAGGAGCAGGGAGCCGGTGGCGCGGCCGAGCAGCCCCTGGTCGGTGAGCCGGTCGACGACGGGCCGCAGGACGTCCTCGGTGGTGAGCAGGGAGGCGGCCAGCGCGTCGGCGGCCGAGATGGTCTTGACGTGCAGCCAGCCGAGGACGTCGTCGCCGCTGACCGCTGCGGCGGCGGTGTCCGGTGTCCGGGCGTCGGGTGCCGGCTGCCCGGCCTCGGGGACCTCGATGCCCAGCTCGCCGGCCCACCTCAGCAGGGTGGTGGCCTCGGGGGCGACCTCCTCGTGGCCACCGACCTCGCCGGCGAACACCTCACCGGTCGAGCCGTCGATGGTGAGGGTGTCGCCCAGCGCGTAGCGGCGGCCGCCGATGACGACCCTGCCGTCCTCGAGCCCGACCTCGGCCGCGCCGACGACGGCAGGGATGCCCCACCCGCGGGCCACGACGGCGGCGTGGCTGGCCAGCCCTCCGCGGCAGGTGAGCACACCCGCCGCCGTGGCCATGGCCGGCACGTCCTCGGGGGACGTCTCGGATCGGACGAGGAGAACCGGCCGGCCCGACCCGGCCAGCTCGGTGGCCCGCGCGGGGGACGTGACGATCTCGCCCGTCGCGAGGCCGGGGGAGGCGGGCAGGCCGGTCGTGATCGGGGTCAGGTCGCCCGGGCGGCCCACCCACGTGGTAGGCGGGTCGCCGAGGTAGGGCAGGACGCGGCGGACGGCTTCCTCCCGGGAGAGCGGGAAGTCCGGGTCCTCGGCCATGTCCACGGCCATGCGCAGGGCTGCCTGCGGGCTGCGTTTGCCGGCGCGGACCTGCAGCATCCAGAGGACGCCCTGCTCGATGGTGAACTCGATGTCGCACATGTCGGCGTAGTGCCGCTCGAGGGCGTCCGCGTGCCGCCACAGGTCGGCGGCCACCCGGGGAGCGCGCTCGTCGAGGACGGCGACCGGCTCGGTGTGGTGGGTGCCGGCGACGACGTCCTCACCCTGGGCCCCGAACATCACGTCGCCGAACGCCCGGTGCTCGCCGGTGGACGGGTTACGGGTGAACAGCACGCCGGTGCCCGAGTCCCCGCCCCGGTTGCCGAAGACCATGACCTGCAGGGTGACGGCCGTGCCCAGCTCGTCAGGGATGCCCTCGACGGCGCGGTAGGCCTTCGCCCGCTCGCTGTTCCAGGACCGGAAGACGGCCTCGACCGCGGCACGCAACTGCCGCCAGGGGTCGGCGGGCACCTCGGCGATTCCCACGACCGACGTGAACATCGTGGTGAAGCGCGCCAGGCAGTCCTTCGCGAACCGGTCGTCGCCGGTGACGGCGGCGAGCCCCGCGGCGGTCTCCTCGGTGAGGCCCAGGTTCAGGATCGTGTCCATCATCCCGGGCATCGACACCGGCGCCCCGGACCGCACGCTGACCAGCAGCGGGTCGGTGGGGTCGCCGAAGCGGCGGCCCACCTGCTCCTCGACGGCGTGCAGGTGCGCGCGGATCTCCTCCTCCAGCCCGGGCGGCCACCCGCCCTCGAGGTAGGCCCGGCAGGCCTCGGTCGAGATCACGAAGCCCGGGGGCACGGGCAGGCCGAGCTCGGTGGCCATGACACCGAGGTTCGCGGCCTTGCCGCCGACGAGGTCCACCACCTCGGCCGCCGCGCGGCCGTGCCGGTGGCGGAGGTCGAATACGAGCGGCATCTGCGCTCCTCGCTGGAGGTCCGTACGGCGGGACGACGACGCCGTGGTTGTCATCACCGATGATCGATCATTGACCGTGACACCTCCCGCGCCGGGTGTCAATCCACCGCCCCGTCACGGCCGGCGTCGCGGATCCGGCCGCCGACCGTCGTCATTCCCGACCGGCGGAGCGACGTGCCGGCGACCGGGGTATCGGGTCACTCCGGGACCGTTTCGGCCAGCCAGATCACCGTCGTGTCACGGCGTGGCGGCAGCCTTGACGTGGCCGAAATGTGATCCCTATCATCCAGGGAATCGGCAATCGATTATCGGTTGCCTCCCGGGAGCGGCTCCGGTCGCCCCTCAGCCCCAAGGAGCAGGTGGTTCAATGCGGAACTACAGCAGCTGGCGCAGTAGCTGGCGGCGTACCCCCGGCCGGGCCGCCGTGGTGACGACCGCCGCCGCGCTCGCCCTCGTCGCGTGTGGCAGTTCGGGCGGCAACTCGGCGTCGACCGGTCCCACGACCGCGGCCGCGCCCGGTTCGGCCGCCGCGGGCGCCATCAAGGTCGGCGTCCTCACCACCTGTGGTGGCCCGTTCGCCACCTTCGAGGCCGAATCCCTGTCCGGTGCGAAGTACGCGCTGATCAAGGATGCGGGCGCCAAGGCCTCGGGCCAGAACCCGCAGGACCAGGTCAGCGGGGCCACCGTCGCCGGCAAGCCGATCAGCATCAGCTTCGGCTGCTCCGACGCCACCCCCGACAAGGCCGTCTCCGAGGCACGCCGCCTGGTGGAGAACGTCGGCGTCAAGATCCTGCTCGGCCCGCTGTCGGGTGACGAGGGCGTCGCCGTCGCCAACTACGCCAAGGGCGTTCCCGGCGTCACCTTCGTCAACGGCACCTCGGGCGCGCAGTCGACCACCCTGCCGGCCAAGGCCCCGAACTTCTTCCGGTTCGGCGGCGACGGCGCGCAGTGGATGGCCGGCCTCGGCACGTATGCGTACAAGACGCTGGGGTGGAAGAAGGTCGCCATCCTCGGGGAGGACTACTCCTACCCGTACACGCAGGCCGCCGGCTTCATCAAGGAGTTCGGCTCCTACGGCGGTCAGGTCACGGCCCGCAGCTGGGTGCCGCTGACCCAGACCGACTGGTCCTCGCCGGTGGCCAAGCTGCCGCGGGACGTCGACGGCGTGCTGCTGCTCACCGGTGGCACCAACACGATCGCGGCCGAGAAGGCGTTCATCCAGATCGGCAAGAACCCCGGCAAGTTCCTGCTCGGCGGTTCCTCGGTCATGGACCCGACGTCCTTCACGGTCGGCGACCAGCTGGTCGGCCTCACCGGTGGCTCCCCCGTGCCGCTGGGCGGGACGACGGGTGACTGGAAGAGCTACGTCGACGGCTTCTCCAAGGCCTACTCGAAGGTTCCGGGCGACAGCCTCTTCACCGTCCTCTACTACGACGGCATGGAGGCGATCATCAACGGCCTGACCGAGGCGAAGGGCGACCTGAGCAACAACGGGCAGGCGTTCCAGCAGGCACTGACCGCGATGCAGCCGACCTTCCCGAACGGGACGGTCAAGCTGGACCAGAACCGCAACTCCGTCCAGCCGGCCTACGTCGTGCAGGTCGTAAAGAACGGCAGCGACCTGGGTTTCAAGGTGGTCCAGACGGTCGACAGCGTCGACCAGACCTTCGGCGGCCTCTTCGACACGAGCTCGCCGGCACCCAGCCGGGACGAGCCGCAGGCCACCAAGGGCAGCCCGCCGCCGTGGGGCAAGTGACCCGGTGACATCGGCTGTCGGCACGGTGCGGCGCGTCCGCACCGTGCCGACAGCTGTTTTCAGGAACGAGCATCCAGGAGTGGCACATGAGTGAGACCGTGACGGTGGAGTCCCCCCTGCTGCGCATGACGCGGAGCACCCCGACCCGGCTGTGGAACGACTCCGCGACGCTGTCCGAGCTGTCCGCGGCCATCGGCTGGGGCGCGGTCGGTGCGACCTGCAACCCGGTGATCGCCCTGGCGGCGCTGAAGAGCGACCTCTCCCGCTGGCGGGCGCGGATCGCCGGGTACGCCACGCAGCACCCGACGGCGTCGGAGTCCGACATCGGCTGGGCGATGGTGCGCGAGCTGTCGATCGAGGCCGCGGCGCTGCTGGACGACGCCTTCGAGCAGCACGCCGGCCGCAACGGGCGGCTGTCGGTGCAGACCGACCCGCGGCTGTACCGCGACCCGCGGGCGCTGGTCGACCAGGCGGTGGAGTTCGACGGCCTGGCCCCCAACGTCATCGTGAAGATCCCGGCGACCGAGAACGGGATCGCTGCGATGGAGGAGGCCACCTACCGGGGCGTCAGCATCAACGCCACGGTCTCCTTCACCGTGCCGCAGGCCGTCGCGGTGGCCGAGGCCATCGAGCGCGGCCTGCAGCGCCGGGAGGCCGAGGGCCGCGACGTGGACCGTATGGGCCCGGTCTGCACGATCATGGTCGGCCGGCTCGACGACTGGCTGAAGTCGGTCGCCGCGCGCGACGGCATCACGATCGACCCGGGCTACCTGGAGTGGGCCGGCGTCGCGGTGTTCAAGCAGGCGTACCGGATCTTCGGCGAGCGCGGCTTCCGCACCCGGCTGCTGTCGGCGGCTTTCCGCAACCACATGCACTGGAGTCAGTTCGTCGGCGGCGACGTCGTCATCTCGCCGCCCTTCGACTGGCAGGTGCGGCTGAACGCCAGCGACATCGAGCCCGTCGTGCGCATCGACGACCCGGTTGCCAAGGACGTCGTCGACACGCTGTACGAGAAGTTCGCGGACTTCCGCCGGGCCTTCGACCCCGACGGCATGACCATCGGTGAGTTCCAGGACTTCGGCGCCACCCGGAAGACCCTGCGTCAGTTCCTCGTGGCCTGCGCGGACCTCGAGGGCCTGGTGCGCGACGTGCTGCTGCCCGACCCCGACAAGAAGTGAGTCCCCGGCTCCTCCTGCTGCGCCACGGCGAGGTCGCGTCCCACCGTGGTGACGTCCCGCTCACCGCGGAGGGGTGTGCCCAGGCCGCCGAGGCCGGCCACCGGATGGCGGCCGGCCTCGGTTCGGTACGGCTGCTCTCGGGAGCCACGCGACGGGCACGGGAGACGGCTGAAGGCGTGCGCGGCGGCCTCGCCGGTGCCGGCGCCGCCGTCGCCGGTCCCGACGTGGCCTTCGCGCTGCGCAACCCCGACCTCTACCTCGCCGGAGCGCGGGTGGACATGGTGAGTTCGGCGGAGGCGTTCGCCGCGCAGGTGCCGTGGCTGGGCGCCGACGACGTCCTCGCCGTCCCGTTCTTCCGGGGCTTTCTCGGCGCTCCCGACCGGATCGAGTGGTGGCTGCGCTCGGACGACCCGCCCGGGGACGACGCCCCCGCCGTGGCGGCACGGATCGTCGCGTTCGCCCGCAGCCTGGGTGACCAGGGCACCGCTGCCGACACCGTCGTCGCCGTCACGCACTCGCCGGTGCTGCGTGCCGTGTCGCTGGGGCTGATGGGGGAGGACCCCGGGGAGCCGCCCTACCTCCAGGGCTTCACGGTCCGGCTCGGCCCCGACGGCTCGGCCCGGGCGGAGGCCTTCGACCCGTTCGCCTGACGGGCCGTCACGGGGCCCTCAGGCGTCGCCCGGGCCCCGTGCGCACCGACCGCGGGCCTCAGGCCATGAGGACGACAGGCTTGATCACGTCTCCGCCGACGCAGTCCGCTGCGGCCTGGTCGATCTGGTCGAGGCGGTAGTGCGTGATGAGCCGGTCGAAGGGCAGGTCGCCCCGCCGGTGCAGCTCCCAGAGGCGGGGGATCGTCTCGGCCGGCGTGCTGTCGCCCTGCAGGACGCCGCGGACGGTGAGCCCCTTCGTCATGGCTTCGAGCATCGGGATCCCGCCGGTCACGCCGATCGGTGCGGTGCCGACGTAGGCGCAGGTACCGAGCGAGTCGAGCGAGCGGATCGCGGTGGTGAGCACGTCGGGAACGCCGGTCGTCTCGAACGCGAACTGCACACCGCGCCCACCGGTGGCGTCCCTGATCGCCTCCACCGGGTCCACGTCATCGGGGGAGACGAGGTGCGTGGCGCCGAACTCCCCGGCCAGCTCGAGCCGCGACCGGCGGCGGTTGACCGCCACGATCGTCGTCGCCCCGGCCAGCCGGGCCGCCATGACCGCGCACAGGCCCACCGAACCGGCACCGAAGACGGCGATGGACGATCCGGGCCCTGGTCGCAGCACGTTCAGCACCGTGCCCGCACCGGTCTGCACGCCACACGCCAGCGGCCCCGCGATGCGCAGGTCGACGTCGTCCGGCATCGCCACGACACTGCGCCCGTCGACGACGGCGAGGGTCCCGAACGAGGACTGCCCGAAGAAGTGGTCGCCGATGGGCCGCCCCTCCGTGTCGGTGGTGGCGACGGAGCCGTCGGGCCGGCGGCAGCCGAACTTCAGCGCGGCGATCGAGTCGCAGTACGCCGATCGGCCCGCCGCGCAGCGGGAGCAGCTGCCGCAGGAGGGAAAGCTCAGGACGACGCGGTCGCCCGGCGCGACGCCGCGGACCTCGCCGCCCACCTCCCGCACGATCCCGGCGCCCTCGTGCCCGAGCACGG
>JAODNJ010000357.1 GCA_025465155.1 Frankiales bacterium
TGCCGTGCCGGGGCTGCTGGCCGGCCTGCTGCCGCGCCCGGTGGCGCTGATCGGCCTGGTCATCGCCGCCGTCGCCGAAGTCTCCACCCTCACGCTGCTCGTCGCCGGCGCCGCCGTCCTGCTCCCCGTAGCCAGGTTCACGGCCCTGGCCTGGCTCATCGCCGCCGGATTCCTGCTGCCCCGTCGGCGCACCAACAGGGCCGGCAGCAACCGATAGCGGGTCCGCCACCGTGGATCCCCCCGAAGCCACCGCGATCGTCAACAGGTCAAGGACGAAGACTGATGAACACCGAAATGACCGAACGCCTGGTCCGATTCCAGCATCCCGAGAAGATGCTGCCCTTCCTCGGAAACGTGGACGAGGAGCGCATCGCCGCGCTCTTCGACCTGGACGGGGGGTCCTACCAGCAGGTCCGCGGAAGGCTGGACGGGCAGGCGCGCCGAGCGGCGGCTGAACTACTGGGCGACCCAGGGTTCGCCGAGAAAGTGGACGGGCTGCCTTTCGGGCCCGGGCAGCACCTGGTGGCAGTCGGCGAGAGCACCACCGACGACCTGATGTCCTGGTTCGAGATCCTGCGGCACCTGCTCGACCTTCGACGCCCGGCCGACGGCATCGCCCTGACCAACCTGGCGGTCTCCGGACACACGAGCACGCAGGCCCTGGCCACCCTGCCCGGGTTGTCCTCCCACCGCCCCGACTGGGTGCTGTGCATGCTCGGCAGCAACGACGCCCAGCGCCTCGGATCAGCCGGCGGACCGACCCTGGTCAGCCTCGCCGAAACCGAGCGCAACCTTCGGATCCTGCACGATCTGGCCACGCAGCGGACCCCAGCCCGGTGGGTGTGGCTGACCCCGACCGCGGTGGACGAGTCGCGCGTCGCGGTGTTCCCGCCCTTCCAGCGGGCCGGACTCACCTGGGCCAATCGGGACATCGATGCCATCGGCCGGCTCGTGAAGGGGCAGCCCGGACTGACCGTCGACACCCGACCTGCCCTCGAGCCGAGGACAGCCGGGCGATTCCACCTCGAGGACGGCGTGCACCTCTCCCTTGCCGGCCAGCAAGCCCTTGCCGTCGCTGTGGTGGACAGGCTCGTGGATCAGCAATGACGCCAGTCGTCCTGGCCCAACCGCGGCCCCGGCGCCCGCTGAGTCAGGCGCTCGATGCCCGGCGTTCGGGACGACGACCGTCTCTGCGCTCGTAGAGCCACAACCGGGTCGACGTCGCCGGTTCACGGCGATCGCTCAGGCTGGCGCCGGGGCGACATCCCCGTTTCCGATGGTGCCGGGTTGGCCAACCACCCCCTCTGGCATCAACGAGGGGCAGTTGCTCGAGGCGATCGCAGGCACCGGCGCCGGCGGTAGCGGCGGTCACCGTGGCGGACAGTCATGTCAGCCCACGCGGCGCGTGGTCCACAGGGCTCTCCGCCAGCCACTGAAAGGACTGCTGCAGACGCGTGGCGCCGGCTCCGCCGGCCGTCAGATCCGCTTGCGGCGAGCCGCGTTCGCCGGTCACACGCGAATGCCCAGCTCGATAGCCCTACCGCTGAGCAACCGGCGATCGCCGATCAGCTGCAACAATCTGCGGGTCGACGTCCGGAAACGTCCCCACGCGTGACGGGCCGCCCCACGCCGGCATGTTCGGAAGGCGTGGGCTTCTCCGGGCAGCCGTTCATGGTGCCGCTGGGAGGGCTGATGCCGTCAGACCGGTATCGCGGTGATCCGCTGGTGGACACCGCGGAGATCCTCGGCCAGGTCGCCGTCATCGCCGCTGCGCCGGCCAGCCTGCCCGAGCGGGCCGAGGCGCTGATGGCGCAGCTGCGGCGGGTGGTGCGGTTCGATGCGGGCTGGATCGCCCTGTTGCCACCGCAGGACAAGTCGCACGTGGCATTGGCCCGGTCGGGCTACGACGAGCGGGTCTCCGACCATCTGGCCGGCGCGTCCGTGCTGGAGGAGGTCGAACTGGTTGGCCTGAACCGGTCCCGCCGACCGATCCGGGGCTGCGACATGTCGATTCCGCCATCGGAGTTGCCGACCTGGGCGGAGTACATGGAGCCGGCGGGATTCCGGGACGGCGTGAGCGCCGGGCTCTTCACGGCGGAGGGCCACTACCTGGGTGTGCTGGCCCTGCACACGTACGACGCCGATCGGGTGAGTGATTCTGCTCGCGATCTGCTGGGGTTGCTTGCGACCTGGATCGCGTCCGCCGTGGATCCACTGCGCTCGGTGTCGACGGTCGCCGGGCTGGTCCAGGGTGCCGCCGCGGGGATCGTGCTCGCCCCGTCCGGTGCGGTGCTGCCGTTGCCCGGGCTGCCCGACCACCCATTGCTCGCGGCCGGGTCGGGGGTCCTCGCGGCGGCCGCCGCTCAGTTGGCCGAGGGCAATCCGCACGGCTCCTTCCTTGCCCCCCTGCCCCACCCGACGGGCGCGCAGACCCACGCCCGGATCACCGTGCTGATCGCCCCGTCGGACGTGCGACTGTTCGCTGCCGCGGTCGTCCTGGTATCCCCGGCCGGGGACCTGCACGGGCTGACCCACCGCGAGCTGCAGGTCCTCGGGCTGTTGCTGACCGGGGCGTCCAACAGAGGGATCGCGGCGGCCCTGCACATCGCCCCGCGCACCGTCGCCGTCCACGTCGAGCACGCGCGCGCGAAGCTCGCAGCCCCCTCCCGCACCTCCGCCGCCGCGCGGGCCGTGCGCCTGGGGCTGTTCGTGCCGTCCGTCATGACCCTTCTTCCCGGAGCACCCCCCTCGCACGCCGCCCCGCAGGGGAGGCCGCCGCCATGACCGCGGAGTACGCGCACCTGGTGCCACTGAGGCACGAGCTGGCCCGGATCGCCACCACGCCGGCTCGCCTCGAGGAGCGGGCAGCGGCCATGCTGTCGGCGCTGGGAAAGGTGATCCCCTCCGATGCGGCCTGGCTGGCCATCCGCGACCACGAAGATCGCCGGCACACTCCGCTGGCCACCGCCGGCCACGCCGAGCCGCTACGCCGCTCCTTCCAGACCCCGGACGCCGACGTCGAGGTGGAAGGGCTGGGCCTCAACCGCCGCCGGGCCCCGATGCTGGCACGCGAGATCCCTGTCCACCTGACCGAGGTACGCGGCTGGGCGGAGTACCTCCTGCCGGCCGGGTTCCGGGGCGGCCTGGCCGCCGGCCTGTTCACTCCCGGTGGGCAGCACGTGAGTTTCCTCAGCCTCCTGACGGAGGACGCGTCCCGGCCCAGTCGCGCCGACCGGGCAGCCGTCGCCGCGGTCGCCCACGTCATCGCCCACGGCCTGGACCGGACCCGGGAAATCGCCGCGACCGCCCGGATCGTCGAGTCCGCCGACGCCGGCATCCTGCTCACCCGCCGTGGGGACGCCGTGCCCCTGCCCGGACTGCGCTGG
>JAODNJ010000414.1 GCA_025465155.1 Frankiales bacterium
GGGTGCGGCTGCCCGGGGTCACCGTCGAGGTGCACGGCGGCGTCGACTTCGCCCAGGCGCTGCGTTCCCCGCTGCTCCGCCGCGGCGCGGCCCTCGAGATCCCGCTGCCCAGGATGTGGACCGACGAGGGCGCCGATGTCGAGGACCGTCCGGAGCACCCGGCTCGGGCGGCCATGCACCGGCTGCGCGGACTCGTCGGCCGGCCCGGCCACTGACGTGGGGCCGCGCCGCGCTCGCCTCTCGGGAACGCGCCGCCGCCCGGCTCCCCGATCTCGACCGCGAGGGAAACCGGTTGAGAACGACACGGCGGCCGGACCTGTCACGAACCTGAAAGCCGGGACGACGCGTCGACCTCGGGCGGGGGCGCAGCGCTGCCCGCTCGACTGCGTCGGGTGACGGCGCGACATGACGGTCACGTCACGGCGCGCCGTGCAGGGCCCGTCCTGTGGCCCGGCCGGGCGCCGCTAGGGCACTCTCCTGCCCACCGGACGCAGCGGTCCGGATCGAGGGGGGCTCGTCATGTCCTGTGGGCACTGTGGCGCCACCGCACAGCGGGGTCGGTTCTGTACGGGCTGTGGCAAGCGGATGCCGCTGCCGCTGCAGCCGATGGGCCCGGTCCGCCGGATCGCCCTGCGTCCGGAGAGCCAGCCCGTGACCGCAGCGCGCTGAGGGCAGCGCGCTGCGGGCCTCGCCGAGGGCCTGGAGATTTCAGGCCATCGTCGTCGGGTGGGACCGCCCCGGGCGCGGGGCGGGGTGCGCCGGCGCCAGCCGGTTCGCCCACTCCAGTGCGTAGTCGGCCACGGCCTCCCAGCCCGGCGTCCCGCCGGTGAAGTGCGGCCGCCCCGGATACTCCTTCAGCTCCACGACGCCGGAGTGGTAGCGCGCCTTCGTCTCCCGGACGATCGAGCCCGGCACGGTGTGGTCGGTCCGGTCGCTGCCGATGAGCAGCAGCGGCGCGCGGTCCGGCTTGCGGAAGTCGACCTTGGTCGCGGCGTTCGGGTCGAGGTTCGCCGTCGCGGCCTGGAAGAGCGGCCGTCCCGGGGCCGGGACGTGGTAACGCCGGTACAGCTCGTCCGAGGCGTCCCGGGGGAGCGTGTTGCAGAACGCGTAGTGCCACTGCGCCGGGGTGAGGGCGACCGTCCGCTTCCGGTTGGCCGGGTTCAGCAGCACGGGGGAGGACGCCCGCAGCGCGGAGACCGGCAGGCGCAGCACCCCCTTGACCGGCGCCGGGTGGATGGCCACCCCGGCGGCGCCGCGGCCCCGGGAGAGCAGCACCTGCACCACCGTGCCGCCGAAGGAGTGGCCCATGAGGATCGGCTCCTCCTCCAGGGTGTCCAGGACCTTCTCGTAGGAGTCGCTCACCTCGCCCACGCCGAGCCCGTTCATGGGGGACGGGTCGCGGTTGAGCTGCTCCACCGAGACGTCCATCCCCGGCCAGCCCGGCGCCAGCACACGGTGGCCGGCTGCGGAGTACCGCTCCACCCACGGCTGCCACGAGACGGGGTTGAGCCAGAGCCCGTGGATGAGGACGACGGTCGGTGTGCCGGGAGCGGTCATGGTGGGCGCCTCTCGCTGCGTGCCCGGCCCCCGTGCCCCACCGATCCTGCAGCGTCGGCTGGGTGCGCCACAACCCTCCGCGGCGTGCCGGGACGGGTCAGCGGGCGCCCGTCAGGGCGGCCTCGCGCGTCGTCGTCGGGACGCCGTCGGACTCCCGGATGCCGTAACGGGAGTAGAGGCCCCGCAGCGGCCCGGGGGCGTACCAGTTCGCCCGTCCCAGCAGCCGCATCGTGGCCGGCACGAGCAGGATCCGGACGACGGTGGCGTCCACGACGATCGCGATGAGCATCGCGACGCCGATCATCTTGATGAACGTGATGCCCGACAGCGAGAACGCGGCGATCACGATGACCAGCAGCAGCGCAGCGCTGGTGATGATGCCGCCGGTGCGCTGCAGTCCGGTCGCCACCGCCCGCGTGTTGTCGCCGGTCAGGTCGTACTGCTCGCGGATCCGGGACATGAGGAACACCTCGTAGTCCATGGAGAGCCCGAAGATGATCGCCAGCACCAGGATCGGTTGGGTGGCCTCGATGAAGCCGGTCGGCTCGAAGCCGAGCGGCCCGGACAGGTGCCCGTCCTGGAAGATCCACACCAGGGCGCCGAACGAGGCGCCGATGGACAGGGCGTTCATCGCCAGCGCCTTCAGCGGCAGCACGATCGAGCCGAAGGCCAGGAACAGCAGCACGAACGTCGTCGCCACCACGAACAGGGCCATCCAGGGGAGCAGCGAGCCGAGGCTGTGCAGGAGGTCGGTCAGCACCGCGCTCTGCCCGCCGACGAGCACCGTGGCCCCCGCGGGTGCGGCCACGGCCCGGATCTGCCCGACCAGCGCACGCGCCCCGCTCGACATCGGGTCACCGGCGTAGCCGACGTCCACCCGGGCCGTTCGACCGGCGGCTCCGGTGACCGTCGCCCGCGTTACGCCCGGCACGTCCGAGACGGACCGGACGTAGGAGCTCAGCTCGGCGCCACCGGCGGCGGAGTCGACGGCGTCGGGAAGGGTCACGACCGAGGTGATCGGGCCGTTCGGGCCCGAGGGGAAGTCGCGGTCGATGGTCGCGGAGACGACCCGGCTCTCCGTGCCGGCCGGCAGCACCCGGACGTCGATCCCACCGAACTGCACCCTCAGGAAGGGCAGCGCGAGCGTCACCAGCACGGCGATGACCACGACGGCGTACACCACGGGACGCCGCATGACACTGCGCGCGATCCGGTACCAGGCCCCGCGGTGGTCCTCCGCCACCACAGCCGTGGTGGCGGCAGGGGGGCGGCGGGCGAGGCGGCCGAACAACGGCCGCACCGACAGGGCGTCCACTCGCGGACCCAGCATGCCCAGCAGCGCGGGTAGCAGCGTGAGGGCCGCGAGCATCGCGACCAGCACCGCGCTCATCCCGCCGAGGCCCATCGACCGCAGGAACACCTGCGGGAAGATGATCAGCCCCGCGAGGGAGAGCGCCACGGTGACGCCGGAGACGGCGACCGTCCGTCCCGCCGTGGCCACCGTGCGAGCCACCGCGTCCTCGACGGTCGGCTGCCTGCGGATCTCCTCGCGGAAGCGGCTCACCATGAACAGGCCGTAGTCGATGGCGAGGCCGAGGCCCATGATCGTGACGACGTTGACGGCGAAGACCGACACGTCGGTGAAGGAGGTGACACCCCGCAGCGCCGTGAACGAGCCGAGGATCGCCGCGCCACCGATCGCGAGCGGCAGGCTCGCCGCGGCCAGGCTGCCGAAGATGACGACCATCAGCACGAGGAGGACGGGCATCGAGATGGTCTCGGCCGTGCCGATGTCGGAGCTGACCCTCTGGTTGATGTCCTCGTTGATCACCGCGTTGCCGCCGAACCGGGTGGTGAGCCCGGGTGCGACCACGGCCTTCTCGATCCGGGGCAGGTCGTCGCTGCCCCGCGCGAAGGTCAGCACGGCGTAGGTCGCGTGCCGGTCGTGGCTGACCAGGGACGGGGCACCCGTCGCCCAGAACGTGGTGGTGTGACCGACGGTGCCCTCGGGCACGCGCGCCAGGGCGCCTGTGACGGCGTCCTCGAATGCCGGGTCGTCGACGGTCAGGTGGTCGCTGCGGTACAGCACGATGACGTCGGCCGACGTGCGGCCCAGGGCCTGCTCGGCGACGGCGGCGGCGCGGGTGCTCTCGCTCTTCGGGTCGTCGAAGCCGGCGCCGGTGAGCTCTCCGAAGACCCCCGTGCCCCACACACCGGCGAAGCCCACGGCGAGGAGTGCCACCACGACCACCCAGCGACGGCGCCGGTACATCAGCCGGCCGAGTGCTTCGAACATGGCAACTCCCGTGTTATCGTCCGTCATGATAGTGAACGGTGTTAGCGAACGGCGGTAACTTTGCATACACCGTTCACGGCTGTCAAGACGTCCGAGGAGCAGCATGTCGGCACTTCCGGCAGGGTCGCCGAACCGGCGCGACCGTCTCCGCGCGGAGACGGTCCAGGAGATCAAGGACACCGCGCGCCGCGTGCTCGTCCAGCGCGGTGTCGACGGCCTCTCCCTGCGGGCAGTGGCTCGCGAGATGGGCATGACCGCCCCGGCCCTGTACCGCTACTTCAGCAGCCGCGAGAACCTCGTCGAGAACATCGTCGTCGACCTGTACGACGAGCTGTGCGCGGAACTCGGGCAGGCGGTCGACGCGGCCCGCCCCGCGACGCCCCCGGTCCAGTTGCTCGCCGCCTCGCGCGCGTTCCGCCGGTGGGCGACCACCCGCCGGGCGGAGTTCGGGCTGCTGTTCGGCAGCGCCGGTGACGGGCTCCTCCCGGACGTGTCGGCTCCGGCGGACGCCCCGGAGACCCCCGTCCAGGAGGCGGCCGGCCGGTTCGGTGGCGTCTTCGGCGGGCTCGTGGCCGCCATCTACCTCGAGCGGCCGTTTCCGACGCCCGCAGAGAAGGACCTGGATCCGGCGCTGCGCGCCCAACTCGTCGCGTGGTGCCGGACGCTCCCGGTCGAGCTGCCGATCGGCGCCATGCGGGTGTTCCTGTCCTGCTGGATCCGCCTCTACGGGATGGTCTGCATGGAGGTGTTCGGGCACCTCAAGTTCGCGCTCGACGACGCGGAATCCCTGTTCGAGGACGAATTGCGGCAGCTGGCCGAGCTGCTCGGGGTGGCCGATGCGTACGCCACCGTCGAGCGGGCGTGACGAGGGTCACTGCTAGCAATCTGCTTGCTCTTGTTAGCACTGCGGGTTGCGGGGCATGAAGGGACCGTCAGGTCATCCCCGATGTCTGGAGTCCCTTGTGGCCGACAACGCCAAGATCATCAATCAGCTCCGAGCCCTGGTGCTGCTCACGCAGACGGAGGAGCAGATCGCCCGAACCCGCGTCGCGCAGGCCCGCACCGACGCCGTGCGTCGCGAGCTCACCCAGAACGCCGACCACGCGGCGGAGCGCACGCAGGCCATCACCGAGCAGCTGCGTGCCCTCGGTGGCGTCCCCGACGTCGTGACCCCGGCCATCGGCCGGCTCTCCGCCGTCCTCAAGGCCACCTTCGAGCAGGTCGAGCCGCTCGAGGAGGCCCTGCTGCAGGACCTGCAGCTCGAGCACCAGCTGCTCGACCGTGCCACCTACGTGAAGGTGCTGGCCGAGAAGAACGAGCTGCCGAAGGTGCACCGGCTCGCCGAGCGGCTCATCGCCGCGCACAAGGCCACCGTCGAGTGGCTCACCGTGGTGCTCGCCGAGGAGGCGCTGGGTGGCCCGGCCGCGCTCCAGCCGACCCCGCTGCAGCGGGTGGCCGGTGGCGCCGCACGCGCGGCCAACGCGCCGTACCGCTTCGTGGCCAACGCGGTCAACGAGGCCCTCGACACCGCGCAGCAGCGCCGTGAGGCCGCGGGCGACCGCCTGCAGGAGGCGGCCGGCAAGGCCACCCAGTTCACCGGCGCCGTCCGGGAGACGCTGGAGGTCGGCCGGGCCGCCACGCTGCGCAGGGCCGAACGGATCGCCCGCCGCGAGGGCAACACCCAGGCGGCCGAGACGGCGAAGAAGGCGCGCGAGGAGCTCGGCGACGTCACCGCCGACGAGTTGCCGATCAAGAACTACGACTCGCTGTCGGTGGCCGACACCGTGAAGGCCGTCAAGCAGCTCAAGACGCCGCACGACATCAACGTGGTCATCCGCTACGAGGAGACGCACAAGAACCGGTCGAACGTGGCCAGCGCCGCGCAGACGCAGCTGGCCGCCCTGGCCAAGGAGGCCGTCGGCGTCTCGAACGACTGACGGCCGCCGTCCCTGCCTGCTCTTCCGGGCTCCGAGGGCCCGCACCCCGTGCCGGGGTGCGGGCCCTCGGCCGTTCCCGGACGAGACCGGCGGGACCCAGGTGTGCCGGCCGGGTGGAGCGGGGCATGGTGAAGGGCATGCGCATCACACCCCAGGCCCTCGAGGAGGAGTTCAGCCTCACCACCGCCGCCACCCGGCTGGACTTCCTCAGCCGCCGTGACAACGGCGACACCACCCTCAACCAGGTCGAGGACGTGGACGACGACGACTGGTCGAGCATCAAGAGCATCGGCACCTCGCTGGACGTCCACGAGTCGCTGGAGCTGCTGGCCCTGGGCGAGGTGGTCGCGCGCAAGGCGCACGGCAGCCGGCTGGTCGGCATCCGGGCGGCCCTGCGCGGCGGTGCCGGCTGGGAGGAGATCGCCGCCGCGCTGGACCTGAGTCCGCAGGAGGCCTGGGACGCCTTCGCGCGCTCGATCGACCAGCAGGTGACCGCTCGCATCCTGACCGCGGACGCCGCCGAATCGGCCCGCGAGCTCGCAGGCACCCGCCCCTAGTTTGGGCGTGTCTCCCAATCTCTCGCTGGTGATGGCTTGTGGCTTGGGGCGGCACCGGGCGTCTGCCTGCGCGCAGGTCGCTGTGGCGGGATCCGGTTCAGTGGACGGGTTGGTCGTTGGGTGGGGGCAGGGTGCTGCCGTCGCGGAGCAGGACGGGCCCGACCGGGACCGAGGTCGTCGCCGGGGGCGGTGGCTGGGGCCGTGGGTCGGGGGTCGGCTGCGGCGGGGTGGGCTGGGTGATGGTGGTCCCGTGGGCCGGCGGCGGGGGAGTGGTGGGGGTGTCGGCGACCAGGTCGGCGAGGCTGGGGGCGTCGTCGAGGCG
>JAODNJ010000444.1 GCA_025465155.1 Frankiales bacterium
ACGGTCGGGGCGTGCTGCGCATCGGCCCGCTGCGCGAGGTGGGCCACGAAGCCCGGGAGGTCGAGCGAGGGGTTCTCGGCCACCAGATCGACGGCGAGGTCGACCAGCGCGGCGACCGACTGCCAGCGGTCGCGGGCGGCGCCACCGGGTGGCGGCCGGTGCTCGACCCAGCCGGTCGAGGCCAGTACGTCGCGGACGGTGGGCACCAGCGCCCCGGGGTCGGAGCCGCCCGCCGCGGCGCCGCGCAGCAGCAGCACTGCCTCACGCACCTCCGGCCGCTCGAAGAACCGCTCGCCGCCACGGAGCACGTAGGGCACACCGACGTCGGCGAGCGCGGCCTCGTACACCTCGGACTGCGCGTTGATTCGGAACAGCACGGCGATCTCCGACGCGGGCGTGCCGCCGTCGATCAGCGTCCTGGCCGCCGCCGCCACCGCGGCGGCCTCGGCGGGCTCGTCGGGGTACTCGGCGAACCGCGGCTCGGGGCCCTCGGCGCGCTGGCCCAGCAGCCGCAGCCCGGGCAGCCCCTTGCGCCGCGGCGCCTGGCCGATCAGCTTGTTGGCCAGCGCCACCACCTGGGGGGTGGACCGGTAGTCGCGTTCGAGCTTGACGACCTCGGCGTCGGGATAGCGGTCGGCGAAACCCAGCAGGTAGTCGGGGTCGGCGCCGGTGAAGGAGTAGATCGTCTGGTTGGGGTCGCCCACCACGCAGACCTCGGCGCTGCCACCGAGCCACGCGTCGAGCAGCCGCTGCTGCAGCGGGTTGACGTCCTGGTACTCGTCGACGACGAAGTGCCGGTACTGCGCCCGGACCTGCTGTGCGACCTCGCGGTGCTCCTCCAGGGCATAGGCCATGACGAGCAGCAGATCCTCGAAGTCGAGGACGCCGTCGCGCTGCTTGGCCGATTCGTAGCTCGCGTAGACCTGCGCCACCGCGGCGGCCTCGAAGGGCAGCTCGCGGGCCGCCTTGGCGGCCCGGGCCGGGTAGTCGTCGGGCGTCGCGAGCGTGGTCTTCGCCCATTCGATCTCGCCGGCGAGGTCACGCAGGCTGGTGCGATCGGTGGACAGCCGCGCGCGGGAGGCGGCGCCGGCGACGAGCCGCAGCTTGTTGTCGACCAGCGGCGGCAACGGGCCGCCGAGCACCCGCGGGGCGAAGTACCGCAGTTGCCGCATGGCCGCCGCGTGGAAGGTCCGCGCCTGCACGCCCCCGACGCCCAGCGCGGACAGCCGGGTCCGCAGCTCTCCCGCCGCCCGCGCGGTGAACGTGACCGCGAGGACCTGCTCGGCGACGTAGACCCCGGTGTGCACGCCGTAGGCGATGCGGTGGGTGATCGTGCGGGTCTTGCCGGTACCGGCGCCCGCGAGGATGCACACCGGCCCGACGACGGCCTGCGCGGCGGCCCGCTGCTGCTCGTCGAGGCCGGCCAGCACCGCCTCCGCGGCCGTCAGCGTCTCCGCCGTCGCGCCACCGATCACGCCCTCCGGCATCCCCGGATCCCCCTCCACCCTGACAGAAGGACCGATCCTCCCAGGCGCCGCCGACAGCCTGCGGGAAGCATCCCCGGGGATGCGGCGTTGCCGTTCCGAAACCCCGGTCACCCCCCCTGGGGGTGGACCGGTAACCGTCTGCGAGGGAGGATCCCTGTCGATGACCGCCGCACCCGCCACCGTCACCATGTACACGACTACGTGGTGCGGATACTGCGTCCGCCTCAAGAAGCTGATGCAGCTCGAAGGCATCGACTACGTCGAGGTCGACATCGAGGCCGACGAGCAGGCTGCCGACGTCGTCATGAACGCCAACAGCGGTAGCCGCACCGTCCCCACCCTCGTCTTCCCCGACGGGAGCGCGCTCACCAACCCGAACATCGATCAGGTCAAGGCGCAGCTGGCCATAGTGCCGGGGGTGTGAGGGCACGTGCTCCCCGGTCCGCGTCCGGCGTCGGGGCATCATCGTCCCGAAGCGGGACGCGGTAGCGGCCGGACGCGGCTGCGGCCGCTGGAGCTGGAAGGAGCCGACGTCGTGAGCCTCGAGCTGCCCTCGGCGTCGCCGTTCGGTTCTCCGGACCCGACCACCGCTCCGCCGGCCGTCGCTCTGACCCGGACGCCGTCGGGCTGGGCCGTGGTCTCCCCCGCGGGACCCGAGCATGCCGGCGAGCTGGTCGAGGGCATGTGTCTCGCCGACCTGGTGCTGGAGGAGCTCGGCGGTTCCGTCGACCCCGACCGTCACGCCCGTCGTTCGGCCCGGGGCGCACAGCCGGCCCCGGGCCCCGAGGACCCGCGCGACGCCCGGCTGGCCGCCCTCGAGCGGACCGTCGCGCAACTCGAGCACGCGCTCGCGGCCCGGGTCTCCACCGAGCGGGCCATCGGTGTGCTCGCGGAGCGGCACGGAACCGACCCGCGGGAGGCGTTCGAGACCCTCCGCCAGGCCGCCCGGTCGCAGGGCCGCGCGGTCGCCGAGCTGGCGCGGGAGGTCCTCGACACCCTCGCCGGGCGGTTGCCCTCGCCTGTCACGGCCGCCGCGGACGGCGCGACCGCGCTCCAGCCGGCCACCCGCACCCCGGCGCCCCGGCCGCCGGTCACCGTCGACGGCTCCTGCCCCGCCGCCACCGTGGCGGACGGCCGCTCCTGAGCCGTCCGGAACCGCTCAGCCCCGACGGGCTCGCCGACCGGCTCGCCGCGCTGCTCGCCGACGTCGGTCCCGAGCCCGGAGCGACCGCCCTACGAGTAGCGGTCGACGGACCCGACGCCGCCGCTCCGGAGGTCCTCGCGGAAGCCCTCGCCGCGCGGCTGCCCGCGCTGGGCCGTCCCGCGGCCGTCGTCCCGGCCGCCGGCTTCTACCGGCCGGCGTCGCTGCGCCTCGAGCACGGCCGCACCGATCCCGACGCCCGGTACACCGACTGGCTGGACGGCGGTGCGCTGGCGCGCGAGGTCCTCGACCCGCTCGGGCCCGGGGGCACCGGTGAGTACCTGCCGGTGCTGTGGGACCTCGCCCGCGATCGTGCTGCCCGCGCCGCACCCCGGCCGATGCCGCCCGGCGGGGTCCTGCTCGTTCCCGGGCCCCTTCTGCAGGGGCTCGGCCTGGCCTTCGACGTCGTCGTCCGTCTGCGGATGCGCCCGGCCGCCCGGCGCCGGCGAACGCCGGAGGACCGGGCGTGGGAGCTGCCGGCGTTCGACCGCTACGACGCGGAGGTGGATCCCGCGGCGCTCGCGGACGCCGTCGTCCTGTCCGACCATCCCGACCGCCCGGCCCTGATGCTGGGCGGCCGGTTCCTCACCTGAGGTCGCCGTCGACCCAGCGGTCGATGATGTTCCTGGCGATCGACACCGTCGGCGGCAGCGCCCGCGGGCCGTCGCCGGAGCGCAGCTGGTCGCGGGTGAACCAGCGCGCCTCCTCGATCTCGTCGTCGTCGATCCTCAGGGTGGGATCGCCCTCGACGCGCGCGGTGAAGCCCAGCATCAGCGACTGCGGGAACGGCCACGGCTGGCTGGCCACGTACCGGATGTCGGCGACCCGCAACCCGACCTCCTCGGCCACCTCCCGGACGACCGCGCCCTCGGCCGACTCCCCCGGTTCCACGAACCCGGCGAGGATCGAGAACCGTCCCGGCGGCCAGACCGGCTGCCGGCCGAGGACGCACCGGTCGCCGCCGTCGTGCACCAGCATGATCACGGCCGGATCAGTGCGGGGGAACAGCTCCGCGCCGGTCTCGGGATCGCGCTGCACCCACCCGGCGCGTTCGATGGTCGTCGCTGCGCCCGACAGCGGGCTGAACCGGTTGCGCTCGTGCCACTCCAGGATGCCGACCGCCTCCGCCAACAGGCCGGCGTCGAGGTCGTCGAGGTCCGCGCCCACCTCCCGCAGCCCGGTCCAGGTGTCGACCGCCCGCCCGTTGACGGTCAGGGACCGCTCGCCGCGGATCGCCGCATACGGCACCCCGTCGGCCTCTCCCAGGTAGACCGCCCCGAGGGGCAGCTCGGGCTGTTCGTCCCACACCAGCCGCGGCCCGGACCCGCCCTCGTGCACCGGCACGGTGCGCCGCTCGTCGACGGTGAGCACCCGGACCGACCGACCGCCCGTGGGGTCGGGCAGAGCCCGTGCACGGTGCGCGCGGTCGTGCGCGGAGCGGGACAGGAGCGGCGTGCGGCCCGCGGTCGGCCGGGTGTCCTCCGGCCACGCCGACCGTGGAACCTCCTCGTCACCGGCGCCGGCACCGGGCGCCGGCGCGCTCACGACTCCTCCCGAGGCTCGACGGCCGGGGTGACCTCGACCGGCCCCAGCGCGCGCAGCGGATCGGCGACCTGCCCGGCGTCGCCCACCACGACCGCGGTCAGCGCCGCCGGCTCCAGGTAGCGGCGGGCGGCCACCGTGACCTCGTCGACCGTGACCTCGGCCAGTGCCCGCTGGTGCTCGGCCAGCCACCCCGCGGGCAGCCCGGCGCCGACGAGCGCGGCCAGCGTGCTGGCCAGGCCTGCGTGGGTCGCCGTGGACAGGGCCATGCTGCCGAGCACGTACCGCCGGGCGGCGTCCAGCTCGGCGCCGGTCACCGGCAGCAGAGCGATCCGGCCGAGCTCGTACTCGATCTCCAGCAGGGCCGGGGCGGTCACCTCGGTCGCGACGTCGGCCTCGACCAGCACCGACGATGACGCCGCGAGGTGCTCCACCCCGCTCCGCGGGCTGTAGCTGTAGCCCCGGCGCTCGCGGATGTTCTCCACGAGCCGCGAGGAGAAGTAGCCGCCGTAGATCATGTTGGCCAGCCGTACCGCGGGGAGCTGGGGATCGACACGGCTGGGCGCCGGGCCGCCGAGGCGGATGTTCGACTGCACCGCCCCGGGGCGGTCGACCAGCCGGAGCGGGCCGGATGGAAGCAGCGGAGCCGGTGCCGCCGCGACCGCCTCGCCCTCGGCCGCCCAGACGGAGAGGGCGGAGACGACGGCGTCCGTGGCGGCGGCGGGGTCGAGATCGCCGACGAGTACCAGGCTGCTGCCTGCGGGAAGGACGCGCTCGCGGTGCAGCTTTCGCAGCGCGGGCGCCTTCACCTGCTCCACCAGCTCGGTGCGCGGCAGCTGCACGGCGTAGGGGTGGGTGCCGTAGCGGCGGGCCGCCAGTGCGGTCCGGGCGATGACGCCGGGCTGGCTGCGGGCGATCGCGATCCGCTCCGCCACCCGGCCACGCTCCGCCTCGACCCGCTCGGTGGGATAGGCCGCATCCGTGAGCAGCTCGGCGAGCAGCTCGAGCACCGGCCCGAGCCCCCCCGGCAGCAGCGTCGTGGAGAACAGCAGCCGGTCGGGGTCGGTCGAGACCGACAGCTCGGCGCCGTGTCCCTGCAGGAGCTGGGCGATCTCGGTCTGGTCGCGCCGCGACGTGCCGAGGAGCACCGCGCCGGAGAGGACGGCGGCGCGGGCGGTGTGGACCGCCGCGCTCCGCGACGTGGAGGCGGCGAACGGGACGCGCAGGCGCAGCTCGACGAGGGGAACACCCGGCCGCGGGACGACGACGAGCCGCAGCCCGTTCGGCAGGGTCGTCTCGGCCACCTCGGGGACCGGCTGGGGGCGGGGCTCCCCCAGCGGCGGGATCAGCGACAGGTCCAGCGTGGGGGCACTCATCGGACCGCTCCCGTCGCGCGCAGCTCCAGCACAGCGGCAGTGCCGGGATCGAGACCGCGCGCCGCCGTCTGGACCTGGTCGGGCGTGACCGCGGCCAGCCGCGCGGCCAGCTCTCCGGCCAGTTCGGCGCGGCCGTGGACGAGCTCGGCGGCGGCGAACCCGAGGGTCCGGCCGAGGACCGAATCGGCCTGCCGCAGCAGCTGCGCCTCGGCCCGCGCCTGCACCCGGCGCAGCTCCTCGGCCCCGACCCCGTCGGCGGCCACCTTCTGCACCTCCTCGTGGACCGTCGCCAGCACCGTCTCGGCGGTCACGGTCGCCGGGTGGTGGACCTGGGTCGTGAACAGGGTGGCGTCGCGGACGTCGAAGGGGTCGCCGAACAGGCCGAGGTAGCTGCTCTGCGCGACGGCGATCCGGTCCTCGTGGACCAGCCGGCGCTCCAGGCGGGACGCGTCGCCCTCGCTGAGCAGCTCGGCGAGCAGCACGGTGCCGACGTAGTTCTCGAAGTCCCCGACCGGGTCGGGCACCCGCCAGCCGATGGCGACGGCGGGAGCCGGCGCCAGCGGGTCCTCGGTGACGCCCGTACGCAGAATGGTCGGCGAGGGTTCGCCCGTGTCCGGCGTCGGGGAGACCTCCCGGGCCGGAACCGGGCCGAACCAGCGCCGGACCAGCTTCTCGGTCTCCTCGACGTCGAGGTCCCCGCCGATGCACAGGACGGCGTTCCCGGGCGCGTAGTACGTGTTGAAGAAGTCCGCGGCGTCGGCGACCGTGGAGGACTCCAGGTCCACGAACGAGCCGTAGCCGTCGTGCGTGTTCGCGAAGCTGCTGAACGCGATCTGGGGCAGCTGCAGCCAGGGGAACGCCCCGTAGGGCCGGTTGAGCACGTTGACCCGGATCTCCTCCTTCACCACGTCGATCTGGTTGCGAAGGTTCTCCTCGGTGATCGCCGGCGCGGCCATCCGGTCGGCCTCGAGGAACAGTGCGCGCTCGAGCGCCTCGGCGGGCAGCGCCTCGAAGTAGTTCGTGTAGTCCTGGTGCGTCGACCCGTTGAACGTGCCCCCGGCGGCCTGCACCAGGCGGGCGTGCTCCAGCTTGGGGACGTGCGCCGACCCCTGGAACATCATGTGCTCGAAGAGGTGGGCGAACCCGGTCCGCCCCTCGGGCTCGTTGCGCATCCCGACGTCGTAGAAGACGCTGACCGCGACCACCGGGACACTCCGGTCGGGCGCGAGGACGACGCGCAGCCCGTTGTCGAGCGAGAACCGCTCGACCGGGTGCCGCAGGGTCAGTTCGGCACCGGCTGCTGTCACCCTGCCGACCCTAATCGCGCGGGCGGCGGCGGCGGCGTCCGGTGTCCGCCTCAGAGCACGTGCACGTTCTGGAGCACCTGGTCGATGTCGGCGTAGAGCTCCGCGTGCGTGTTGGGGATGGAGATGTAGAGCAGGGCGGGCGCGGCACGGCCGACGTCGATGAGCAGCAGTGCCGCCCGCTCACCGGTGGCGTCGTAGCCGGGCACGTGCCAGGTGAGGTCGAACTCGAACAGCCGGGCGGCGTGCCCGTCGACCGTCCGGTCCTCGTCGCGACGCACCCGCAGGTCGTTGGGCAGCGGGTAGTAGTTGGCGCGGACGCTGTCGGCCAGCGCGGCCAGCGTGCTCTGCAGGCTCGCCGGGCCGGTCCACCCGTAGCTGTTCGCGACCGGGCCGGACGTGCACTGCGCGATGAACTCACCGCCGGCGGGAACGGTCGCCTGGGTCGTGAAGTACTGGCCCGCGGTCGACGTCGTCTCCACCTGCTGAGG
>JAODNJ010000447.1 GCA_025465155.1 Frankiales bacterium
CCGCCCCGCCCTCCGTCAGCAGCCGGGTGACCGTGCACTCCATGAAGACGTCGATGCCGAGGGCCACCGTCCGCTGCTGCAGCGTGCGGATGAGCTCGAGGCCGGTGCGGTCGCCGACGTGGGCCAGCCGGGCGTAGCGGTGGCCGCCGAAGTCGCGCTGGCTGATCAGCCCGTCGGGCGTGCGGTCGAAGAGCGCGCCCCAGTCCTCGAGTTCGCGGACCCGGTCCGGCGCCTCCTGGGCGTGCAGCTGGGCCATCCGCCAGTGGTTGAGCATCTTGCCGCCGCGCATGGTGTCGCGGAAGTGCACCCGCCAGTTGTCCTCGGGGTAGGCGTTGGCCATCGCCGCGGCGATGCCGCCCTCGGCCATGACCGTGTGCGCCTTGCCGAGCAGCGACTTGCAGACCACCGCCGTCCGTGCGCCGCTCTGCCTGGCCTCGATCGCGGCGCGCAGCCCGGCTCCGCCCGCCCCGACCACCACGACGTCGTACCGGTGCTTCTCGATCTCCATCATCAGCAGGTCTCCAGGATCAGAAGAAGCGGGGATCGGAGAAGACGCCCCCGGCCAGGAGATAGACGTAGGCGTCGGTGAGGGCGACTCCGAACAGCGATATCCAGGCCAACTGCATGTGGCGGGCGTTCAGCTTCGACACGACCGTCCAGAACCGGTAGCGCACCGGATGCCGCGAGAAGGAGTTCAGCCGGCCGCCGACGATGTGCCGGCAGGAGTGGCAGGACAGCGAGTACAGCCACAGCAGGACGGCGTTGGCCACGAGCACGAGCGTGCCGAGCCCCATGTGGCCCCAGGCGCCGTGCTGGTCGCGGAAGGCCAGGACGGCGTCGTAGGTGAGGATGCCGTTGAGGATCAGCCCGAAGTAGAAGAAGTAGCGGTGCGCGTTCTGGCCGAGGAGCGGCAGCCGGGTCTCGCCGGTGTAGCGCTTGTGCGGCTCGGCGACGGCGCAGGCCGGCGGTGACAGCCAGAAGGACCGGTAGTACGCCTTCCGGTAGTAGTAGCAGGTCAGCCGGAAGCCCAGCGGGAAGATCAGGATGTAGATCGCCGGGGAGATCCACGACGGTCCGGTGAACAGCTTCGGGAACGTGTTGCCCTCGCACCCCGTCGTGAGGCACGGCGAGTAGAAGGGCGAGATGTAGGGCTCGCTGAAGTAGTGCGCGGACTGGAAGGCGCGCACCGTCGAGTAGGCGATGAACAGCACCAGGACGACGACGGTGATCAGGGGCTGCACCCAGTAGCGGTCGGTGCGCAGGGTGCGGGCTCCGATGGCCGCGCGGGCGCGGGCGCCGGTCCAGACGGCGCCGCGGGCGCCCCCGCGCGGACGGCGCGGAGCCACCACCTTCACGCCCATGGCGGCGCCCGGCAGGTCCGGACGCCGTCCCCGCCGCCGCACCAGGTAGCCGACGACGAGCGCGACCGAACCGGCCGGGAGGAGCGAGGAGAGCCGCCGCCGGCGGCCCGGTGGGAGCCCCGCGGCGTCGGACTCCGCTCCGGACCGACGGCCGGAGCCGCCGGTCCTGGGCGGGCGGGGCGCGGTGGTGGTCACGACGCCGTGTGGCCCGGAGCGCACGCCGGGTAGAGCCGTGCCGACGTGTCGACGGCTCGGTGAGCCGCTGCTACGTCCCGATCCAGTGACATCGCTGCCCCCGACGACCCGGTCGGCCGCGTGCGCGGCCGGGCCCGCAGTCGACCACGGCTGGGCCCGTGATGAAAAGGGGCTGTCACACGCAAGCCACGACCGGTGACCGACGGTGCCCCGTCGACACTCCCCGGAGGTGTCGGGCTAGCTGCCCCCGGGAGGCCGGCCGGCCGGCGTCCCGCGCGGTGGCCGCGTCGCCCGGTAGAGGCTGTACGGCAGCAGAAGGACGACGCACAGCGGGACGATCCACCACACCGGGACGCCGGACCGGCCGACCGCGTACGTCGCAGCGAGGGCGAGGACCACCCCGACCGCGACGCGCCAGTCGTCGCCGATGACGAAGTCGTACCAGAACGCGCCGAAGGCCCGCAGCCGCGCGATCACGCCGCACCGACCGGGAGGGGGCGCAGGCTCTCGGCGCGGACGCGCCGCCGGCGGAGCAGCTGCACCAGCAGCAGGGAGAACAGCGCGATGGCCGGCACCAGGACGAGGAGCGCGGCGTCCGACCCCGGCCAGACGCCGCCGGCGCCCTCAGCACCCCAGAACGTCCCGAAACCGGTGAGCATCACCCCGACGACGAACTTCAGGGTGTTCTCCGGTACGCGGGCCAGGGGCGCCCGGACGAGGACGGCGGCCGCCGCCACGACGACGACCGCGGCCCCCGCGGCGATGGCGGCCAGGGGGACGTCGTGCTGGTTGCTGCCGAAGGTCAGGGCGATGAAGACGACCTCCAGGCCCTCCAGGACGACGCCCTTGAACGAGAGGGTGAAGGAGTACCAGTCCGCCACCACGCCGCGCCGCTCCTCGGGGGCGTCGCCGGCCGCTGCCAGCTGGCGCCGGTAGATGGCGACCTCGTCGTGCAGGGCCTTGTAGCCGCTGGCCCGCAGGATCGACTTGCGCAGCCACTGCAGCCCGAAGACCAGCAGGAGTCCGCCGACGAACAGGCGCAGCCAGTGCAGCGGGATCGCGGTGACGGCCGGCCCCAGAGCGCCGACGATCAGCGCCAGCACGACGAGTCCCGAGGTGACACCGATCAGCGCCGAGCGCCAGTCCCGGGCGGTGCCGGCCGCCAGGACGATCGTCGCGGCCTCGACCGCCTCCACCGCGCAGGCGAGGAAGACGGCCAGAAACAGCGCGCCCGCGGTCATGGCGATCTCCTCTCTACCGGCCCTGTGCTCATGCCGGGTGCTCGTGCCGAGCCTTCGCTCAACCCTGCGCCCGGCGCGGGGCCGCGACAACCCCGGCCGCGTTCTCCCAGCCGACTCGCGGGACCGGCACAGGAACCGGACAGCTCACGGCGGAGGAACAGCCTCGCACGCCATGCCGAGCCGGCGGCCGACACCGGTGAGCAGGTCTGGCTCGACGGTCCAGCGCCCGGCGGGCAGCAACGCCGTGACCATCCCGTCGGGCGAGGGTTGCGTGCAGACCGGCGGCGTGGCCGGCCGGTCGGCGTTCTCGACGACCAGCGCCGGCGTCCAGCGCACGCGGACCAGCACCGGGCCCGCGGCACCCACCGTGACCGTCACACCGGACGGCTCCAGGGAGGTCAGCCGGGCGCCCTCGACCAGCGGTGTGGGGCGCACGACCCGGTAGAGCCGCCAGTCGGCCGAGGTCCAGATCAACCGCAGGCCGGGCAGCCCCGACGTGACGAGCCCGGCCTCGGCCACGGCTGCGTTGTCCAGGGGGGTGTGCGGCACGGCGACCCAGCTGACGGCCAGTGAGTGCAGCCACGCGGTGTACGAGGCGGCGGTCAGCGCGCCGGGCCGGTAGAAGAGGGGATCGAGCGCCGCGTCGGACTGCCGGTTCCACCCGCGGGCCAGCGGGATCCGGTCCGCGACGTAGACCGAGGACCAGTGGGTGCGGGGGTCCACCACCTCCGCGCGTGCCCCGCGCAGCTCCGGATGGGCGCGCTGGTCGCGGAGCAACACGCTCTCGAGGGGGGCGTAGAAGGACGGCGACGCCGAGGCGTCGTGGGCCGCGTGGACCTGGTTGGTGAGGTCGAACGCCGGGGCGAGCGCGACCGCGAGCGCCGCAATGGTCAGTGCCGCCGCTCTCACCCGTGCCGGCAGGCCGCCCAGCCGCCCCGGGAGGCGGCCGTACGCCACGACCGCCGGGGCGGCCACGACCCACGCCAGCCGGGTGACGTTCTCACCGACCGGCCCCGGGACGAGCAGGAACCCCACCGTGGCCGCGGCCGTCAGCGCCGCGCCGGTTCGGACCGCGGGAACGGGGCAGAGCAGCGCCACCCCCGCCGTCGCGGCCAGCGCGGGGAGCATGTCGAGGACGGTCGTGGGCATCGCCCCTGTGCCGGGGAACACCACGGCGAACGCGAGGCCGAGAGTCAGCAGCGCCGCTGCCGTGAGACCGGCCGCGAGGCGCCGACGCCGGTCGGTCAGGAGCACGGCCAGCGCCGCGAGCCCGGTGAACAGCCCGGCGAGTGGGCTGGCAAGGAAGGACAGCACCGCGCCGGCCGCGGCCGCTGCCGTCCAGGCCCGCGCGGGCGAGCGGCCGAGCGCGCAGAGGCTCAGCAGGCCGAGGGCCAGGCCGACGCCGAAGGTGACCCGCCCGTCGACGAGATTCGCGACGTCGAGGAGGCCGAACACCGTCGTGCCGAGCAGCGGACGCGGTGCCGAGCGCAGGAGGTGGCGGGCGGCGAACAGTGCGACGACCGCGGCCAGCGCGCCGGTCAGCGGCGCGCTCAGCGTGGCCATCAACCATGGGGTCAGGACGCTGTAGGTGGGCAGGGTCAGCCCGCCGAACCACCCGGTCCACCACAGCCCCGTCCCGTGCAGCCGGAAGACGTTCGCGCGACCCACCTGTGCGGCGAGATCGCCGACCGGCGGCCGCACCCAGAGATAACCGGCGAGCAGCAGCAGGGGTAGGAGCACCGCGCCCCGCGTGCGCTCGGCCCTCACGCCGAGAAGTCGCCCCGGTCGATCCGGCGCCGCAACTCGGTCATGAACTCGCGGTCGTCGTCGGGTGCGCGCGGTTTCCGGCGGTGCGCCCGGGGGGCGGCCCGCACCTGGCCCGGGCCCGCGCCCCGGACCCCACCCGTCGTCCCGGGGGCCATCGAGTTGCGCATCACGAGCACCAGCACCGTCGCGGCGATCAGCGCGACCACTACCGCGGCCATGGGTCCCCACCTCGATTCCCGGGGGCGCGCCGCGAGTAGGTCCGGGCGCATCGACCCCGGCAGTCTCCCGCACCTGCCTGTGAAGCGTGTGGGCCGATAGCGTGCGGCATGGCGTCGGGCTGGCCTGCGGTGTCCTACGACCGGTGGCGTGCCACCTGCGACACACTGCACGCGCACACCCAGGTACTGGGAAAGCTGGCGGCGGCCCTGGCCCCGCCCGAGCCGGAGCTGCTGCACGCGGCACTCAGGCTGACCGCGCGCGGATGGGAGACGCTGCCGCTGCCCGCGCCGGACGGCTCCGGCGCGCTGGTCGTGGCCCTCGACCTGCAGAGGCACGCCGCCGTGGTCGAGCACAGCGGCGGGCGCACCCTGCGGGTGCCGCTGACGCCCGATCGGGCGGTCGGGGCGGTCACCCGGGAGGTTCTCGCGGCGGTCGCCGAACTCGGGGGCGCGGTGCGGATCAACCCCACGCCGCAGGAGGTCCCGTGGAGCGTGGCCCTGGACGAGGACGAGGAGCACGCCCACTACGACCGCGGCCAGGTGGGGGACTACTTCCGGGCGGCGACACGGGCGGCGCTCGCGCTCGCGGAGTTCCGGGCCCCCTTCCGGGGCCGCTCGACGCCGGTTCTCGCGTGGTGGGGCTCGTTCGACCTCACGGTGAACCTGTTCTCCGGCGCACCGGCCGACCCGCCGTCCGCCGACTTCATCGCGCGCAACTCCGGGGACGCCGAGACCTTCTCCGTCGGGTGGTGGCCGGGCAACGCGCGTCATCCCACCGCCGCGTTCTACGCCTACGCCTACCCCG
>JAODNJ010000425.1 GCA_025465155.1 Frankiales bacterium
GCCCCGCCCGGCGGCCCCCCGCCGCCGCCCGGCACCCCGCCAGCGGCGCCCGCGGACAAGGCCAACCCGCCCACCGAGACGTCAGCTCCGGCGCACTGGCGCGCCCTCGTCACGGAGCACTACCGCCGCCTCGCGGCGGAACGGCAGGAGGACTGACCGGTGCACGTCACGAGAGAAGAGTTCTTCGCCGAGCTGGCGAAGTTCACCACGTGGGTGAACAGCACGAACGCCGACACCCGGGCCCGGGTGCGGCGTCTCGAGAAGTGGATGGAGAACCGTATGGCAATCCTCGATGCCGACCTCGGCACCCTGCAGGGGCTGCTCGGCGACGCCGAGAGCGAGCTCATCGGCCAGAAGGCGCGGATCGACGCGCTCGGCCAGCAGCTCGCCGACAGCAACTCCGCGCAGGCCCAGGCCGACCACGCGGAGCTGCTCGACTCGCACGACCGCCTCACCTCGATGCTGCAGGGCCTCCGGGACGCGGTCGAGACCGCTCAGGCCGGTGACCCGGCGGCGGGCGGTGCCCAGCCGAACGCCGGTGACGGCTCCGGCGCGCCGGTCGTCGACCCGACCCCGGCTCCGGTCGTGGACACCCCCGCGCCCGTCGCGGACGTTCCCGCCGCCGACGCCCCGGCCCCGGCCGTGGCGGACACCCCCGTCGTGGACGCCCCCGCTGACGCGGCTCCCGCCGCTGACGCGGCCCCGACCGAGGCCCCGGCCCCGGTCGACGGCTCCGCGCAGAGCTGATGGCTGAGCAGCCCCGGCCGCCGGAGCCGGACCCCGCCGACCCGTACGACGTCGAGCACCGTGTCGTCTTCCCCGCCGAGGGGCAGCCCGACCGGCCCGCCCCGGCGACGCCGAGCCAGCGGGGCCCCCTCACAGCGGCCGGGGCTGCTCCCCTCATCCGCAAGGTCATCCACTGACAAGGACCCCCTGGTGAACCTCTACGCCGCCGCTCTGATCGCGCTCGTCGCGGTCGTCGTGACCCTCGCCGTCACGCTCCCCGTCCTGCTCCGCGTGTTCCACCGGATCGACGGCCTCGGTCGGCAGCTCTCCGCCGAGTCGACCGTCCTCCGCGACCTCGTGCGCGAGGAGGTAGGCGCCCGCTCCGCGGAGGTGCGCGCGACGACCGAGACGATCGGCCGGGAGCTGTCCGACTCCGCGGCGACGCGGCACGGCGAGCTCATCAACGCCCTCGTGCCCGCGGTGCCGCCCGCACCGCCGACGCTCTCCCCGCGGAAGGCCCCGGCCCGCCGCACCCCAGCCAAGGCCGTCGAGGAAGCCCTCGCGCCCATCAAGACGTTCGGCGAGGCGCTGGAGAAGGCCGCCACCCCGGCCCGCCGAATGTCCGCCAAGACCCGCCGGAAGGCGTGACCCCCGGGAGGTAGCGCCGTGGCCGACGACCCGAGCGACGACGAGCTCGCCGCGATGGCGGCCGCCGCCCTGCTCGCCGTCCGCCGCCAGCGCGACACCACCCACGACGACGCGGCCGCCGCCCTGGCCGTCGTGCTCTCCGCGCTCGCAGCCGGGCTCAGCGTGATGAGCCTGGTCGACGTGATCGACCCGGCCGCGTCCCGCGACACCCGCCGGGCCGCCGTCGCCGCCGAGCTCGCCCGTCAGGCCCGGATCCTCGGGATCGAGGCCACCTGGCAGGCCGTCGTCCGCGACGCGCACACCGCGGCCACGACCGGCGGCTCCGCGGCCGCCGCGCACGTCGTCACCGCCGGAGGCGTCCCGGTCGAGCCGGAGCCGACGCCCTGGCCCGACCCGTTCGACCCGGCCGAGTGGATCATCGCCCAGCAGCTCGGCCTCGCCGGAGACATCGTCGACGCCGTGCACCGCGCCGAGGCCGCCTACCTGGCCGCCGAGCCGGAGGACGACCTCCTCGCCCCGCGTATCCCCGGGTTCACCGACATTGATCTCATCGGCATCACGCCGGAGGAGATCACGGACCTGATCGACCAGGGCGCGGGCGCGCTCTACTACCTCGACGAGCAGATCTCCGACACCTACCTCGACGCGTCGACCGCGGTCTACCTCGAGCTCGGCCTCGTCGAATATTGGTGGTCGAGCATGGCGGACGACAGGGTCTGTTCGACCTGCGGCGGCTACGAGTCCGGCTCCCCCTACGCCTACGCCGAGCTGCCGTCCCCGCCTCACGGCGGGTGCCGGTGCTGGGTTCACCCCGGATAGCGCGCAGGAGGTGAGCCCGTGCAGGTGCAGCTCACCCCGTCGGAGTTCAACGCCGCGGTCGACATCGCCCTCGAACGCTTCCAGCAGTCCTCCACGGCCGGGCACAACCACGCCTCGACCTACGAGCGGACCTGGGTGAAGCGGCTGGAGGAGGAGACCATCGGCGCCTGCGGGGAGCTGGTGCTGTGCAAGGCCCTCGGCCGCTTCTGGTCGCCGTCGGTCAACACCTTCCACGCGATCGCCGACGTCGGCCAGAACATCGAGGTCCGGGCGACCCGCCGCGACGAGGGCTCCCTGATCCTCCGCGACAACGACGACCCCGAGCGCTGGTACGTGCTGGTGACCGGGGATCCGCCGACGATGACCGTGCGGGGCTGCCTCCGCGGCCGCGACGGTCGCCGCGATGAGTGGCTCCGGGACCCGCACGGCTACCGGCGGGCCTGGTTCGTCCCCCAGGACGCGCTCCGGCCGCCGCCGATCCCGTCCTCCCCGGCCCGGCTCTCCGTCGTGGCCTGAACACCGGATAGAAAGGCGGCCCCTCGTGGCTGACCAGCTCCCCTCCGCGATCGACCCGATCACCGGCGACGACAAGACGGTTCTCGGCTTCCTGCAGGCCCTCCGTACCGACCTCGACGAGATCAAGACGGCAGTCGGCGCCACACCGCCGCCCCCTCCGGTCACCAAGACCGGCTCACAGCCGAGCGGCTCCAACTCCGCCCCGAACCCCGTCCTCGCCCAAGATGCGACCGGGTGGAGCAACTCGAACCCGAACTACACCGCGGGCCGCGTACCGGTCGCCGATCACGTCTATGCCGGGTACGCCTACGAGGTGCCGGTCGGCGCGGACGGCGCGTTCTTCCTCTACGCCCCGCAGAGGGCCCTCGCGACGTACGGCAGCGGCTACACCCTCACGCTAGCGGTGGATGTGCAGATCGAGAGCGCTGCCTCGAGCATCAGCGTCGAGACCAGCTGGGGTGGCGACGCCTACCCCGTGAGCGGGGTCTCGACCACCACGTCCGTGCCCACGGATGGCGCCTGGCACCGCGTGGAGATCGACGTGAGCACCTCGCAGCCCGGCGGTCACATCGGCATCCAGTTCGTCGCGACCGGCGTGCAGGAAGGCGACGTTGTCCGGGCCACCCTCGCGGACTACGTCGGCCAGCCGGTCTGAGACGAGAACGCCCCCGTCCGGATCACCGGACGGGGGCGCGTGCGCGACGGCTGCGGGCTACTGGCCCGTCGCGGAGCAGGTCACGACCGCGGCCGGGCCGGAGCTGGTCGAGCTGGTGTCCTTCACGCCGTTCTTGTCGCTCTCGCAGGTGATCGTGCCCGTCCCCCTCGTCGCCCCGGACTGGGCGTTCAGGGTCAGCG
>JAODNJ010000489.1 GCA_025465155.1 Frankiales bacterium
GCGGGGGGCGAGGTGTGTCGGCTGCTGGCCGGGCACCCCAACCTCCGGCTGACCGGGGTGCACGCCAACTCGAGCGCCGGTCGACGCCTGGGTGAGTCGCAGCCGCACCTGCTGCCGTACGCCGACCTCGAGGTCCGGCCGAGCGGCCCGCGGGACCTCACCGGCTACGACGTCGTCGTCCTGGCGCTGCCGCACGGTGAGTCGGCTGCCGTCGCCGCCCACCTTCCCGACGACACCCTGGTCATCGACTGCGGCGCCGACCACCGGCTGAACGACCCCGCAGCCTGGGCCCGCTGGTACGGGGGCGAGCACGCCGGCCCGTGGCCCTACGGCCTGCCCGAACTGCCCGGCCAGAGGGAGAAGCTGAACGGCGTCCGGCGGATCGCCGTCCCGGGCTGCTACCCGACGTCGGTGACCCTGGCGATGGCCCCCGCGCTGAGCGCCGGCCTCGTCGAGCCGGACGTCGTCGTGGTGGCCGCCAGCGGGACGAGCGGCGCCGGGAAGTCGGTCAAGCCGCACCTGCTCGGCTCCGAGGTGATGGGCGCAGCAAGCGCCTACGGCGTCGGCGGGGTGCACCGCCACACGCCGGAGATGATCCAGAACCTCAGCCAGGCGGCCGGCGGTCCGGTCAGCGTCAGCTTCACGCCGACCCTGGTGCCGATGAGCCGGGGGATCCTCGCCACCTGCTCGGCACCGCTGACGGACGGCGTCGACGCCGAGAGCGCGCGCGCCGCCTTCGCCAAGGCCTACGCGGACGAGCCGTTCGTCCACCTGCTGCCCGAGGGCCAGTGGCCGACGACGGCGGCGGTGCTCGGCGCTAACACGGTGACCCTGCAGGTGGCCGTCGACCCGGACGCCGGCCGGCTGATCGTCGTCGCCGCGGTCGACAACCTGACGAAGGGCACCGGCGGCGCCGCGATCCAGTGCGCCAACCTCGCCCTGGGCCTCCCCGAGACCACCGGTCTCCCGCTGGTAGGAGTTGCGCCATGACCGACCACAATGGCCATGTCGGTGGCGCGGGAGCGGGGGGCCGGATGGGCGTCACCGCGCCGCAGGGGTTCCGGGCGGCGGGCGTCGCCGCGGGCCTGAAGTCCAGCGGCGACCCGGACGTCGCGGTCGTCGTGAACGACGGTCCGGACGACGCCGCGGCCGCCGTCTTCACCACCAACCGCTTCCCGGCCGCCCCGGTGCTGTGGAGCCGGCAGGTGCTCGCCGGGAGGAGGGCCCGCGCGGTGATCCTGAACTCCGGCGGCGCCAACGCCTGCACCGGCCCCGAGGGTTTCCAGGACGCGCACGCGGCCGCCGAGCACGCGGCGGCGGAGATGGGCCTGGGCGCCATCGACGTCGCTGTGGCCAGCACCGGCCTGATCGGCGTCCGGCTGCCCATGGGCAAGCTCACCGCCGGCGTCACCGCCGCGGTGAAGGAGCTGTCCGCCGACGGCGGACCGGCCGCCGCCCGCGCGATCATGACCACCGACAGCGTGCCGAAGACGACGGTGCAGCAGCGCGACGGCTGGGCCGTCGGCGGGATGGCCAAGGGCGCCGGCATGCTGGCCCCGAGCCTGGCCACGATGCTGGTCGTGCTCACCACCGACGCCGTGGCCGATCCGGCCGCCCTCCAGGCGGCACTGGAGCACGCCACCAGCGTGAGCGTCGAGCGGGTCGACTCCGACGGCTGCCTGTCGACCAACGACACGGTGATCGTCATGGCCAACGGCGCGAGCGGGGTGACCCCGAGCGAGAGCGAGCTCACCGAGGCCCTCACCGCCGCCGCCACAGACCTGGCGATGCAACTGCTCGCCGACGCGGAGGGCTCCACCAAGGACATCGCGATCACCGTGCGCAACGCCGCGACCGTCCGGGACGCGCTGACCGCCGGCCGGGCGTGCGCCCGTAACAACCTGCTCAAGACGGCGCTGTTCGGCAACGACCCAAACTGGGGCCGGGTGCTCGCCGCCATCGGCACCACCGACGCCGCGTTCGAGGCCGACCGGGTCGACGTCACCATCAACGGTGTCACCGTCTGCCGCGGCGGCTCGATCGGCGACCCCCGCGAGGGCGTCGATCTCACCGGGCGGAACATCGACATCGACGTCGACCTGAAGGCCGGGACGGAGCAGGCGACGATCTGGACGAACGACCTGTCCATCGCCTACGTCCACGAGAACTCGGCGTACTCCACATGAGCAGCCCCCCCGCACAGGACCCGACACCCCCGGACGTCCGCGTCGACGGGCAGCCGCCGCTACGCAAGAAGGTCGGCACCCGCCGGGTCATGCGCCGCTACGACCCCGCCGGCGACGCCGCGAAGGTCGCCGTCCTGACCGGCGCGCTGCCGTGGCTCAAGGAGTTCCACGGCAACGTCGTCGTCGTGAAGTACGGCGGGCACGCCATGATCGACACGGAGTGCCGCCGGGCGTTCGCGGAGGACATGGTCTTCCTGCGGACCTGCGGGATCCTCCCGGTCGTCGTGCACGGGGGCGGCCCACAGATCACCGAGATGCTGACCCGGCTGGGCATCGCCAGCGAGTTCCGCGGCGGCCTCCGGGTCACCACCAAGGAGACGATCGACGTCGTCCGGATGGTCCTGACCGGCCAGGTCGGCCCGGACGTCGTCAACCTGATCAACCAGCACGGGCCGCTGGGGGTCGGCCTGTCGGGAGAGGACGGGGGGCTGCTCACCGCCGCGCGGACGCACGCGACCGTGGACGGCGAGCCGGTCGACATCGGCCTGGTCGGCGACGTCGTCGCGGTCGACCCCACCCCGATCACCGCGCTGCTCGAGGCCGGCCACATCCCGGTGGTGGCCACGGTCGCGCCGGACCGCGACGGCGTCGTGCACAACGTCAACGCAGACACCGCCGCCGCGGCGGTGGCCGTGGCGCTCGGTGCGGTGAAGCTGGTCGTCCTCACCGATGTCGAGGGCCTCTACGCCGACTGGCCCGACCGTGATTCGCTGGTCGAGCAGATCGACGCCGCCGAGCTGGCCGAGATCCTGCCGAACCTGGACGCCGGGATGATCCCGAAGATGGCCGCGTGCCTGCGCGCGGTGGAGGGCGGGGTGAACCGCGCGACGGTCGTCGACGGCCGCATGCCGCACGCCCTGCTGCTGGAGATGTTCACGACCGAGGGCACCGGGACGATGGTCGTCCCCGCCGGGAAGGAGGGTGGTCAGTGACCCACACGGAGGAGCTGGCCACCCGCTGGTCGGCGGTCATGATGGCCAACTACAGGACACCGCCGGTCGCCCTGGCCCGCGGCGCCGGCGCCACCGTTTGGGACGTCGACGGACGCGAGTACACCGACCTGCTCGGCGGCATCGCGACGACGATCCTCGGTCACGCCCACCCGAAGGTCGTCGAGGCGATCACGGAGCAGGCGGCCACCCTCGGCCACGTCTCCAACCTCGCGATGCACCAGCCCGGCGTGCTGCTGGCCGAGCGGCTGCTCGAGCTGGCCGGGCGCCCGGGCCGGGTCTTCTTCGGCAACTCCGGCGCCGAGGCGAACGAGACCGCGTTCAAGATCAGCCGGCTGACCGGGCGCCCGGAGGTCGTCACCGCCGAGGGTTCCTTCCACGGCCGGACCATGGGCGCGCTCGCGCTCACCGGGCAGCCGGGCAAGGCGGCCGCCTTCGCGCCGCTGCCCGGGGGCGTCCGGTTCGTCCCGTTCGGCGACGTTCCGGCGCTGGCCGGCGCGGTGGGGGATCGGACGGCGATGGTCCTGCTCGAGCCGATGCTCGGCGAGGGCGGTGTCGTCCCGGCGCCGGCCGGCTACCTGGCCGCCGCCGAACGTGTGGCCCGCGACGCCGGTGCCCTGTTCGCCCTCGACGAGGTGCAGACCGGCACCGGCCGCACCGGTCACTGGTTCGCCCACCAGGCCGACGGGCTGCAGCCCGACATCATCACGCTGGCCAAGGCGCTCGGAGGCGGGCTGCCGCTCGGCGCGACGCTCGCCTTCGGCGAGGCCGCGGACCTGATGACGGCGGGTTCGCACGGCTCCACCTTCGGCGGCAACCCGATCGTGGCGGCCGCCGCGCTGGCCGTGCTCGACACCATCCGTGACGAGGGGCTGCTGGAGCGGGCCAAGGAGCTCGAGCACCGGTTCACCTCCGGCATCGAGGGGCTCGGTCACCCCGGGGTCGCGAGCGTGCGGGGAAGGGGCGCGCTGCTCGGCGTCGTCCTGACCGCGCCGGTCGCGGCGCAGCTGGAGGCCACGCTGCGGGCCGCCGGGTTCCTGACCAACGCCGTCGCCCCCGACGTGCTGAGGCTGGCGCCCTCCCTCGTCCTGTCCGATGCGCAGGTCGACGCCTTCGTGGCGGCGCTCCCCGCGGCCCTCGATCCAGCTCTGGAGACCGCGCAGTGACCAGGCACTTCACCAAGGACGACGACCTCACGCCGGCCGAGCAGGCCGAGGTGCTCTCCCTCGCCGCCGCGCTGAAGCAGAGCCGGCACACCGCCGAGGCCCCCACGCCGCTCCGCGCGCCCAACGGCGTTCCCCGGCCGGTGGCCGTCCTCTTCGACAAGCCGTCCACGCGGACCCGTGTCTCGTTCTCAGTCGGCGTCGCCGAGCTCGGCGGCTACCCGCTGGTCATCGACGCCGGCAGCAGCCAGCTCGGCCGCGGCGAGCCGGTGGAGGACACCACCCGCGTGCTCGACCGGCAGGCGGCCGCGATCGTCTGGCGGACGTTCGGCCAGGACCGGCTGGAGGCGATGGCCTCGGTCAGCCGGGTGCCGGTGGTCAACGCACTCACCGACCTCTACCACCCGTGCCAGATCCTGGCCGACCTGCAGACCGTCGCCGAGCGCAAGGGCGCTCTGCCGGGGCTGACGCTCGGCTATCTCGGCGACGGCGCCAACAACATGGCGCACTCCTACCTGCTCGGCGGGGCGCTGGCCGGCCTGCACGTGCGGATCGGCTCGCCCGAGGAGTACCCGCCCGACCCCGCAGTTCTGAAGCGGGCGGCCGAGATCGCCGCCGAGACCGGCGGGTCGGTGCAGTGGACGTCGGATGCGGCCGCGGCGGCCGAGGGCGCCGACGTGCTGGCCACCGACACCTGGGTGTCGATGGGCCAGGAGGACGAATACGACGCGCGGGTGGCGCCGTTCCTGCCCTACGCCATCGACGAGGAGCTCCTCGGCCGGGCAGCGGCGGACGCGATCGTCCTGCACTGCCTGCCGGCCTATCGCGGCAAGGAGATCGCCGCCGCCGTCATCGACGGCCCGCAGAGCGCGGTCTGGGACGAGGCCGAGAACCGGCTGCACGCGCAGAAGGCCCTACTCGTCTGGTTGCTCGCGCAGTGACCACCGCGCTCACCCGCTCCGCCCGCCAGGCCAGGATCGCCGAGCTCATCGAGGCCGGGCCGGTCACCTCGCAGACCCAGCTGGCCCGGCTGCTCGCCGGCAACGGCATCGAGGTCACCCAGGCCACGCTGTCGCGCGATCTGGAGGAGCTCGGCGCGGTCAAGCTCCGGGGGTCCGACGGCGCCCCGGCCAGCTACGTGCTGCCGCCGGAGAACGCCCCGCTGCGGCCGGCGCGCTCGCCCGAGGTGGCGCCGGCGCGGCTGACCCGGCTGCTGGGCGACCTGCTCACCAGTGCCGACGGCAGCGCCAACCTCGCCGTCCTCCGCACGCCACCGGGCGCGGCGCAGTTCCTCGCCTCCGCCCTCGACAAGGTGGGGCTGCCCGACGTCCTGGGCACGATCGCCGGCGACGACACCGTGCTCGTCATCTCCCGCGATCCCGACGGCGGACCGGCCCTGGCCGACCGCTTCCGGGCGCTCGCCGACCGGGCGCCCGCCACCGACCGACCGACCGAACCCGACAACAGCGCGAACAGCGTGGAAGAGAGTGCACCGTGAGCGAACGTGTCGTCCTGGCCTACTCCGGTGGGCTGGACACCTCCGTGGCCATCGGCTGGATCGCCGAGGAGACCGGCGCCGAGGTGATCGCCGTCGCCGGCGACGTCGGCCAGGGCGGCGAGGACATGGACGTCATCCGCCGGCGCGCGCTCGACTGCGGCGCCGTCGACTCGATCGTCGCGGACATGCGCGACGAGTTCGCCGACGAGTTCTGCCTCCCGGCGCTGCAGGCCAACGCCCTCTACATGGACCAGTACCCGCTGGTGTCCGCGCTGTCCCGGCCGCTGATCGTCAAGCACCTCGTCGCCGCCGCCACGTACCACGGTGCGTCGATGGTGGCCCACGGCTGCACCGGCAAGGGCAACGACCAGGTGCGGTTCGAGGTCGGCATCGGCGCGCTCGCCCCCGACCTGCGGGTGCTGGCGCCGGTCCGCGACTCGGGCATGACCCGGGACAAGGCGATCGCCTTCGCCGAGGAGCACGGGCTGCCGATCGCGACCACCAAGAAGTCGCCGTACTCCATCGACCAGAACGTGTGGGGCCGCGCCGTCGAGACCGGCTTCCTCGAGGACATCTGGAACGGTCCGATCGAGGACGTCTACGACTACACGCAGGACCCGACCGTCCCGCGCGACCCCGACGAGGTCACGGTCGGCTTCACCGCCGGGGTGCCGACGACGATCGACGGCCGCCCGGTCACCGTGCTCCAGGCGATCGAGGAGCTCAACCGGCGCGCCGGCGCCCAGGGCGTCGGCCGGCTGGACATGGTCGAGGACCGCCTGGTCGGCATCAAGAGCCGCGAGGTCTACGAGGCCCCTGGCGCGCTCGCGCTGATCACCGCCCACCGGGAACTGGAGGCCGTGACCATCGAGCGCGACCTGGCCCGGTTCAAGCGCACCGTCGGCCAGCGCTGGGCCGAGCTGGTCTACGACGGGCTGTGGTTCTCACCGCTCAAGCGGTCGCTGGACGCATTCGTCACCGAGTCGCAGCAGCAGGTGACCGGGGAGATCCGGATGACGCTGCACGCCGGCCGCGCCGTGGTCACCGGCCGGCGCAGTGACGCGTCCCTCTACGACTTCAACCTCGCCACCTACGACACCGGCGACACCTTCGACCAGGGCCTGGCCAAGGGCTTCGTCCAGCTGTGGGGGATGCCCTCCAAGCTGGCCGCCGCCCGGGACCAGAGGGTCGTCGGCGGTGCCGGGGCGTGACCGCTGATCCGTCGAGCCCGCCCGGCCCGGGCACGACCCGCCTCTGGGGCGGCCGTTTCGGCGGCGGGCCCTCGCCGGCCATGGCCGCGCTGTCCAGGTCGACCCACTTCGACTGGCGCCTGGCGCCGTTCGACCTGGCCGGCTCCCGGGCGCACGCCCGGGTGCTGCGCCGTGCGGGACTGCTCACCGACGACGAGCTGACCGCGATGATCGGCGCCCTCACGGAGCTGTCCGCGGAGGTCGCCGACGGCACGTTCGCGCCGGTCGAGGCCGACGAGGACGTGCACGAGGCGCTGGAGCGCGGACTCACCGAGAAGCTCGGTGCCCTCGGCGGCAAGCTGCGCGCCGGCCGCAGCCGCAACGACCAGGTGGCCACCGACCTGCGGCTGTACCTGCGCCACCACGTCCGCGCGCTGGTCGGAGAGCTCTCCTCCCTGGAGTTCGCGCTGCTGGGGCTGGCCGAGCGCTACCAGGACGTCGCCGCGCCGGGGATGACCCACCTGCAGCACGCGCAGCCGGTACTCCTCGCCCACCAGCTGCTCGCGCACGCACACGCCTTCACCCGCGACGTCGACAGGCTGCTCGACTGGGACCGACGCACCGCCGTCAGCCCGTACGGGTCCGGTGCGCTGGCCGGGTCGTCGCTGCCGCTGGATCCCGACGCCGTCGCCGCCGAGCTCGGCTTCGACCGGGCGACCGACAACTCGATCGACGGCGTCAGCGACCGCGACTACGCCGCGGAGTTCTGCTTCGCCGCGGCTCTCGTCGGCGTGCACCTGTCCCGGCTGGGGGAGGAGGTGGTGCTCTGGACGTCGACCGAGTTCGGCTGGGCGCGGCTCGACGACGCATGGGCGACGGGGTCGTCGATCATGCCGCTGAAGTAGAACCCGGACATCGCCGAGCTGGCCCGCGGCAAGTCAGGCCGGTTCGTCGGCAACCTGACCGGCCTGCTCACCACCCTCAAGGGCCTGCCGCTGGCCTACGACCGTGACCTCCAGGAGGACAAGGAGCCGGTCTTCGACTCGATGGAGCAGCTGCTGCTCCTGCTGCCCGCCGTCACCGGCATGATCGCCACGCTCACCCTGCGCCCGGAGGTCCTCGAGGCGGCCGCCCCGCAGGGCTTCGCGCTGGCCACCGACGTCGCCGAGTGGCTGGTTCGGCAGGGCGTGCCGTTCCGCTCGGCGCACGAGATCAGCGGGGCCATGGTGGCCTTCTGCGAGCAGGCGGGTCTGGAGCTCGACCAGCTCGACGACGACCAGCTCGCCGGCATCGACGAGCGCCTGACACCGGAGGTCCGCTCGGTGCTCTCGGTGCGGGGCGCCCTGGCCGCGCGCAAGGCGCGGGGAGGGACGGCGCCCGAGCGGGTGGCCGAGCAGCTCGGTGCGTTGAAGGAGCTCGCCGCGGAGCACGGCCGCTGGTCGGCGTCCTCACCGGTGGCGGCGGCACTCTGACCTCCGAGCCGACCCCGTCCGGCCGGTCCGAGCCGGGACCGCTCGTCTCCGCCGACGAGCTGCTCGGGCCGGCGGACGTCGTGGCGCCCGGTCTGCTCGGCTGCTGGGTCGTCACCGACCGGCCCGCGGGCCGGGTCGCCGTCCGGCTGACCGAGGTCGAGGCCTACTCCGGTGAGGGCATGGACCCGGCCTCCCATGCCCACCGCGGTCCGACCCCGCGGGCGGAGATCATGTTCGGGCCGCCCGGACGGCTCTACGTCTATTTCAGTTACGGCGTGCACTGGTGCGCCAACGTCGTCGTCGGGCCGGAAGGCCGCGGGTCGGCCGTGCTGCTGCGGGCCGGTGAGGTGGTCGCGGGGGAGGACGTCGCGCTGTCCCGCCGTCCGGCCGCCCGGCATGACCGTGACCTCGCCCGCGGGCCGGCACGGCTGACCCAGGCGCTGGCCATCGGACCCGACGACAAGGACGCCGACCTGCTCGATCCCGCCTCTCCGGTGCGGCTGCACCGCGGGTCCGCTCCCACCGACGTGTCCGCCGGCCCGCGGATCGGGATCAGCCGGGCGACCGACCTGCCGTGGCGGTTCTGGGAGACCGGGGCGTCGTCGGTGAGCGTGTTCCGCCCGGGTGGGCGTGGTGGTCGGGGCGGGCGGAGGCAGAGCCGGAGCGCCGGGCAGGATGGGACCCCGTGACCTCCTCCTCCGCCGACGTCATCGACGAGCTGCACCGCCGCGGGCTCATCGCCCAGAGCACTGACGAGGAGGCGCTCCGGGCACACCTCGCCGAGGGGACGGTCACGTACTACTGCGGCTTCGACCCCACGGCGCCGAGCCTGCACGTGGGCCACCTGCTGCAGTTCATGGTGCTGCGGGCGCTGCAGCGAGCCGGTCACCAGCCGATCGTGCTCGTGGGCGGCGCGACAGGGCTCATCGGTGACCCTCGTCCGACGGCGGAGCGACAGCTCAACGACCCCGAGACCGTGGCCGGGTGGGTCGAGCGCATCCGCTCCCGCGTCGCACCGTTCCTCGACGTTCCGGCCGAGGAGCAGGGCCTCAAGGGGCCCGTCTACGTCAACAACCTGGACTGGACGGCGCCGCTCTCGGCCATCGGGTTCCTCCGCGACCTCGGCAAGCACTTCCGGGTCAATCGGATGCTGGCCAAGGAGGCGGTGTCCGCCCGGCTGAACTCCGACGCCGGGATCAGCTACACCGAGTTCAGCTACCAGATCCTGCAGGCCAACGACTATCGCGAGCTCTACGTCCGTCAGCGCTGCACGCTGCAGACGGGTGGCTCCGACCAGTGGGGAAACATCACCGCCGGCGTCGACCTGGTCCGCCGCACCGAGGGCGTGATCGTCCACGCGCTCGCGACCCCCCTGATCACCACCTCCGACGGGCGCAAGATCGGCAAGACCGAGGGCGCGACGGTCTGGCTCGATCCCGAGCTCACCAGTCCCTACGCCTTCTTCCAGTACTGGCTGAACATCGACGACGTCGACGCGAGAGCGTGGCTGCCGTTGTTCTCCGAGCGGCCCGCGGAGGAGACCGAGGCCCTGATCGCGGAGAGCCTCGAGCACCCGGCGGCCCGCACCGCTCAACGGGCGCTCGCCGAGGAGCTGACGCGCCTGGTGCACGGCCCCGAGGAGCTCCGCCAGGCCGAGGCCGCCGGTCGCGCGCTGTTCGGGCGGGAGGACCTGAGCACGCTCGGGCCTGACACGCTGGGGGCCGCGTTGCGGGAGGCCGGAAGTGTCACCGTCGACGGCGAGGTCCCCACGGTCGCTGCGCTCCTCCAGCAGACCGGCCTGGTGGGCAGCCTGTCCGAGGCGCGGCGCACCGTGAAGGAGGGCGGGGCGTACCTGAACAACCAGCGGGTGACCGACGCGGATGCCGTGCCAGGGGAGGACGCGTGGCTCCCCGGCGGATGGCTCGTCCTGCGTCGCGGACGGCGGACCATCGCCGGTGTCCAGCGGGCACCAGGTGGGCCGACGGGGGCCTGACCGGCCCGCCCGCCGGTGTTACGGAACGGTGTCGGGCGTCACCTCCAGGTGGTTTGACACCGCCCCCGGATGCCACGTAACTTTCTCTCTGCGCCGCGCGAGGCCCCTTGGGGGTGGCGGGGGGATCCTGTGGGGTCTGCCTGTGGTGTGTGGTGTATATCGGAACAGTTGCCATCGATGAAGCCCGTGAGGGTGGGGTTGGTGTGCGTCCGCTCCTTGAGAACTCAACA
>JAODNJ010000497.1 GCA_025465155.1 Frankiales bacterium
GAGTCGAACGCCACCGTCCTCGGCCGCGTGCCGGGTTCGGAGCGCGGCGAGCTGGTCCAGTTCCCCGCATGGGACCGGCGCGCGTGGCCCGAGTGGATCGCCGACCTGGTGGCCGAGCAGGCGCCCGAGGGGTGGGACGCGTGAGCACCCCGCTGGAGCGCGCCGAGCAGGCCGTGTGGGATGCGAAGCGCAAGGCAATCCGTGGCCCGGCTCGCGCGATCGACGCCCTTGTGGCCGCCGTGGAGGCGCGCCACGAGGCCCGGTTGCGGGAGGCCGCGGGATTCGCGCACCTGGACGACCGCACCCGCAAGGCCGGTCACTACTTCGCCGACGTGATCGCAGGCTGGCCCACCGGGTCGCGCATCAGGTTCGGGCCCGGTGAAGGCCTCGCCGCCCCCGCCGACGCCTGCCAGTTCCACGCCCCTGCCGGCGACCCGTGCGCGGCCGATGGCTGCGGGCACGCCGCCGGGGCCGACTGCCACCCGAGGAGGACCGCGTGACCGCCGCCGACAAGCCGCTGCCCGTCGCGGACCGGATCCTGGCGCGCCTCCACGACGAGGCCGCCGCGATCGACGCCGAGTTGACCGCCCGCCCCATCAACCTCGCCGACTGCCCGAACTGCGCCTGCTGCGACGAATGGTGCGGCGACGACGTCATCGGCGAATGCCCGATCGATGCCGTGGGCGACTCCACCTGCCCGTGTACCGCCGACTGACCGGAGCTGACTATGACCGGCCCGACCCCGCAGGGCTGCCAGCACTGCGGCATCCCGCACCGTGAGCACTTCCAACAGTGGAGCCCGCCGTCCAAGGGTGGCCCCGGCTGGCACAAGTGGGAGCCGCCGACCCAGGAGCAGATCAAGGCGCGGATGAACGCGCGCCGCAACGCAAGGAGGCCCGGACGATGACCACCACCTGGAAGTACGACGCCGACGAGCACGACCCGCTGACCGCCCTCCGCATCCCGGTGACCTCGGCTCACCCGGGCTGGTTCTACACGGCCTGCTTCGACCGCGAGTCCGAAGCCCGCCCGACCGACGCCGAGGCCCGCATGATCGCCTCGTTCATCGAGGCATACCAGGAACGCTGGTTCGGCGACGGGTCCTGGCGCAAGAAGCAACAGGCCCAAGCGTTCGACATGGACTGCAAGACCACCTCCGTCTTCCACAAGTGGGCCGACGACGACTGGTCGTACAGGTGCGTCGCCTGGCAGTACGGCGTGTTCTGGGCGCCCGTCTTCCCCCGGCAGCGGGGCGGCGAGTACGACACCACGAAGGCGAAGGGGCCGATGACGCTGGTTCAGGTCATGGACTACATCCACACCATCGGCGACGGCCAGCCGATGCAGCACTGGACCGACTGGAAGACCGCCCACCCCGAGATCTTTGGAGACAACCGATGAGCACCGACTGGCGACACTTCGCCGAGTGCAGCAAGCATGATCCCGAAATCTGGTTCCCCATCGGTAGCACCGGCCCTGCGCTGCTCCAGATCGAAGAGGCCACGGCCATCTGCCGCACCTGCCCGGTGATGCAGGAATGCGGGCAGTGGGCGCTGGGGACCGGCCAGGAGCACGGGGTGTCGGGCGGTCTGAGCGAAGGCGAGCGCCGTCGGCTCAAGCGGCAGCGGGCCCGTAACCGGACGGCCGCAGCGTGAGCGGCACCATCCTGACCGCCGATGAGATCTCCCGGTTCTGGTCGAAGATCCGAAAGGCCGAACCTGGCGCCTGCTGGGCATGGACCAAGGAGGTGAACAACAAGGGCTACGGCCGGTTCACGATATATCGGCACGGGGGCAGGGCGAGGTTTCTGACTCACCGCCTGGCCTATCAGCTGACGACTGGCCGACTCCTTGGCAGTGCGGTGCTCCTGCACTCCTGCGACAACCCGCCCTGCTGCAACCCGGCTCACCTGACGCCCGGAACTCAGGCGGACAACGTCGCAGATTCGAAAGTGAAGGGCCGAGCGGTTGCGCCGCCTATCCGCCGGGGTGAGTCCAACGGGCAGTGCAAGCTAAACGATCAGAAGGTAATCGAGATACGGAGGCGTTGCGCAAACGGTGAGACGCAACGCGCCTTGGCCAAGGAGTTCGCCGTGGACCCAGCATTGATTGGCCGCGTTGTGCTCCGGAAATCGTGGGCGCACGTTGGCGACGAGGCGGGGCAGGCTGAGACCGGCCTGTCCGAGGATGAGCGGCGGGCCATGAAGCGCCGGGCCGCCCGCAACCGGACGGCAAAGGTGACGGCGTGAGCGCCCGTACCCCCGCTGCATAACTCGCTGGCCGCCTGTAGCTGAGCCGCCCAGTATCAATCTCACCCAGACGAAAGGCCCACCGTGTCCCACCTCGACAGTCTCCGACCCGTCGACCTGGCCGCCCTCAACTCGGCGACCAAGTACCCGTCCATCCCGACCTATCACGAGCTCGACCCGAAGAACGGCGGCCTTCTGGAGATCCCCACCGCATTCGAGGGCGACGTTGTCCTGACCGAGAAGGTCGACGGCACCAACGGCCGCATCGTCCTGCTGCCCG